>CALKVG010000116.1 GCA_937998045.1 uncultured Myxococcales bacterium
CGTGAGGGGCACCGACGGGCCAAGTAAGTGTCAGATCAAGTCTGAGTATTTCCAAATCACAACGAAAACGGAGAATCATCATGACCACCACGACCAAGAACACTCATCGCATCACCATTGCACTCGGCCTTCCCAAGCAAATTCCCGCGCTCATCGTGTACTCCCAGCGTGTCCTCGAACACATGACCGGGAACCCATCCTTCTCCAACCCCAACCCGCCGCTCACGACGCTCAGCACGGCCACCGCCGCGCTGCAGACCGCCGAGACGGCGGCGCTGGGGCGCGCCAAGGGGGCGGTCGCTACTCGAAACGAGAAGCGCACTGCCCTCATCGGCGTGCTCCAGCAAGTCCGGTCCTACGTCCAGACAACGGCGGACGCCGACCCTGCAAACGCGATGTCGATCATCGAGGGCGCAGGGATGGCCGTCCGGAAGTCGCCCACGCATCGCGCACGAGCATTTTTAGCGAAGCAGGGGCCCGTGTCCGGCGTGGCGCACGAGGTGGCGGCCGCCTGCTTCCCGTCGCCAAATGGGTGCGGATTCACGCATTCTGCCGAGACGTCGGCCGAGCCGGCGTTGCCGTCCGGGGTGATCCGCCGATCGAAGACATCCGAGCCGCTGTCGTTGACGCCCACGCGTCCGCTGGGGGTCGTGCTGCCGCAGGCTGCGCTCGCGAGGATGGGTCCACCACTGCGGGCCTTTCTTGTTCTTCTGAGGAGGGGTATGCTGCGACGCAGGCCGGATGGTGGTCGGAGCGGGCGGCACGAAAGCCGTGGTCAGCGAGACGACCGTACGCGAGCGCCTCGGACACGAAGTTGGCCGATGGGGCGTACGCGGAAAGCGTGTCCTGCTCATCGTTCCCGACCACACGCGGACGGCTCCCATCGACCTCCTCTTCCAGGTGCTGCACGACTTGCTGGTGGGCGTCGCCGACGCCGTCGACGTGCTCATCGCGCTCGGGACTCACCCGCAGATGAGCGACGACGCCATCGAGAGGAGGTTCGGTATCACCGCTGCGGATCGCTTGGGGAAGTATCGGGCGACGAGGTTCTACAACCACCAATGGGCCGAACCGGGCCAACTCGTCTCCATCGGTTCCATTTCGGAAGATGAGGTCGAACGGATTTCGGACGGCCTCATGCGCGAGCGGGTGGACGTGACGATCAACAAGCTCGTCTTCGAGTACGATCTGCTCCTCATCGTCGGCCCGACGTTCCCTCACGAGGTCGTCGGCTTCTCCGGCGGCAACAAGTATCTCTTTCCCGGTATCTCGGGCAGAGAGATCATCGATATGTTCCACTGGCTCGGAGCGCTAATCACGAACCAGTCGATCATCGGCTCGAAGTACACCCCCGTCCGCGCAATCGTCGACAAGGCAGCATCCATGGTGCCTGTCGAGCGCAAATGCGTGAGCCTGGTCGTCAAGGGGGACGATCTGGTCGGTCTGTACGTCGGCACGCCGGAGGAGGCCTGGAGCGCGGCCGCGGACCTGTCGAGCCACGTTCACGTCGTCCGTGAGGAGCGCGCGTTCCACTCGGTCCTGAGCTGCGCCCCGGCCATGTACGACGAGCTCTGGGTCGGAGGAAAATGCGCGTACAAGCTGGAGCCGGTCGTCGCGGACGGCGGAGAGCTCATCGTGTATGCTCCGCATATTTCACGTATCTCGACGACGCACGGAGGGCACATCCGGCAGATCGGATATCACGTTCGAGATTACTTCGTGAAGCAGATGAGCCGGTTCTCGAGCGTCCCGCGGGGTGTGCTGGCGCACGCGACCCACGTCAAGGGCGCAGGCACCTACGAGGACGGTGCAGAGCGCCCGCGCATCCAGGTTACGCTCGCCACCGGCATCGGCGAAGCCGAATGCCGCGCCGTCAACCTCGGATACCGCGATTACCGGACGATTCGGGTCGAGGATTGGCAAGAAAAGAAGCAGGAAGGCCTACTCCACGTCGCCAGGGCGGGCGAGACGCTATACCGGTTGCGGGGCGATTCGGCGCCCGGGTCACTCGCCTGAGCGGCGGCCTCGGCTCGCATAGAGCAGCGCAGCGCCGAGGACCGCGACGCCGATCGAAGCGACCAGACCCTGCACCGCGGCGCTGAGCGATCGCTTCTCGAGCACACCCCAGGAGACCAAGACGACGCCGATGAGGCCCGCTCCCGAGAGCGTGACGGCGCCTCCGGTCAGGAACAGGTTGCGGCTCGGCGCGGCGTCGCCGGTGTCGACCTCGGCTTGTTTGAAGTCACGCCCGGCGAAAAGGATGATGACCAGGAGCGCGAGCGGATGCATCAGGCCCGCGGCAATGAAGAGGGGCACATAGTCGTGCGTGGCCTGCAAGACGCCCCCGACTAGGAGCGTCATGAACATCCCGCCGATCGCGCCGGCCATACCGCCCAGGCCTACGACCGAGCCGACGAGCCTCTTGGGGAACATGTCCGACGGCAGCGTCAGGAGGTTCGCCGACCATGCCTGGTGCGATGCGGTAGCGAGGCTGATGAGGCTCAAGGCAACGACGGAGTTGTGCGTGAGTACGGCCACGATCGCGCCCGGCATGAAGAGGGCGAAGACCCCCATGGCCATGAGCCGCCCGCCACCGACACTCCAGCCGAGCTTCATGAGAAAACCGGAGAGCCATCCGCCGGCGATGCTCCCGGCGCCCGCGGCGACGTATGGGTAGAGAAGCATCATGGAGGCCGTCAGCGCCGTGACGCCGCGCTCCTTCGTGAGATAAGTCGGAAGCCAGAAGAGGTAGAACCACCAAACCGGGTCGGTCATCATCTTGCCGAGTGCGAAGGCCCATGTCTCCCGGTACCGGAGGAGCGAGGTCCACGGGACCCGCACCTGCACGGCGCCGCCCGACGGCTCCTTGTCGCCGAGGATCACCTCGCGCTCCTCGTCTCCGAGGTTTCGGTGCGCCTCCGGTGCCCTGTAGACGAGCGCCCACAAGACTACCCAGGTGAAGCCCAGCGCTCCGGTCAAGACGAACGCTGCGCGCCAGCCGAGCCTGGTCGCGAGCAAGACGATGAGGGGCGAGAGCATGATGCCTATGCTCGAACCGGAGTTGAAGATCCCTGCAGCGAGCGCCCGTTCGCGCCGCGGGAACCACTCGGCGGTGGCCTTGATGCAACCGGGAAAGTTCGCCGCCTCGCCCAGCCCCAGGGCGAAGCGCGCGATGGCGAAGCCGACCACGCCGTGCGCCAGCGAGTGGCCGGCCGCCGCGAGACTCCAGAAGAAGACCGCCCAGATCAAACCGACCCGTACGCCCACCCGGTCCAGGACACGTCCGGCGACGCCGAACATGATCGCGTAGGCGAGCGAGAACGCGAAATTGATCCAGCCGAAGCCCGCATCGTCCCAGCCGAGCTCCACCTTCAGGATCGGGTTCAAGACCCCCATCGTCTGCCGATCGATGTAATTGATCAGCGTCACGAGGAAGAGCAGTCCGCACACGTACCAGCGGAGGTTCTTGATCGTGCGGCCCACGGTCCTCGCAGCGTCGAGCGCGACGTTGGGGCTCTCGTTTGCCACGACGCGTTTATAGCCTGTACGCTCGCTTGGCGAGGTTGTACGCGAGGTCGACCGCGAGCTCCGCCGCCTCGTCTTCGTCGATCCGGTGCTCGGCCACCCATCGGGCCAGGAAGGCGCAATCCACCCGGCGAGCGACGTCGTGGCGGGCCGGGATGGATGGGAAGGCGCGCGTGTCGTCGTTGAATCCGACGGTGTTGTAGAAGCCGGCAGTCTCGGTGGTGCGCTCGCGGTAATAGCGCATTCCCTCCGGGCTATCGAAAAACCACCACGGCGGCCCGATCTTGAGCGCCGGGTAGTGCCCGGCGAGCGGAGCGAGCTCGCGCGAGTACGTCGACTCGTCGAGCGTGAAGACGATGAGGGAGAAGCGGGGCTCGTTGCCGAAGCGATCGAGGAGCGGCTTCAGCGCTCGCACGTAATCGGTGGGGCCGGGGATGTCGGCTCCGCGATCCGGACCGAAATCCCGGAAGACGAGCGGATTGTGGTTGCGAAACGAGCCCGGATGGATCTGCATGACGAGGCCGTCCTCGACGCTCATCCGGGCCATCTCGGTCAGCATCTGCCCGCGGAAGCGCTCGGCCTCTGCCGCAGAGACGTCAGCCGCGAGGGCCTTGCGAAAGAGCGCCGCGCACTGCGCCGGCGGATCGTCGAATGTCGCCGCAGAAGGGTGCCCGTGGTCGGTCGACGTCGCACCGAACGCGGCGAAGTACCGGCGACGGTTGGCGAGGGCGCGCAGGTACCCATGCCACGTCGCGGTGTCCTCTCCCGTAACCTCCCCGAGCTTCGCGACATTCGACGCAAACTCCGCGTGCTCCGGATCGACGACGGGATCCGGTCGATACGCGGGGATGACCCTCCCTTTCCACCCCGAGTCGCGGAGCTTCTGGTGATGAGCGAGCGGGTCCAGCGGCGACTCCGTGGTGGAGAGCACCTCGATGCGAAACCGCTCGAAGAGGGCCCGGGGGCGAAACTCCGGCTTCGTCAGGCATTCGGCGATTCGATCGTAGATGCGGTCGCCGGACTCGGGCGTCAGCCGCTCGGTCACGCCGAATACGTGCGCGAGCGCGTGCGTGACCCAGATCCTCGAGGGAGTTCCGCGGAAGAGATGCCAGTTCTCGGCGAGGATCCGCCAGATCTTGCGCGGGTCCGTCTCCACCGGGGCGCCGTCGAGACGAGGGACCCCGAGCGATTCGAGCGCAATGCCCTGGCTGTAAAGCATTCGCAGGACGTAATGGTCGGGGACGATGAGCAGCGTGGCAGGATCGGCAAAGGGCTCGTCGTCGGCGAACCAGGCAGGGTCCGTGTGACCGTGCGGGCTCACGATGGGCAGCCGGCGCACGCCTTCATACAGGCGCCGCGCAATGGCGCGCTCCTTGGGGTCAGCAGGGAACAGCCGGTCGTCCGAGACGAGAGCCGAAGCCGTCATCCAATCATCCGCCCGGTCTCCCGCTCGAACCCCTGGTTCCCCGTGGTCTCGTGGGGCATCGGGCTCCCCCGCACTCGGCCGCATCATTGCATGCAGGCCGTGGCGAAAGCCACTGCTTCTTGTGCGCTGCTCTCGCTCGATGCTCAAATATCCAAGCCTTCATGACGAAGCCGCCCACATTTTCACTCGACGGCCGCATTGCAGTGGTGCTCGGGGGCACGGACGGAATTGGTCGCGCCATCAGCCTCGCCCTTGCCCATGCGGGAGCCGACGTCGTCGCTTCCGGACGCCGCCAGGAGCCGCTCGACGCAGTCGCGACGGACATCGAATCCATCGGGCGCCGCTCCTTGCGCATGACGTCGGACGTCAAGGACCGCCGTTCGCTCGAGCTTCTCCACGCCGAGGTGCGATCCTCGCTGGGAGACGTGGATGTCCTCGTCAACTGCGCGGGTCGAATCGCGCGCGCTGCGACGCTCGACGTGGCCGAGGCGGAGTGGACTGACATCCTGGACACCAATCTCACGGGAACGCTGCGCGGCTGCCAGGTCTTCGGCCGGCGGATGGTGGAGCGCGGTTACGGGCGGATCATCAACATCGCCTCGCTCAATTCGTTCGTATCCTTTTGCGAGGTGGCAGCCTACGCTGCCAGCAAGGCAGCGGTCGTGGCCCTCACGCGGTCCCTGGCGGTCGAGTGGGCCTCCAAGGGTGTGTGCGTCAACGCGATCGCTCCGGGCGTGTTCCGGACGAAGCTCAACCAGGCGCTCCTCGACGAGACTCCGCGTGGCCGCGAGCTCCTCATGCGGACGCCGACGAAGCGATTCGGACGCATCGAGGAGGTCGGGGGAGCGGCGGTGTTCCTGGCTTCCAGCGAGGCGAGCTTCGTGAACGGCGAGGTGCTCACGGTGGATGGCGGGTTTCTGGCCAGCGGCGTTAATCAATAGTGCTACTCTGAATGAAGCGATGAGCTCAGGGCTGTCGATTCGCTCGAGCGGAGAGCTTGATTTCGTCAGCCTGGGCGCCTTGGTCCACCGCCTGGATCCGGGCGCGTTACCGTTCCGAAAGGCGACGCACTTCGACGTCCACGTCAGCGGCGCCGAGTACAACGTGGCGGCCAACCTCGCCGACTGCTTTCGAATGAAGACCGCCATCGCGAGCGCCATGGCGGACTATCCCATAGGGGATCTCATCGCAGAGCGCGTCCGCGCGATGGGCGTCCGGCCATTTTACAAGCATTTCCGCCATGACGGCGTCCACGGTCCGAACATGGCGACCGTCTACAGCGATCGCGGCTTCGGGGTACGCCCCGCCGTGGTGTTCTACAACCGCTCGAACGAGGCCGCGGCGCTCCTCAAGCCTGGTGACCTCGACTGGGCCGCCATTTTCGCGGGGGGGGTCCGCTGGTTTCACAGCGGAGGGATCTTCGCGTCGCTCTCCGAGACGACGGGCGACGTCATCGTCGAGGGCATGCGTGCAGCCAAGGCGGCGGGCGCCGTCGTCAGCTTCGACCTGAATTTCCGCGAGAAGCTCTGGAACGCGTGGGGGGGCGCACGCGATGCGGTCGACGTCGTCGGGCGCATCGTCGAGCACGTGGATGTCCTGGTCGGAAACGAGGAGGATCTGCAGAAGGGGCTGGGGATTTCGGGCCCCGAGGTGGAGAAGGGGACGGCCAAGGAACTGTTCGACAAGAAGGCCTTCTTCGAAATGATCGCGCGGGTCGTCAAGAAGCACCCGCAGATCAAGGCGGTCGCGACGACCCTCCGCGAGGTCCTCTCGACGAACCGGCACCGCTGGAGCGCGGTCGCGTGGGTCGACGGCAAGCAATATGCGGCCCCGGTCTGCGAGCTGGACGTCCTCGACCGGGTCGGCGGAGGGGATGGCTTTGCCTCCGGGTTCTTCTACGGGCTCCTCGCCGGCGAGACGGCGGAGCAGGCCATAACGCTGGGCTGGGCCCACGGCGCGCTCTTGACGACGTACCCAGGCGACACGACGATGGCCACTCTCGAGCAGGTCCGCGCTTTCGCGCGGGGGGAATCGGCGCGCATTCAGCGTTGAGAGACGGCCGAGGGCTGGGCAACTTGCTCGGACAGATCGGCGCTCGAACTTGACCGCCGCGATCAGGGCTCGCGGTCCGTGCGGTTGAACACGTCCTTGCCGAACGGCTTGAGTCCCGCGCGCGCCGCAAAGCCGAGGTGCCCCAGGCCGTCGTCGCCGCCGTGCTGGATTCCGAGGATGTCTTCGTAGCTCCGCAGCGCGGAGTAGTGGTTGTAGTACCCGGTGTCGTTGACCGTGCCCGGCTCGATGAAGCGCCGATTGAAGAGCACCGCACCGACCTGGCCTCCCCCCGGATAGACGAAGGTCGTCGTGGGCGGCGTCTGCAGCCCGAAGAGCCCCAAGATGGGGCTAAACCCGGGGTTCGTTACGTTCGGGCCGGTCGGCGAACCGCAGTCCACCTGGTTCGCTGCCGGGCAGGCGCGAGCGTCCGTGGTGCCGCCCTCGTCGAAGGTGAGGACCACGAGGAGCTCGCCGCTGCGGTACGCGGGCGACGCGAAGATCATCGGCATCCAGTGCTTCAGCCAGAGATCGGCGCCGACGAGCCCGCCGACATGTCCGCCTTCGACGTTCCTTCCGGCGCACGTCGCGTCGTGCCCGTCGTCGCAGAGGTTGGGCGTCACGAACAGGAAGGCCGGCGTTCGCCGCGAGTCGCGCAGATCCTCGTAGAGGTGGCCGTTGAACACGTCGGGCGAGCCGTTCGCGCCGACCGTCACTTTCCCGAGCGGGACGACGTGGGAGTTGCAGCGCGCCTGGTCGTCGATCACCGAGTGGAAATAGACGAACGGGTTGTGGCGACTGGCGTACTGGTCCGCCGCCTCGGCGCTGTTCGTTCGATCGACGCCGCCGATCGGGGCGTGGGCGCAATCGGTCCCACCCATGGGATCGGGCGTGCCGTAGTCGCGGGCGGGGTCGTTGCCCATGTCCTCGGCATAAGAGCGCCAGAGGATGCCCCGGTCGTCACCATCGTTGTCGGCGTCACCGAGGAGCGCGTCGAGCTGATCGCCGATCGTGCGGGCGCCGTGGGAGGTGAGCGTAGGGCCGGGATAGATGCATCCGTCGCCGACGACCTGCCCGGGGAAGCTGGCCGGATCGGTCGTATCGCCACCCGGCACGACGTCGGTGAATCCGCCGAGGACCGGCGGGTGCGCCAGCGAGGAGAGCGCGATGCAGTCGTTGTTCGTCGATGGCGTCGGCTCCTGTCCGGAGACTTGAGAGATGTAGTTGCCCAGGCTGACGTGGCTCGTGGCGAAGTAGTTGGCAATGAGCTCGCCCTGCTTGAGGAGCGTCGAATTGAGATACGTCGCCGGTGACGCCGGCCCGAAGGTCGTCGTGAAGCTCTCGTTCTCCAGGTCGATGACCAGGACGTGACGGATGGCCCCCTCCGGCACCGCGGCACGCTCCGGGCGGCGGTCGTCGTCCGCCGAGACGGACGGGGCGAGGCCGAGCACGCTGCAGACAACGGCGCCAAGCAAGATGCTCACACTGCGCGATCGGAGAGTATCTGCGCGTTTCATGTCTCGACGCTCCTCGACGTTCTGGCGGGTCGACGGCCGCGACCCTACCACCATCGTCGAGGAGCGCCGTGAATACTTCGTTACGCGACGACGCCGCTGCCGTCGCGCCAACGAGTTATCGAGCTATCGACGATGCTCCGGAATTCGCTCCGCGTTGCCTCGTCGGAGCTCCGGCCGCGGCGGCGAATGGTAACGGACCCACCGCGTGCCGTGCCGGTGGTAGTAGCGCCCGTTCACCTCGTACACGTATCCGTCGGCCACTTCGTACCGCGGATAGAGTTCGACGTTCACCGGGGGGGTGTCCACGTATTCGGCGTCGTAGCCGTCTACGGAATGAAGCTCGGCGGCGCAGCTCACCGAGAGGCAGATCGGGAGAACGGCGCTCAGCATGGCGACGATCGAGACGGAGTCGCGCATCGGTTGCTCCTCGAGAAATGGGGTGGAAGGGCCGGACGCTTGCGCGAGCAATGGATGTGCCGGCGCGCGCCGTCAGGCGTGCTGGAGCGTGTGCGGCTGTCCGGGGGGCGCGGCGTCGATCAGCTCCACGAAAAGAGCGCGGAAGTGGATGATCGCCTGCCGGAGGTCTTCCGTGTTGCCGCCCTGGCGCTCGCTCTGGGAAAGCTCCCGCGCGGCGCGGTAATGCTGAACGACGGCGGGGTGATCGACCGAGAGATCGGCCACGCGCTGTTCGAATTGCGCCTCGGGGTATCCGCGCGCCGCCATGATGGCTTTAATGAGCTCGTTCGCCTCGCGCACGGCGCGTTCGGGCTCGTCGACGAAGCGGGATTGCACGTCTCGCCATGTAGCCGCGAAGTGCGCGCGATCGTTGGGGCTGATGTCGTGCAGATGCAGCCGGTGCACCCGTCGGGCGCGGGCCGCGAGCTCGCGATCGGCGCGCGATGGTTCACCGTACGCTTCCACCGCGCGTTCGTATTCGGGGCCGAATTGCGCGCGGAGGCGCTGCCTCCGGGCGCGCGAGAGCCGCGGTCCGACGAGCGCAATCGCCACAGCCATGACCAAAGCTGCCACTACGAGGAGACCCACGACGGCTTGTTCGGACGTCATCATCGCTGGGGTCGCAATCGTCGTACCAGTCGCGACCGGTGGACCTGCCTCGAGCGTAGTGCGCCGGCTCGTCCGTGCCCACCCGGGCGCTACGTCTTGGGCGTACGACGGGGGGCGGAGCTTGCGAGGCTGCCCGCTCTAGTCTTCGAGCGGCCCGATGTCCTCACCGGACAGCACGAAGAAGGCCTCGCCGTATTCCTTGAGGAGCCCGAGCGCGAGGTCGAGGTCCTCCTGCGTGTGGCCGCGCGTGACGTTGACGCGCAGGCGCTCCTCGCCCTGCTTCACCGAGGGATAAGTGAGGGGGACCATCATCACGCCGCATTCGAGGAGGGCCACGTGCATGAAAAGCGTCTTGCGCTCCTCGCGGCACATGACCGGCATGATGTGCGTGTTGCTGGCGCCCAGGTCGAAGCCGGCCTGCGTCAGCCCGTCGCGGAAGTAGCCCGCTTTCTGGTGGAGCTCGGCCACGAGCTTGGCCCCGCCCTCCTCGACGAGATCGAGGATCGTCGACGCCGCGGCGACGACCGGTACGGGAAGCGACGCGCTGAAGAGGAAGCTTCGCGCGGCATGCTTGATGTGCTCGACCACCTCGCCGGGTCCGAACAGGAGCCCGCCGATGCCGCCGAACGTCTTCGAGAGGGTCGAGACGACGATGGGGACGCGCCCCTGCAGGCCCATCGCCTCGAGCGTCCCGCGGCCGTGAGTCCCCATCGTCCCGCTGCCGTGCGCGTCGTCGACGACGAGCGGAGCGTCGTAGCGGTCGCAGAGCTCGACGAACTCGGCGAGGTTCGCCGTATCGCCGTCGAGCGAGTAGACCCCCTCGACGATGACGAGCGCGTTCTTGCGCTCGCGCGTCGTGAGGATGCGCTCGAGGCTCTTGGCGGAGTTGTGGTTGAAAAAGCGGATCTCGGGCCCGTTCTTCGGCACGCCGGCGGCGAGGAACGATCCGTCGAGGATGCAGGCGTGGCTGTAGGCGTCGAGGACGAGCGTCGTGTCTTTGTCCGCCAGGCCTGCGATCGTGCCGAGCATCGCCTGGTAGCCGGTCGTGAAGAGCAGGCAGCTCTCGAAGCCCATCCACTTGGCGAAGCGGCGCTCGAGATCGACGTGCTCGACGGTCGTCGCCTGCGGACGGGAGCTCGACAATCCGCACGCGAACTTGTCGGCAGCGCGCTTCGCGGCCTCCTTGACGCGCGGATGGGTCGTCAGTCCGAGGTAGTCGTTCGAGCTGAAGTTGACGACGTCGCGCCCGGCGATTCTCGTGTGGAGACCGCCCGCCTCGAACTCGCGGAAGTACGGGTAGGTCTGCGTCTTGCGGGCAAGGCGGACGCGGGCAAGCTCGGCATGCGCTTTCTCGTGAATCCAGCTCACTCTCGTCTTCTCCTCGTGCCAGGTCTCAGCGGCCCGTGTTCGGACTTCGCATGACGACGGCCGACGCATTTCCGTAATAGCCGAGGGACGTCACTAGCACCGATCGCGGAGTGTCGCGCGGCGGCGCGGCGGCCGGCCCGCGCGCGTGCGGGAACTGCGCCGCACCTTGCATCAGCGCGAGGGCGGAGAGCATTCCCATCGCCCCGCCGGCGCCGAGCGTCTCGCCCAGGGCGAGCTTCGGAGCGACGACGGGTATCTCGGGCCCGAGGACGCGGCCGATGGCCGAGAGCTCCGCCTCGTCGAACGCGCGCAGGCCGGATACCCCGGACACGACGGCGCCGATCGCGCCGGCCGGGACGTCGGCGTCCGAGAGCGCCGACTCGATCGCCCGCGCCATCGCCTCCGGCGAGGGGTGAACGAGCGCGGCCTCGCGCTCGGGGGGAACGAACGACGTCCCGTAGCCGACGATCTCGCCGGCGACGCTGGCTCCGCGCGCGCGCGCGGAGTCGGGCGTCTCGAGGACGAGGAGGGCTGCTCCCTCGCCGAGCAGCGCGCCCCCCTCGGAGGCGCCGAGCTTGTGGAACGCGAGAAAGAGCGCCTCGCTCATCGCCTCGGCTCCGCCGACGAGCAGGGCGCGCGCGCGCCCCTGGTCGAGGAGCACCTCGGCGCACGCGGCGGCGTCGAGCGATCCGCAGTTGCCGTCGCTCACGCTCACGTTCACCGCGCGCAGCTCTTCCCATATGCTCGCGTAACCGGCGGCGCTGTTAGCCACGGTGAGCGGAAAGCGCGAGGGATTGATGTACCGGGCGTCCTCCAGCAAAGAGACGCGATCGAGCTCGGTGATCGCCTCGAGAGATCCGTAGGCGTTCGAGACGACGATGCCCGACGTCTCCGCCGCGCCGTCGGCCCACGCGCCGTCGCGCTTCAGCCCGGAGTCGTGCAGCGCGAGGCGCGCGGCCACGACGAGGAGCTTCGTCAGACGGTCGAGCGAGCGCAGGCCTTTGTCGCCGAGGTACTTTGCGGGGTCGAACCCGGGCACCTCGACGACGCGCGCGCCCGGGTAGGCCGACGCATCGAACGACTGCAGCGTCGCCCTCTGCGAAGCCTGCGCCGAGCGCGGGGTCGCGCTCCCGCCCGCCCGCGCGGCATCGAGGAACGCCGCCCGGCCGACCCCGAACGGGCAGGCCACGCCGAAGCCGGTAACGGCGCACGGCTTCACTACGGCGCCCCCGCCGGTGGGAGCACGCCCGGGCGAGCGAACACGGCGACGGCGTTGTATCCGCCGAAGGCGAGCGAATTGTTGACGACGACGTCGGCCTTGCCCCGCTGCGCGGCGTTCGCGACGACGTGCACGTCGCACTCCGGGTCGGGCGTCTCGTATCCAATCGTCGGAGGATAGGTCCCCGTCTCGAGCGTGAATACGCACCCGATGGCCTCGAGCGCGCTCGCCGCGCCCATGCAGTGCCCGAGCATGCTCTTCATGCTGGAGATCGGAACGCGTCGATCGCCGAAGAGTTCGTGGACGACCTTGGTCTCGGCGGCGTCGTTGTGCTTGGTGCCCGTGCCGTGGGCGTTGATGAAGTCGACGTCCGCGGGGGAGATGGCGGACCGCTCGATCGCCGCGCGCATGGCCGCGATGCTCCCGGCTGCGTCCGGGTGGGGCCTCGTGATGTGGTACGCGTCGCAGGACAGGCCGTAGCCGCCGACTTCGGCTCGCACCTGCGCGCCGCGCCGAACCGCGTGCGCCTCGCTCTCCAGCACGAGCAGCCCCGCGCCCTCTCCGAGGATCAGGCCCTGCCGGTTCAGATCGAACGGCTGGCACTTCTGCGGGGCCATCGCGGCGAGGCGGACGAAGCCGCTGAACTGAAGCTCCTGAATGAGTTCGGCCGCGCCGGTCACGACGACGTCGGCGCGTCCCCCCCGGATGAGATCGGACGCAAAGCCGATGGCGTAGTTGCCTGCCGCGCACGCCGCCGGCAGAGTGAGCACCATCCCCTCGGCGCCGACGGCTCGCGCCACGTGAATGGGCAGCAGCGTAGAGCCGTACTTCGGGATCAGCGACCGCCGCACGGCGCCCACACCGCCGACGATCCAGTCGTGCTCGAGCTCGCCCAGGATCGTCGCCTCGCCCATCGTCGTGCCGAGGACGACGGCCGTACGCCGGCCGGCGAGCTGCCTTTCCTGCAAACCGGCGTCGCGCAGCGCCATGCGCGCGGCGGCCACGGCCATCGAGCTGCATCGCCCCATCCGCCGTCGCTCGGCGTTCGTGAGGTGGTCGCGAGCGTCGAACTCTTTGACTTCCCCGGCGAAGTCTCGTCCGAGCTGCGACGCGTCGAACGACGCGACCGGCGAGATTCCGCTCCGGCCGGACTCGAGAGAGCGGTAGAACGCCTCGCGCCCGAGGCCTATCGAGCTAACCACCCCCACGCCGGTCACGAACACGCGCGGCAACACCGTCGCGGTTGTAGCGCGGGGCTGTACAAGCGAGCAACGCCGCGTCGGCGCGAATCGGCCTTCGCCGCGGAACGCACCTACGCAGGGGCCGCCGCGCGGGAGGCCTCTTGCGCTGGAGCCCATCGCGGATTACAGCCCGCCCACGCAGGCTCATGCTGGCACCGACGCTCGTCGAGGCAGTGCGCGCACTCGCGGACGATCGCGCCCGCGGCTTCGTATTCGTCCATCCTGACGGTACGGAGCGACTGTGCTCCTTCCACGACATCGCCGCCGAATGCGAGCGGCGCGCCGGTCACCTCGCGGCGCGCGGGCTGCGCAAGGGCGACCGCCTGGCGATGGTCATCCCCGAAGGCGACGAGTTCGTCCTGTCGTTCCTCGGCGCCCTGTTCGCGGGCGTCATCCCGGTGCCGATTTATCCCCAGCTTTCCTTCAAGAACATCGACGGCTACCACGACACGGTCGCGCACGTGGTGCTGTCTCTTATACACATCTCCGAGCCCACGAGACAGGCAGAAATCTC
>CALKVG010000117.1 GCA_937998045.1 uncultured Myxococcales bacterium
TTGCTCCCGCCCACCGTCGGGCGGCTGGCCGGCGCCCTCGCCGGGCTCGACCCCGACTTGGCGGCGCTCGTCGACGGTCAGGCCACGTCGTACGGTGTGCTCGCCGCCCGCGGAGCGGGCGACGCGGCTTGGGTCCTCGCCCTGCCGATTCACGACGGGGCGCGCGCAGCGGCGATTCTGCTTCCGGCCGACGCCGCCGCCGGCGCCTCGCGCACCGAAGGGCTCCTGCGCGTCGTGCCGCGTACCGGCGCAGCCCCCGAAGTCGCCGTGGCGCTCGCTCGCGCCTGGCTTCTCCTCGGGAGCGACGAGCGCTCCCTCCGCGAGCTCGGTCCGTACGCGTACCGGACGTTGCCTGGAAAGAAGGCGCCTCCCTCGGAAGCCTCCGCCGTGGCCGTCGTCCCGAACTCGGCTCTCGCAGGACCGATCGCGGCAAACCTCGTCAGCCGCTGGGAGGGGACGAAGGCCTGGCTCGCGGCGAGCGATGAAGAGCAGCGGGCGAAGCATGGCGGACACGCCCCGGATTTCGGGGACTCGCACGCCATCCTCGAGGGCCTCGACACCCTCGTGCGGCGTCCCATTGCTCTCCTCGCCGGGGCCGCGGAGGCCCGGGTCGAGCTCGACGTCGGCGACGATCGCGTTCGCGCCGACGCCACCGTGATGCCCGGGGACGGCGGCGAAGCCGGCGCCCCTCTCGTCGAGACGATCCACCCTGGGGACGCGACCCCGCTCGGCCTCGCGCCCGCCGACGCGCTGGCTGCGGTCCTGCTGCGCGACGATCCAGCCGACCGCGCCTCGAGCGCGCGGGACGTCGCCGCGGCTCTCGTCAGCGCCCTCGGGAATCGCATCCAGGGCGACGACGTTCGGGCCGTGCAAACGGCGCTCGAAGACTGGGCGCGCGCTCGCGGCGAGTGGCTGACCGCGGCGGTCGCGTGGGGTGCGTTGCGAGGGGTCTGGATCCGTACCCCCGCCCAGGACGGCGATGCCGCGAGGCGTTCGGTGCGCGAGCTCGTGGGCTTGCTGCGGCGGCCCGCGTTCGGTGAACCCGTCGCCGCGAGCCTCTCTCTAGGCCCGGTATCCCTCGGCGAGACGAACGTCACCGCGTTGGGCCGCGCCACGCTCGCCACGTTCGCCCCCGTAGCTCGGCACCACGACTCGGCGGACGCCGCCGCCGGCATCGCGTGGGGCGTTCGCGACGGCGACCTCTTCGTGGCTGCAGGCAATGCCGCATCCGGTCTCCTGGCCCGGGAGGCGTCTCCCTCGCCGACGCTCGGGGAGTATCCCGCGGTTGCGCGAGCGCTCGCGGACCTCGGCTCCGACGCGGCGTTTGCGCTGGTCGCGCAGCCGCTCCGGCTGGACCCTGCACGCGCCGCAGCCGAACCCGCCCCCGCCGTAGTCGCCATCGGCCGGCGGAGCGGACATTTGTGGGCGCGTCTGGACGTCTCCGACGTCTTGTTGCGCGAGCTCGTGCGTCTCGGCGCAGGCTTCTGAGAACGGGCATCCCCTCAAGGTCCCGCACGGCCCGCCGGCGGCGGCGTCGAGATGAGGGTGCCCGGGTGAAAACGTGCCTGGATGAGCTTCCCGGGCTACGCTTGGCGCCACGGCCGGGCGTTGCGCACGCGCTCCGGCCGACTTGCGAAGACAGAACTCACGGCATTCGGCCATGCGGCCGGAGAGGGGTCATCGTGCGATATCGAGCTTCTTGCTTCGTCCAAACCGGTTCCTCCCTCACGCTTTTCTTTCTGCTCCTGGTAGTCGTCGGAGGGACCGCGTGCGGCCGCTCGGGGCTGGACGACTATTTCGTCGCCGACGGCGGCTCGCTCGACGGTAGCGACGGTGGCCCGGAGGCCACGGTCGACGGCTCTCCCGACGGCGGGCCGTCGTGCAGCGCGCGCACTTGTCCGCAGGGGTGCTGCGACGGCGCGGGGAACTGTCAGCCCGGCGGAGACGTAACGGCGTGCGGCGCTGCCGGCGTGTCGTGCCAAGACTGCAAGGCCGAGGGGTTCACGCTCTGCGACGCCAACCACCATGCGTGCGGCAACGTCGTCGGCTCGTGCGACGGCACCGATTGCGCCTCGGGGTGCTGCGAGGGAGGCGTCTGCTTTGCCGGGACGGACCCCAACGCGTGCGGTACCGGCGGACAATCCTGTCAACAATGCGCCAGCTTCGGCCTCACGTGCGGCGGCAATCACGAGTGCGTCAAGGTCGGCTGCGGCCCGGAGAACTGCGCCGGCTGCTGTTTCGGTGACCAATGCTGGCCGGGCACGGACGCGACGGCCTGCGGGCACGCGGGCGAGCAGTGCGGCAACTGCGCGGCCCAGGGGGAAGCGTGCGCTGCAAACGGCGGGGCTCCCGGTGGCTCCTGCGTCGGCACCCCCGGGTGCGGGCCGCGGGACTGTCCGTTCGGCTGCTGCGACGGCAACGGAGTCTGCCAGCAGGGCGTCCAGCCGTACGCGTGCGGCGCCGGCGGGAGCTTTTGCCAGAATTGCCAGCAGTTCGGCGCGATCTGCCAGAACCAGCAGTGCTTGCCGTCGTGCGGACCGTGGAACTGCAGCCAGGGTTGCTGCGACTCGTCGGGCGTTTGCCGTTCGGGTGTCTTCGACAACCAGTGCGGGTCGTTCGGGAACTCCTGCTTCGACTGCGAACAGTCCGGAAACAAGTGCCTGAATCAGCAGTGCGCGCCTCCGACGCAGTGCAACGCGCAAACATGCCCCTTCGGCTGCTGCGACGCCAACGGCCTCTGCCAGCCGGGCTTCGCCGGCGAGCAGTGCGGCAATTTCGGCAACTTCTGTCAGAACTGCCTCCAGTTCGGCGAGGTTTGCTCCGTGCAGCAGTGCGTGTTCGGGGGGCCGGACGGCGGCGGCTGCAACGCACAGACGTGCCCGTTCGGTTGCTGCGACTTCGGCGGGAACTGTCAGCCGGGTTTCCTCGACTTCCAGTGCGGCGATTTCGGCAACTTCTGCCAGAACTGCCAGGCGTTCGGCGACGTGTGCTCCAGCCAGCAGTGCGAACCCGCGGATGCCGGTCCGCCGGACGTGGGGCCCCCGGACGTTGGGCCGCCGGACGTGGGGCCCCCGGACGTCAGCCTCTGCCCGGAAACGTGCTCCGGCTGCTGCGATCATACCGGGCAGTGCCAGGCGGGCTTCCTCGATACGCAGTGCGGTCAGTTCGGGGTCAGCTGCGAGGACTGCACGGCCCTCGCGCCTGCGTCGACGTGCGACGTGAGCGTCACACCCCGGTCGTGCGCCAGCCAGCAGATGTTCTGCCCCTCCCCCTACGGCGGTTGCGACCCCCTGCTGCAGGAGTCCGTCCCGGTCAAGGAGCCGTCGGCCTGTTCGTCGACCGACCTCCAGAACGCCGCGGCCGCCTGCGCGGCGGGCGCGCACTCCGCCGGCTGCAACTCGTTCTTCCAGTACGAGTTCATGGCGAACCCCACGTGCGCGACCTGCCTCCAGCCCTTCGACTTCGACTTCGCCGAGGGGAGCGGCGTCGTCGAGTGCGCCGCGCCGTACGTCGACTCGACGTGCAACCACAACAGCGCGTGCCTCATCGAGTGCGCCGGCCAGAGCTGCAACTCTTGCCCCGATCCGAACTCGACCGCGCAGTGCCGTAGCCAGGTCACCACCGGCTCCGGGCAGTGCTCCACGTTCTACCAGGGCTTGAGCTGCGTTACTCAGGCGCTCGGCGGCTCAGCCTCCTTCTGCAGTCCGTCGACGTACCAGGGGAACTTCGGCCCTTGGCTGCAAGGAGTGGGTGCTCAATACTGCGGCCCGTGACGGAGCTGCATGGCCGCTGACGACATCGTCCTCCTGACGGGCCTCCCATCCCTCCTCGCTCGCGCGGTCTGCGCGGAGATTCTCCGCGCGGACGAGCGCGCAGCCGTTTACGCCGTCGTCCGGACGAAGTCGCTCGACGACGCGCGCGCGATCCTGGCCGAGCTGCCGTCCGAGCAGCGCGAGCGCGTGCACGTCGTCGAGGGCGATGCGGCGGCGATCGATTTCGGCCTGTCGGGGGGGGAGTACAAGGCGCTCGCGCGCGAAGTGACCCGCATTCACCACTGCGCGCAGGTGACGTATCTGGGGGTCGACCGCAAGACGGCAGAGCACGCGAACGTGCGCGGCGCGAGCGAGGTCCTCGAGTTCGCGTCGAGCTGCGAGAAGCTGTCGAGCCTGGTCTTTCAGTCGACCGCCCACGTAGCCGGCGATCGCCGGGGCGCTGTCCTCGAGAGCGATCTCAAGGCGGGGCAGGCGTTTCGCAACGTCGTCGAGGAGACCAAGGCACGCGCCGAGAAGCTGATGCGCGACGCGATGGATCGCCTCCCCATCGCCGTCATTCGGCCGGCGACCATCGTCGGCGACTCTCGCACCGGCGAGATCGACCGCTTCGACGGACCGTATCTGCTCGTCATGCTGGTCATCACGTCGCCGCCCGACCTCGCGCTGCCGTTGCCGGGCTTGGGGGACGAGCCGCTGAACGTCGTCCCCATCGATTGGGTCGCGCGCGCTTCCGTGGCGCTCGGCAGCGACCCCCGCGCTCTTGGTCGCACCTTCCACCTCGTCGACCCGCAGCCGCTGCCCGCTCGTCGCGCGTTCGAGCTCGTCGCGCGCGCCAGCGGGCGCCGCGGACCGCGCGGCTCGATCCCGGCGAACCTCGCGAAGGCCCTCATGCGAGCCCCCGGGATCGAGCGGATCGCCAAGAGCCCGCGCGCATTCCTCGAGACGCTCACCACACGCGTCGTGTACGACGCGCGCAACGCCGAGGAGCTGCTGCCCACGCTCGGAGTGCGCGCCTGCCCGCCCTTCGAGACGTACGTCGACAAGCTCGTGGAGTACGTGCAGCAGCGAATGCGACGGCGTCAGCAGGCGCCGCGCAAGCCCGACGTGGAAATCGAGGACCCGCTTGCCTGAACGCTACGTCGAGGCCGGGGAAGGCATGATCGTGCGTCGCGTCGTCATGCGCGCTCGCGACGTCGTCTTCTTCAAGGGCGTCGTCGAGGCTAGCGAGGGGCTGGCCGCCGTCTACGCCGAGTCGGGCGGCGACCTTCGCGTCGCGACGCCCGTCGAACGGGTGAGCGAGCTGGACGCGATGCTGGACGACCTCTGCGCCGAGCTGGGCGCCCTGCGCGTCGGCGACTGAGTCAGTATTCGCCGCTCTGGCGGTCGTCGTCGTCCGTCGTGAGCTCGGGGTGTATGGACGTCGAGCTGGCGTCGAGGTCGAGCGCGCTGCCGCGGTCGTGGAGGACCTCGTCCGGGCCCGGCGGCAGGTTCGACGTCCCCGTCGCGCCCAGCGCGTTCTTGTGGTCCAGAAACCGCAGCGTCCCCGGGCCGCTCGTGCGCTCGAGGACGGCGCGCAGGTCGCCGGGCAGCGGCGCCTCGACGCACCGGCGACCGCCCCCTTCGGGAGGTTCGAACTCGAGGCGGACGCAGTGCAAGAACGCGCGATCGAGGGCGTTCTTCTCTTCGAAGTACCGGTTGGTCGGCTCGTGTCCGTATCGCCCGTCGCCGAGTACCGGGTAGCCGATCGATGCGAGGTGGCGCCGGATCTGGTGGGTGCGCCCCTGCTCGGGGACGACGCGCACGATGCTGTGCCCCGCCGCGACCGCCAAGCGTCGGTATCGCGTGCGCGCCGCGTGCGGCTTGCCGTCTTCCTTGAGCTCGCGCGTGATCGTGCCCTTGCCCGGAATCACGCCGCGAACGGCCGCGACGTAGATCTTTCGCGTCGAAGGGGACCCGAGCGCGTGATCCCACTTGGCGACGTACTCCGGGGCGCGCGCGAACGTGACCAGGCCGCTCGTACCGACGTCGAGACGCTGCACCGGGACCGCGCGCTCAGCCCCGGGAATGCGCCGCACGCGCGCGAGGAGCGAGGTCGCGTACTCGCCCTGCGGCGTCGTCGGCTCGTGCGGCCCCTTGTCCACGATGAGGACCTCGCCGTCGTCGTAGACGACGGGGGGCAGCGGAACGCCTGACGGGCGCAGGAACGCGACCGTCTCGACTTCGTCGGTCAGCGGGATCATGTCGAGGGGCCGCAGCGTGGTCGCCGAGTATCCCAGCCGCGTGAAGTGATCGAGATCGCGCGCGAGCGTCTCGGGATCGCACGAGACGTAGGCGATGACGCTGGGCTCCAGGCGCGCAAGCCACTCGCGCGTCATCGGGCTGGTGCCCCGCCGCGGAGGGTTCACGACCGCCGCATCGAAGCGCTCCTTGCGTTCTGCGAGCTCACGAAGCGCGGTCGCGGCGTCCGCGCATTGCGCCTCCACGTCGGCGCACAGCCGCTCCGCGGCCGCCCGCGCCTGCTCGACCGCCGGTTGGAACGACTCGATCAGCCGCACGCTCGCTCCCGCCGACGCCAGGCCGAGCGCGATGGCGCCCGACCCGCCGTACAGATCGAGCACGCGAGGCTTCCTCTCGGGCTGGCGCGCTCGAGCCAGGCCGAGCGCCTCCACGAGGACGGATTGCACCCGGCCTGCTTGCCCGCGGTGTGCCTGGACGAAGGAGCCGAAGGTGGCCAGGTGCAGGGACACGCCCAGGCGGTCGGGCGCGGAGGCGACGCCGGCCAGCAGCGTCGTCTCGGACCCGAGGATCTGCGGGCCGTCGCCCTCGTGAAAGTTCACGGCCACGCCGATGACGTCCGGCGCCGCGAGCATCAGCTGTCGCGCCGCGCCGCGAAGGCCATCCAGCGAATGGACGGTCTCCCGCTGCACGACGAAAGTCACGAGAGCGCGTGCGACGTCGCCGTCGCGCACCTCACGCAGGTCGACCGCGCGCAGGCATCCGCGGCCCGCGGCGCCGTCGTACGGAGCAAGCGGGCCGGCCTGGGCCTCTGACGCGGCGATCCGCGCGCGCAGCACGGACGCGACGCGCATCAGCACGGGCGCGAGGACACGGCAGCGTGGGATGTCGACGACCTGGTGGCCGCCCCCCTTGGCGTACAGCCCGATTCTTCCGCCGGGCGCCGCGATGAGCTTGGCCCGCGTTCGGTAGCCCGCGAGCGGCTGCGCGGGAGCGACCGGCTCGGTGTACACGAGTTCGAGCGCCGGATATCGCGAGACCGACTGCACGACTCGGCCGCGCTTCAGCGCGAGCTGCTCGGGGTAAGGCAGCCCGATGATCGGGCAGCCGGCGCACCGGTCTGCGTGCTCGCAGATGACTCGCTCCTCGTAGGGCTTCGCGACCCTGATGGCGGAATCGGAAGAGGCGCTCATCCGTGGCGTCGCACAAGCGTAGCACGCGCTCGGCCGCAGCCCGCAGGGTGGGGCCGGAAACGAAACCGAAGACACACGGCCGAGCGGTGCAACCGGCGCCCTCAGAAGAGGGCGCGGGCCGCGAGAAATGTGCCCCACACGTAGGGAGTCGCGATCATCTGCGGCTCTCGCTGCTCGCGAATCAGGATCGTGTGGTCCGCCTCGATGGCGAGCGCCGCCCGCCGCGAGAACGCCATCTCGAAGCCGCCGCCGACCTGGGTCGCGAGCTCGACGTCGCGCGGCAGTACCGGCATCAGGTCGGTATCGACGCGCCACTGGCCGAGGCCGACATGCACGAAAGGCGCGAACCGACCGTCCGCCAGGCGGATCCTCGTCACGACCATCCGACTGGACCGGCTCAATCGATACTGGTCGGTCAAGGTCAGGTGGCCGAGGAGCAGCTGCGCGCCGCCCCAGTCGCGCGCGATGAGCGACACGTGCGGCGAAAGTCCGAACCATTTCGTCTCGGCCGGGGACGCTTCCTCCGACGATCGCGCCGACGAAGCCACCGGCGTCTCGCGCGGCAAGAACGCGGCAGGCCCGTCGCGCAGGACGCCCTCGAGCTTGCTCCAGTCGACGGAGAGGCGCAGGGCCGTGTCGGCGCGCGCAGACGTCGCGGCGAGCGCCCCCGCGATCGCGAAGGCACCGGCGGTCGCGTTGCCGATGAACCGGGCTCTGCTCGTCCTCATAGGATGGATGAACGGCCGTGCCGGAGCAACGCTTATGCCCATCGGTCATCGAAGGCGCCGAACGCAATCCGTCGAGCTTTGTGCCGTCCGTCGCACATGCGCGCTGGATCCGTGGGGGACCATGTGATGGTCACCGCCCTCAGTTGGCGCGGGTGGACGATCGTGCGAGAGCGGCGAGAAGCGTTCACTGCACCCGCAGGATGATCGGCCAGTCGTTGTACTGCTGCATCTGCAGCACCGAGCGCACGACGATGCGCGCGTCGCCCACGGGCGCGTTCTGCGGAGCGTGAAACGTGATGACGACGCCGTCGCCGTTCTGGACCTGCTGCTTTGACACCTGCACGGTGATTGGATCGAGCGGGGCGACGTCCGTCGGGTCCGTCTGCTGCTGCCCCTTGTCCTTGCCCACGTAAAGGAGCAGCGGCGCCGGAAGCGCGCTCTCGCTGAAGACGTCCGCGATGGCGTCGACGCTCTGCCCGCGCTTGACGACGACGTATCCACGCGATTTGTGATCGCCCAGGTCGAGCAGTTGCGTCCGCACGGCCGCACCGAAGTAAGGCGGGTCCCACGGCTGGCAGGGGTTCTTGCTCGCGGCCGCAGCGCTGTTCGACCAGATGCGCTGCACGTTGTAGCCGCTTTCGAGGGTGCTCGGGTCGAGCAGGTACGTGCACATGTCGCCGCACTCTCCTCCGCCGTACGACAGGGCGCCGAGCCAGGCATCGTTCGAGTGGAGGTAAAAGCCCGTGTTCGCCAGCGGCTGGGGATCGGTCGCGGACTCCGCCAGCTCGTGACTCGCGGCGAGGGTCAGCTCGTTGAAGACTGTCTCTTATACACATCTGACGCTGCCGACGATCTTACGCGTGTA
>CALKVG010000118.1 GCA_937998045.1 uncultured Myxococcales bacterium
GGGCGGGTGAAACCGCCACCTCAACTTTCAACAGCGACCGGGACGAAGCCCGTGCGGGCCGCGTTGGAGACAAGCGGATGGCGTGCCGTCATTCTTATCGATGGCCTCGATGAGGGCTGGCGGCCTGAAGATCTCGAGGCCGGCATCATTGGTGGCCTTTGCACAACCGCTGTCGACCTTCGAGACCGCACCACCAACATCCACGTCCTTGTCTTCATCCGCGACAACATGTTTCGTCTGCTGTCGGGGCTCGACAGCGATTTTTCTCGCAACATGGCAGGCGACAACATTCGCCTCACCTGGGACCACTCGACGTTATTCGACCTCGTTGCCCGCCGCCTGCGTGCAATCAACGGATGGCCGGTGACGCTATCGTCCGTCGAGGCATGGAATCGCTTTGCTTCGGACTCGCTCCAAGGCGAGGACGGCTTCCGGGAGTGCTTACGCCACACGCTCTATCGCCCGCGCGACGTCTTGGAACTTCTGAACCGCGCATCTGTTCGAGCCGAGCGCAAAGGTCATGGCGGCATAGTGGCGGAAGATGTACTGGATGGAGCCAAGGACATTTCCGACCTGCGCCTACAGGATCTCGTAAACGAGTACGAAGAGGTAATGCCTGGGCTAAAGAGTTACGTCGCCGCATTTTCCGGGCGATCGGCCATTGATACGTTCGGATCAATTATTTCCCTATTCCAAACGATTCGCCCAAAGCTACCTGTACCTGCACAGAGAACGTTCGCTCGTCTCGGAACTCCGTCTAACGTATTTCAATCCCTTTTCGGTGTTGGATTTATTGGTGTCGAGGTGAGCAGTTCAGGATTCCAATTCTGCCACGATGGCGCCGATGTTAGCGGGGCCGAGCCGAAGGCTGACACCAAGATCGCCGTACATCCGTGCTATTCACGCGCGCTCGACGTTACGCTTCCCGAAGGCACGTCATTCGACGTCTTACTACCGATGTTGCAGGACGTGAATGATGACTATGACGAGGAGCCTGGTAATCAGGAGGGCGTCCGCCACCTACTAGTCGACGGTTTCGAGAAACTCGTTCGCGATCTGGCGGATATACCGACAGGCCACAACGGCGCGCACAGATTTGAAGAGTGGGTTCACAACGTCATCACGCTTCTATTCTCAGGATCTCTCTCGGACATTGAGTTACACCCGGACACGAAAGGCACATTGCGGCGGGATGTCGTTGGGGCGAACGTTGCTGCGCGCGGGCTCTGGAAACGTCTCGCTTCGACCTACCGGGCCTCGCACGTCGTCTTTGAGGTGAAGAACTTCGAGAGACTAGAACCGGATGCCTACGCACAGGCTCGCGCATATCAGGGAGCCATCTACGGCAACCTTGCGTTCATCATCTATCGGAGCAAACGCGACACTCTCGACGCCAACGAAAAATCGCATTTGCAAACGCATTGGGGACAGGGTGCCCTAATCGTCCTGGTCCCGGCTCATACGATCCTGCTTCGTTGCCTTCAAAAGCAACGGCACAATGACCGACCGGACTACACCGCCAGAGCTTTTACTAAATGGGTCCATCGGCATGAGCGGACATACGTCAACCCCGTCGCCGGGCGCCATGGTGTGGATAATTCGTAGCTCTTTCACAAGGTAAAGACACGGACATGCCTCGACCCCGCACCGGAATTCGAGCACACGACCGTCGCCGGCCGCACCGTCTTTCGTGGCCGTCTGCGGCTCGCCGACGGCACGCAGAGCGACCGCTTCGACCTGCCCGCGGACATAAACGAACGCCAGGCACGCGACTGCCGCTAGCCCGAGCCCGCCCGTGGAGCTACGTCCACCAGATCAAGGAACCCGTATGCCCCCGACCCGCACCGGCTACGTCGAACCCTGCAGGCGCACCGACGGCACGACCTACTACCGCGCCCGGATCCGGCACCTCGACGGCTTCCGCGAGCGCGTCGACGTGCCCGAGAAGCACTCAACGCCGGCCGGCGGCCTGACGGCCCGGGAACGCGCCGAGCAGTGGGCCGCGGCGCTGCAAGAGGACGAGGACGAGACCCACGAGCTGTACGAGCGCCGAAGGGCGCGGCTCGCGGCGCAGGGTACCGGGACCATCGACAGCTTCGCCGACGACGTGTTCGACCGGCGGGAGGCCGAGGGCAAGACGAGCGTCGGGCGCGAGCGCCGCCTTTGGAAGGCGCGCGTCTCCGAACGCCTCGGCGCTCACCCCGTGGCGACGGTCCCGAAGGACAAGATCGAGGACTTCCGCGACTACCTCGACGCCGAGGTGCGGAAGCGCATAGCCGGCGGCAAGGACGACGGGATCAGCGGCAAGACCGCGATGATCCTCTGGACGCTCGTGCGCACGGTCTTCAAGGAAGCGGTCAACTGTCGCGACCGATCCAAGCGCGTGCGCGCGGACGATCCGACCCTCGGCGTCTTGCCGCCCCTCAAGACCCGGGCGCGCAAGAAGACCTTCATCTTCCCGTCCGAGTTCGCGCAGCTCGTGTCCTGCGAGCTCGTACCGCTCGATTGGCGCGAGCTGTACGCCGTCGCCGCGTACTTGTACCTGCGGCCGGGCGAGCTGCGGGCGCTGACGTTCGAGCACGTCGACCTCGACGCCAGGGTCGTCAGCGTCGTCATGGCCTACGACGAAGAGGCCGACGAGACGAAGCCCACGAAGACCGAGCGCGGTCAGCGGGAAGTGCCGATCCCGGCGGCCCTCGTGCCCTTGCTGACGAGCATGCGGCAGCGAGCCGGCGCGACCGCCCATGTGGCGCCCCTGCTGGCCAAGGTCGCCGACAACAAGCGGGCGGCCTTCCTGCGCACGCACCTCAAGCTCGCCGACGTGACGCGCCCGCGGCTGCTCGAGGACACGGCCACGACGATGATGGTCAACTTCCGCTCGCTGCGCGACAGCGGCATCACGTGGGAAGCCCTCGCGGGTATCCCCGTCGACCGCATCCAGGCCCGCGCTGGGCACGAGCACATCTCGACCACGCTCGGCTACGTGAAGGCCGTCGAAGACCTTCAGGGGAAGTTCGGCGCCCCCTTCGCCCCCCTACCCTTGGGCCCATCCAGCCCAAGGATTGGCCCAAGTGGCGCGAAGGGAGCCTCAAACAAGCTCCGGCTGCTGGACTCGAACCAGCGACCCGGCGGTTAACAGACGAGCAGGGTGCACCACAAAGCGAAGCGTTGCGCGAGCTTACGCCTTATGAGGGGTGCGAGGCGGGTGACCCTGATCCGGCGGGATTTACGGTGCTTCAAAATGAATCGTCCCATAGCGTCACCGAGAATCGTGCAGAGTGCAGCGACTCTGACCATATTCGCGAAGGCGCCGCCTCTCGTCAGGTCCGATCGGTAGGTTCCGTTCCGGAAACGAGCGACGAAGCGCTCCGGCTGGCCGTCAAGCTCGCTGTCGACGAGGAGGACTACACGCGAGTCGAGACGCTGCTCGACCTGCTCAGGCGCCCCAAGCCGACACAGCTCCCTCGCTAAGGCGTTCCGGCCGCCGGCGTCAGGACGTCGACGGCGATCTCGGTGCACCGCGCGAGCGATGCGTCGCCCGTCAGAAAGACATTCGCGCCGGCGTCGATCGCGCTCGCCAGATGGATCGCGTCCGGCGATCGGAAGCCATACTTCGCGCGAAGCTCCGTCGCGCGTTCGATGACTGCGCCCGAGATGTCAAGCAGACGAGCCGCCGCGAAGGCCGCTTCGTATCGCGCGAGCAATGCCGTATCGCGAGCTCGCAGCGGCTTCGAACGACACTCGAGGCGCGAGAGGCGCGATGTGACGAGCCCGGTCGTCGCTTCGAGGGCGTTCAAACGAGCCTCGGCTACGGTACGCCATTCGGGCGCGCCCTCGGTCAGGTAGATGAGGCAGCACGCGTCGAGATACGCCTCAGCCACGGTCCCAGCTCGCGCGCTCCTCTGCGATCTGGCGATCGATGTCTTCCTTCGTGCGCGTCCCGGGCGGGAACGTGGCCACCGTCGCGAGCATGTCCGCCACCGTCGGATGCATGACTGCAACGGGGCGGACCGTGACCTCGACCTCGCCGTCCAGTTCGTCCACCGGCTCCTCGAGATCGATCCGCCGGCCATGAAGCCGCCCGCGCACGACCACTCCGCGTTCCATGGCTTCGAATCTAGCGCGTTCGCTTGCGTCCGGCTAGGAGCGCAGCCGTTGAAGCCAGCCGGCGTGCCAGGCCCCGGCGCGGTGAGGACCGTGGCCAGCGATCGCCTCTGCCTCAGTGACCGCGGGCCCCGACCGACCGCGGGCCCCGACCGGTGAGGGCGAGAACGCCGACGACGAGCGCGGGGACTGCGGCGCCTGGCGAGTACGCCGCGACCCGCAACGCCCAGCTCGGCGCTCGCCCCCCCACACCGACGCTTCGTCCCCTCGCCACCCTCCGGTGCTCTCGTCGTTCCTCACTCGGGTGCTCCCGGCTCCGCGCCCATGCACGTCAGGTTGCCGCTCGAGGAAGCCGGACCCCAGCTTCGTGAGACAACAACCGAGCGAAGAAGATGAGGTACAGCCCCGAGGCGCCGACGAGGACATAGATGATGCGGGTCAGCGCTGAGCCCGCGCCGAAGATGGCAGCCACGAGGTTGAACGAGAAGAGTCCAACCAGTGCCCAGTTCAGGGCTCCGACGATCACGAGCACGGTTGCGACCCATCCGAGGATGTGAGTCGTCGACTTGGATTTGCTTTCCATGGAGGCTCCGGTTGCAAGAATCATCGCAAGATGGGCAACTCGCATGCCCCTGCGGCGTGAGCCCGCGCGAGCCGCGGGCGAGCGCGTCAGGAGGCGCGCTTTGCCCGCTGACTCGGCCGGAAAGGCGTCACCACCCGGGCGGGGCATGCGAGGTGGCCTCGCCTCGGAGCTGCGGAAGCCGTGGTGGCCTGGGCACGGTGAAATGAAAGCTCGTGGTCTCACCAGGCGTGCTCTCCGCCCAGAGACGACCGCCGTGAGCCTCGATGAGCCCCCTGGCGATATAGAGCCCGAGGCCGATGCCGGGCCTCCGGCATTCCCGGGCTCCGCGAGCACGCGTGAACCGACGGAAGAGAAGCGGCAGCTCATCCGCCGCAATGCCAGGGCCTTCGTTCGTCACGATGACCTCCACCGAGTCGTCCCGCGGGATGGCCTCGACACGGATCGAGGTTTCGGACGATCCATATTTCACTGCGTTGGAGATCAGGTTCCCGAGGACCTGGTGAATCCGGTCCGGGTCGATCCATACGACGCATTCCGCCCCGACGGTCACGCACACCTCATGCCCCGCTATGACGTCCTCGAGTCCATCGACCGCTGCGTCGACGAGCGTAGCCAGGTCGACCGGCTGGCACTCGATGGTCAGCCGGTTGGACTCGATTCGAGATGCATCGAGGAGGTCGTTCACCATTCGGTTCAGGCGCTTCGAGGCTCGGGCGATTCGCTCGAGCGCTCGTCGATCTCGATCGGGCAGCTCGTGCACCGGGTGCCTGAGGAGGCTCTCGACGGCCAGACCGATGGTGTTCACCGGCTGGCGCAGGTCATGGGCCACGACCGCCGCCCATTCCTCTCGAAGACGCTCGAGCTCCTTGCGGTCGGACAGGTCCTGCACGGTCACGATGACCCCCGAGATATTTCCGGTCGCATCCCGAAACGATCCTGCGCTCACCGCCGCGGGAGTCATCTCTCCCGTGCGACGACGCACGAGCATCTCTTCCCGCACGATCGCCTCGTGATTCCTGAGTACCCGGACGATCGGCCAGTGCGAATCCGGGAGGACACTTCCATCGAGACCTCGCAGCTGGACGACGACTGGATTGCCGAACGGGTCGTGTCCGGGGTCTTCGCCCGACAGGGCCGCCGCCCCTTGATTCGCTGCCTTGAGGCCCCCCTGCTCATTGTAGAGCAGCACGGCGTCGGGCATTTGTTCGATGGCGTTCCGCAGCCACGTTCGTTGGAGATGCTCCAAGTCCCTGGCCTTCGCGAGCTCTCTCGTCAGGTCGGCCAGCTCGGCATTGGCGGCCATGAGCTGCGTCCCGATCTCCTCCGTGTAGCCGATGCCAATCGAGTCCTCGAGGAGGAGCGTCTCGCCGGGCATCTCGAGCAGGAGGAGCGTGGCCGCGATGGGTGGCCCACCGACCCGAGTCACCTCCAGCTCCGCCGTGCTTCCCGAAACGCCCTCGCGGAGAAAGGTGTGGGCCTTCTCGCGGCAGCCTTCATCGAAAAGCTCCTCGACTGCCATCCCCACGTCCAGATGTGCATGGAGCGAGCGGGCCGCGGCATTGGCGTGATGAACACGGCCCTGGCGGATCGCCACGACCGGAATCCGGTGTTGATCGGAGACGAGGGCGGTGCGCCACTGCTCGAGAGCGTTATTTCCAGACACGGGCCACCTCGACCGCTTCGGAGGCACAGTGGGCGATCGCGTCGGCACCCAACGATGGAGCGGCGGTGTTCGGATATTCCATCACGCGCCCCCCCAGAAGGATTTTCACATTCGGCGCGGCTGCGCGCATGCCGTCGATCGCCGAGCGCGTCAGCGCGAGGTGCATCCGAGAGGCCGACCATCTTCGGAGCAAGCTCGCGTACCTCGCGAACGAGATGCCCACCGGAACGTCGGCGCCGAAGAAGCGCTCGTCCCATCCATCGAGCGCGAGAAGATCGGCCACCATGCGCGCGCCGAACTCGTGACGCTCGCCTTGTGCGCACGCAATGAGCGCTCGCGGCCCAGACGGAGGCCACGGAAACAGCCCGTAGAGCGCAGATACGGCGGTTTGCGCGGTCGCGGTTGCGAGATGCTCGTCTGCGATGCTGATGCGGTTTGCTTGCCAGAGCTCGCCGACCTCCTCCAGAGCACGCTGAACGACTTCCTCGTACAGGAACCGTACACCGTGGCGCTCGAAGGCTTGGCGGGCGTAGCGCGCGGCTCGACGACGATCGCCCTCGAGGATGAGCGCCAGGAAGGTTGGATCCTCATGGGGCGCGCTTCTCATGTGGCCTCGAGCGCAGACCGGTGCGACGAACGAGAGCCTCCTCGAAGAGTCCAATCGGTCCCGTCGTCGCTGCGTGCTCGTGCTCTCCTTCGAGCGCTGCCCGAGCCGCAGCATCGAACGAGACTCGTGGTCGGTAGTTCGTGAGCTCCCAGTAGCGCTCGTTCTCGGGCAGGAGGTCCTCCGTGAGGCCAAAGACCAAGACTGGGCGAAAACATCGACGCGCGGGCCGTTCTTGCGGCTGCGCTCGAGGGCCGGCGGCTCACGGCAACCCCCGTCGAAACCAAGGGGCAGCGGCACTGGCAGCTCTCGGCCAAGATTGGAGCGGGCTACCTCCTGGCGCTCCCCAATTCTGGGGCACCATCATCTGGTGGTTGCGCACTGTGCCGTGGCCGAACCACGCGGAAACGTTCGCGAAGCAATCGGTGAACGCGCTCCACGCCGCCGTGGCCGCGCGGCCTACGGTTCGACGTATCACTGTTAGCAGCATCGAGCCCCGCAGCGGCGGGCCCGGCAAGGGGAGCGAGTTCGTCGGCTCGTGCCGCGTGTCCGTTTGCGCCGCTGCCATCGCCCGTTCCGCCGGAGCGTCGCGCCAGGCTGCTCGCCGCAGTCGCGCGCGGCGAGGCCGAGCTTCGCCTCGACCTCCGCCGCGCGTGAACGCCCCCGGCACACACCAGTCGCACGCGTCGTCCTGGACTGATCGAGCTCGATGAGGACGCGCTGCACTTCTCTCCCTTCCGCACCGGTCGGGACGTCTTGCCGCGCGGGTTCGTCCACACGCTTCGGCGCGGCACGTACGCCGCCAGCCAGCGATTCGGCGTCAATCGCTGAATCGCGGTCCTTTTCGAGTCAGAGCCGCCCGGTTGTCAAAACCCTCCGGCTAACGACAGGCCGTATCCAGTTCTCCCGATCTGGGCTGGAGTGAGCGTGAGCTTTGTGCTTGCTGAGGTGGTCGTCGTCCCTCGCTGTTCCGGCACGAACAAGGACGCGACGACCGCCCCGACGCCCACCGCGTGCGCGACCCCGGTGAGCACGAGCAACGATTTGTAGACCGCTTCGGTTCCACACGAGTTGGCGCCGCAGCCGCCGCGTTGGGCGAGATCCATCCAAGGACCCGCGACCGGGACGTATAGCGATTTGTCACCCGGGTGATCGCTCGTCGCCGCGACGATAACCGCAGGCGTGTAGCTCGCCGCGATGATGCTTCCACCGGTGATGAGAAGTGGTCGGTTGGGTCGCATCGGCTGCGTGGAACTGGGCGCTTCCTGGGCGCGAGCAGGCACGCTCGTTACGAGCGTCACGCCCAACGCCAGCAGCGCGAATGCGATGCGCAGTCTCCTCATGTCGTCACCTCCAGCGCATCGAGCTGCAAGCGATATACCCCGCAACACACTCGCGACTTGACTCGACTCGAGCGGCCGGCCGTGTTTCGTGATGTTGGGCCACGCGCCGATCGCCACGTCGGCCGGACGACGCTAGAATCGCAAGGAGCCGTCGTAGCCGGTCGGCGAGAAGAGCGTCTTAGGGTCGGAGCGAGCAAGGGTGCGCCGAACGCTGGCAGTTCACCGATCGGGGCTGGACGCCGTCCGCTTGCGGTGGAAGGGGGCCGGACTGGCGCGGCGAACAACGCCGACGGCTACGGCAAGTGCAATGCGAACTGCACGCTCGGGCCCTTCTGCGGCGACGGCGTCAAGAACGGGACCGAGCAGTGAGACGACGGAACGTACGGCACCTGCAACCAGAACTGCACGCTGGCCGGCCACTGCGGAGACGGCGTGGTGCAGAAACCGCCCGAGATGTGCGGCCATGGCTCCGCGGACAGCGCGCATCGTCGTCATCGCCGAGGACGGACGTATCGGGTGCGCCAACGAAGGCTGCTTCAGGTTCGCACGCGAGAACGGCGGGTCGGCCGCGCCTATTGGCATCGGGGCGAACTACTTCGCGGCGATCCGCGGGGAGGAGTTGCTCCATTACTTCCGAGTCGCGGTTTGGGCGGTTCTCGCCACCGGAGCGCCGTTCGAGCTCGACTACGAATGCTCGTCAGCGACCGTATACCGCGCCTATCACCTTCGCATGATCTCGCTTTCCGGAGAGGCTCTGCTATTGGTCCACAGCCCGGTAACCGAGCGACCGCATGATCGTTCGCCGGAGCTTCCTGACGAGCCACGCTTTCGCGACCGCTTCGGGATGATCGCCCAGTGCAGCAATTGTCGACGCGTCCGCGTTCCGCTCGACCTATCGTGGCACTGGGTACCCTCCTGGGTGAAAGTGATGCCCGAAAACGTCACGCACGTCTTTTGCCCGCTATGCAGAGATCTCTACTGGCCGAGGAGCAAGCGGCGTGCATGAAATAACCTCGGACCCTTGGGGTGCTCGAAATCCCTGCTCGTGGAAGATGACGATGACACCCGCGACGTGCTCGTGGACGCGTTGTACGAGCATGGGCTCGAGGCGCGTCCCTGTAGCTCCGGCGAGGAGGCGCTCGCGCTCCTTCGCGGTCACGACTTCGACTCGCTCATCACCGACCAAAGCATGCCGGAATGACGGGGCTCGAGCTCGTGCATCGCGCGCGCTTCGTAAGGCCGCAGCTTCGGTGCGTGGTGATCAGCGGTTATTCGGCCCCGAGTGGCGCGGACGTTCCGTGGCTCCAAAAGCCGCTCAGCATCGGAGCGCTCGTCGAGCGTCTGGCACTGCCCCCGGACGGAGCATCCTGACTGCCTGTCTGCCAGTGAAGGCAAGCACCCCGGCAAGACCTCGAGTGATCTTCGGCTCTGCAGTGTCAAAAAAATTTCCGCGTTGGATGCGACGTGCCGGTCGCTCCTCGACTCGCTTTGCGGTCGTGCGATGGTAGCGCTTGCGCGCTCGCGCTGTGCGGAGCCCCGACTCCTTCGCCGTCAGTTCTCACTGCTTCGCCGTCGACCGAGGCGCGGTGCTGAGCAAATCGAGCCACTTCCGGAGGCGCAGCACGGCCACTTCCTTTGCCTTCGCCTCCACGTCGACGGTCATGGTACGCGACAGCCATTCACGTGGAAGGTCCGCAGGCTTGACGAAGTCGGCGTGCGAACGCGCGTCGGACGAGCCCCACCCGCGCGCCGGACTCGACACGTGCGTCCAGGGCTCGCGGCCGTGCCACGTCTCGGCCGCGAGCTCCGTCGCGCGCTCGACCGACAGCGCGTCGGGCAGGCACCTGTGGTGGTGGACGTCGTAAATCAGCGGAACACCGAGCGCGTGGCAGACGGGCAGTAGATCTTCGACCGTGTATACGCGATCGTCGTTCTCGAGCGCGATGCGTGAACGCGCACGCGGCGACAAGCACGCGATCCCTTCGACGAGTCTCTCGAGGCTCGCCAGCTTGCCTCCTTGCGCGCCGCCGCCGTGAATCGTCATCTGCTCGGCTCCAATGAGCTCGGCTACCTCGGCCAAGTACTCCAGCTCGCGGAGCGACGAAGTAACGACGGAGGGGGTCGCGGAACCGAGCACGACGAACTGGTCGGGGTGAAAGCTCAGGCGAATGTCGGCGACGCGCGCATGCTCACGGATCGCGCGCAACGCGCTGCGCACGCCCCGCCACGCGTCGTCGTCCATGGTCCACCCGACCTCCGGGTGCGTGAAGATCGGCAAGAAGCCGGACAGCACGCGAAACGCGCCGATGGCGTGCGCTTTGCACCATTTGACGGCGCGGGCGAGCATCTCGGCGTTGTGCAGCGCGATCTCGTTGTAGAAGCGCGAGCGTTCCTTGAGCGAGAGCGTCGACGCGTAACGGACCGTCGTGGTGCGAAATCGGATCGGCTCCGAGAGGAACGTGCAGCAAAGACCGAGGCGCAGTACCGAGTGGCCGGCGCCGCGGCGCGCGATGGAGTGGGCGCGAGTGCTCTTGCGCGGGCTCTTCGAGGGAGACGCGCGTATCGTCGTCGCACCCGATCGCGACGTCGACGGCTTGGCCTCGGGCGCGCTCGCGGCGCGGGCGCTCGAACGGCTCGGCGCGCGATCGACGTTCGAGCTGCCCAGGCGGGGCGAGCACGCGCATTCGCCGTCGATGTGCGAGCGGCTCGAGCGACTCCGGGGCGATGCGATTGTCGTGCGCGACATGGGGAGCCGCGCGGGGTCGATCGTCCGGGGTTTGCCGACGCTCGTCATCGATCACCACGATGCACGAGAGGTTCCAGACGTCTCGGTGTTCGTGAGCTCCGCCGGGTGCGAGCCGGTCGCGCCGACGGGGCTCCTCACGTTCCTGCTCCTGCGCGCGATCGCGCCACTCGACGACGTCGCGTGGCTGGCGCTGCTCGCGACGACCGCGGACCTCGGGCGTGTCGACGCGTTCCCGGAGCTTGCGCCGTTCGCCGCCCGCCACCGTGCAACGCACCTCAAGGAGAGCGTCGCCCTGCTCAACGCCGCGCGACGACCGGGGCGGTACCGGCCGGAGGTCGCGCTCGACGTGCTGCTCTCGGCGCGCGACCCCGACGCGGTCGCCCGGGGCGCGACCGCGGGGACCGACGAGCTGGCGGAGTGCCGCGCCGAGGTGAACGCAGAGGTCGCGCGCGTGTCGCGCGTCGCACCTCGGATCGCGGGGAACTTTGTGCTCATCCGGTTCGCGTCGCCGGCGCAGGTGCACCCTCTCGTGGCGACGCGCTGGGCCGGACGGCTCGCGCCGCGGGTCGTCATCGCGGCCGATGACGGGTACATGCCGGGGCCGGTGAGCTTCGCGATGCGCTCGGCGTCGGACATCGATCTGCTCGCGCTTCTGCGCGGGCTGCCGCTCGGCGAGCTCGAAGGGGAATTTGCGCACGGGCACCCGCGTGCGACCGGCGGCAGCATCCCTCCGCGCGAGTTCGAGCGTATTCTGCGCGCGATTGGCTTCGGCCGGTCGCGCGTCGCGGTCGTGAGCCACACGAGCGGGCGAAGAGCGCGCGCACGTCGCGTGCAAGCCCCCGGACAATGGCCGCCTCGTCGAAGAATCGCTGCTGGCCAGGATACGAGCCGGTACCGGGGAGGTCGAAGCACACACAGGGTAGCTGCCGCAAGAAGGCGCGTTCGAAGCTCACGCCGAGCGAGCATCGCTTCCGAAGGCAGCGCGACCGTCAGCTCGCGGCGTGGAAGAAGTCGCATCCGAAATCGCCGCGAAAAGCCGCGGAGCACCTGCACGCGCCGACCGCCCGAAGGCGAACGAAACGTCGCGCCAAGGCGACCAAGCGCCGGAGCGGCGGAGGCTCAACGGACCGCGGCCGTCCGCCAGCTGCAGTGCTTTATCGCTGTGGGCATTGTTCCGTTGCCAGGGCAACCGTGAAGCTCGCGCCGCCACTCGGCGCGCGGTCGACCCAGATGCGGCCTCCGTGCGCCTCGACGATCCCTTTCGCGATGAAGAGCCCGAGCCCCGAGCCGGTGCGGCGCTTGGCGCGGGGCACCTGCCAATAGCGGTCGAAGACCTGCTCGCGCGCGTCCTCGGGTATCCCGGGCCCGCTGTCGGCGATTGTGATCCAGAGCTCGCCGGCAATTCGCTTCGTGGTGACGGTGATCCGGCCGGCTTCGGGCGTGAACTTGACCGCGTTGCCGAGGATATTCGACAGCACCTGGAACATCCGCTCGCGATCGAGCTGCGCGGAGCATGAGTCCGTCGCCGTCTCGATCGCGATGCGCTTCGCCTCGGCGAGCGGCCGGATCATCGCGATCGCCTCGTCGATGACTTCGCGGATCTCCTCGGGCCGCCTCTGCAGCTCGAAGCGACCGGCCTCGATTTTGGCGAGGTCGAGCAGATCCGTGATCATCGCGTTCATTCGATCGACCGCGCGCTGGATCCGCTCGGATGCCGCGCGAAGGAGCCGCGTCCCTTCGTCCTGGTCCACGATCGAGCGCCGCAGCAATGCCGTTTGCATCTGAACGATCTGCAGCGGGTTCTTGAGATCGTGCGACACGACGGCGACGACGTCGTCGCGGACGCGCACGGCGCGGTGGGCGCGCACGAGCTGACGCTCGAGATCGATTTCGACAGCGCGGCGCTGCAGCGCTTCGGCGGCCTCGAGAACGCTGGGTGTCCATGGGCGCGCGCGCAAGCGTACCTCCTCTTTCCACTTTTCGAACGACCGGCGCGGGTGAAGGCGCGACGACGCCCCGGACGGCTCGGCCGGCTTGTTCGGGTCGCCGCCCCAAAAGACGGTGTGCACGATCTCGGGTCGGAACCAAAGGACGCGGCGGCGCGGCACGCCGGGTAACGCGATCGTCAGCAGACCGCAAGCCTCGTCTTTCGCGCGCATCGCCCCATCAAACGCCGTCGCGAGCGCGTCCGTCGCGAAAGGCGCGCGCTCGCCGCGATCGTCCAGCCACGCGACCATGACGTCGATCGCGTCCTCCGGCGGCGTTCGCCCGCACGTCCGAGTCGGACCGTCGCCGGCGACGGCCGCGCCTTCCGCGCCCACGAGCGCGAGGAGGGCGTCGGGGCGTGAAACGAGCGGCTCGAGGACGTTTTGATCCATCCTCGCGTGCGCCATCGCGTCACCGAGCGCCTCGAGCAGCCCTGCGCGCGCGTCGCGCCGCGCGGCCGCCTCCCGGTCGTCGAGCGCGGCGATCTGAAGGGAGACGAGCCGGCCGATCGTCTCGCACGCCGAACGCACGCCATATTCGACGAACCGCGGGGCCGTGTGGTTCGCGCACGAGACGAGCCCCCACAGTCGCCCGCGGACGACGAGCGAGATGCTCATCGAAGCGCGCACGCCCATGTTCGCAAGGTATTCGAGATGGACCTGCGAAACGCTGCGCAGGACCGCGAGGCTGAGATCGATCGGCTGGCCGGTATCCGCCCTCGTCGCCGGAACGATCGGTGACGGCACGTACCACGCGTCGGGGATCATCCGAAGCCAGTTGCGCACGTACAGATCGCGCGCCTGCCGCGGGATGTCGGAGGCTGGATAGTGGAGGCCCAAGTACGGCTCGAGCGCATCCTCCTTCGACTCCGCGAGCACGGTCCCGTGGTCGTCCTCGTCGAAGCGATACATCATCACACGCTCGAAACCGGTGAACCGTCGGACCACCTGCACGACGACATCGCAGAGGGCGGCCACGGAGTCCGCGTCCTGCAGATCGCCGAGCGCCACTCGGAGCGGCGCATCGCTATCCGCGCCGCTGAAAGCTGCCGGCTCGAGCTCGAGGATCGCGAGGCCGTCGTGCCGGTGCACGATGCCGTCGAAGCGTGCTCCGCGCGCGCGCAGCTCGAAAGGGTTCGCGTCCGACGGTCGCCGCTGACGGAGCGCGCCCGCACGCGCTCGGCGAAGGACGCATCGACGACGGAGGACAGAGGTGCGCCGAGCACGTCCTCGACGCGACGGCCGAGGTGGGTGGCGATGCTGTCGCTGACGTGCGCGATCGCGAGATCGGGCTCGCGCAGCGCGAAAAGGACACCGTGCGCCTGAATCGAGCCGGGGACGTGAATCGGCTCGCGATCGCAGTTGGTGAGATCGACGCCGTCGACGCTCATCGTGCTTCCAGCGTGTGCTCGAGCCAGCGCTCCAAGGTCGCGAAGGTGTCGCACGCGGCGGCGACGATCGAGTCTCCGCACCTACCCTTCGCGGCGGTGTCGTCGATCCACGCGAGCACCTCCGCGAAGCGCGCGTCGGTCTCTTGGCCGTCGCCGCCGAAAAGCGAAGCGCGCACCCCGAGCCTGGCACCGAGCTCGCGGCCAATCACCTGGCCTCCGAGCGCCGCGCCCTCGAGGACGTAGGCGGAACCGGCGACGTCGGCGTTCGTCGCGGTCGCCGGCAGCTCAACGCACATCGGTAGCCGATCGACGGATTGTCCGAGCTCGACGAGGTCGTGCTCGAACCGGCTCGCGCGACGCACGAAGGAAATGGGTGTCCTCGACCATGCCGCGGCCAAACGTGCCTCGAGCGGCGCGTAGTATCCGAAGAAGGCGCGGAGCACGGCGCCGTAGCGCTCGATCGTAAGCGCCGGGCCGACGAGGCCGACGCGCCGCTCGAGGCGCCGATGGACGGCCGAGGTCGCGTGGCGGAGGCGCGCATGCATCCCCGTACGAGGAGGATCGGAGCCGTCGACGACGAAGCGCATGGCGCCTCCGAGAGCACACGTTAGGGTCGAAAGGGCAACTGCACGTGCCCCGTCGCTTGGCTCGCGGCGTACGCACCCTTGCGGAGCGCGTGCACGAAACCGCGGGGGCGCACGCCGCGCCCCGAGCGGAACGGGGAGAACCGCAGCCGATCCTGGTCGACATCGGCGACGCCGACGAGGACGACGCGGGCGACGGGCGACCAGCCGGCGTGGAACGTGCACCGCACCTCGAGTCGCAGCGTCGCCGCGCCGCGATGGATCGCGCGAACGAGCCGCTCGCGGCGATCGACGGCACCGTCGCCATCGTCGGTCCCTGCGCCCGCCTCACGCTCGTGCACGAGGCGCCACTTCGCGCGGCCGACGCCCGGCACGTCGAATGGCGCGGTCGCGAAGTACATGTTCGCGAGGAAGTCGTGCACGTGCGTCCCGACTGGCCCGAGGAACGTCGTCCACGGGCTGCGGATCGTCGCGAAGAGCAGATCCTGGTCGTCCGGCTCCGGGTCGGCGCTCGCTTCGTCGCGCGACCGAAATCGGATCGCGCAACCCAGTACGTCGGGCCACTCCTTGCCCTCGCGCCAGATGGCCGTCGAGAAGCGCACGAGCGCCGGGCCCGCGAGGCGCTCTGCGACCGCCGCTTCGCACGCTCGCCCGGAGCGGCTCGCGATCGGCTCGACGCGCGCGAGAAGGACGATGCCTTCGGGGTGGAGCACGCGCGTGTGGCGCGCCCGGCCAACGGCGCCGAATATCGGAGCCGCCAACCAACCGACGAACGCGCCCAGACGTTCGCGAACGAACATCGTCACGGACGCGCGCGGTCCGAGCCGGCGACCTTCACGATCTTGTTGTAGAGGCCGAGCAACAGGAACGTAGGCGCCCACTGTCCGACGAACAAGCTGAACGGCCCGGCGCGTCCGGACCCCATCATGTAGCGCGCCCTCCGACTGCGCTGGAAAGTTAGTTGAAAAACGAGTGAGCCGATGATCGACGCGCCGGCCGCCCACAGGAAGATGTCGGACGGAAGCTTCGCCGTTTGCTTCTCGATGGTGCGCGCCACGCGCCCTTCGGTGGCCTCCAGGTTCATGCTGCTCGCGTTCATTTGAGTGCTCCTTAGACTGATGTGTGTGCGCCGAAGGCGCTGATTGCGTCGCCCCCACACCGATGCAACGCGCGCACCGCGTCGCGTCGTGCCGCAGGGCTTCAGCTGAGCGCGGAGGCGACGCGTGATGTGAACCTTCGCCGAGCGCGCGCCATGCATCGCGAGAGCGGCATGGGCGCGGCGATTTTGGAAGAGAGCTGGCACGACCGCGTCGATCCGCGCGTCATCGCGGGCCTTCGGCCGATCGCACGAGCGCTTCGCGCGCTGCACGAGGCGCGCGTCGATGCGCGCGCTGCGCGCGCGCGTCGCGGCGCTGCCTAGGCCGTCGAGCTTGGGGACGAGGATCTCCGTGATGAGGATGCGGGGCAGAAGCTTGAACGTCAGCTCGAGCGCCTTGACGCCGTCGTCCGTGAACTCGACGACCTACCCCGCGTCCTCGAGCAGGTAGCGCTCGATGCACTTGACGTGTGGATCGCGTTCGACCACGAGAATGAGCGCGCTCGACTTCGCCTCGTCCGTCGACGGCGCCTCGCTCTGCTGCGTTCGATCGGCGTTCAAGCGCCTCTCCACGCCCGGGCTCGTGCTCAGACCCTTCAAGTCCTGTGCCCAGCACTCAGACGTGGTGAAACCCGCTGCTGCTGCTGCTCGCCGCGATGCTCGTGAGCCTAGTGGTAACGAGCGTGTCCGGCCATCTGACGCGGCGGGGGGGGCGAGTTGGACGCTAATGCGCGCAAGCGACGTGGAGGTGCTTCTCGATTCGCGCCGCCGGCAGTGCGGTGTCCGGCACGAACGGCCCGCCGGTGATCTGCTCGAAGGCGGCGATGTAGCGCTCGGCGGCGCCGACTTTCACGTCGTCGGGCAGGGCCGGGGCCGGGCCATCGCCCTTGTAGCCCTGGGCGATGTACCAGCGGCGCACGAAGTCCTTGTCGAGCGGCTCGGGGTCCTGCCCGGCGCGGAAGCGCTCCTCGTAGGTGCGCGCCTGCCAGAAGCGCGATGAGTCGGGCGTATGGATCTCGTCGATGACGACCAGCTTGCCGTCCGGGGTGCGGCCGAACTCGTACTTGGTGTCGACCAGGATAAGCCCCCGCTCCGAGCACATGCGTTGGCCGGCGTCGAAGAGCTTCATCGCCAGCTCGGCGGCCTCGTCGAAGTCGCGCGCGCTGACCTTTCCCGTCGCGAGGATCTCCTCGCGCGAGCCGGATACGTCGTGCTCACCCTTGGGCGCCTTGGTGGTTGGCGTGAGGATGGGTTCGGGCAGCTTCTGGTGCTTCTTCAGCCCATCGGGAAGCTTGTGGCCGCAGAAGACGCGCACCCCGCGCTCGTAGTGCGTCCAGAGGCTCGTCGACGTGGTGCCGGTCGCGTACGCGCGCACGACCATCTCGACCAGCACGGGCGTGCACTCGACGCACTCAAGGACGTTGGGGTCGGGGATGCGGATGAGGTGGTTGGGGCCGACGTTCTTCGTCTTCTCGAACCACCAGCCGGCGAGGCGGTTGAGAACCTGCCCCTTGAACGGAACCGTGCCGAGCACGCGGTCGAACGCGCTGATGCGGTCCGTGACGACGATGAACCGCCGCCCATCGCTCGTCGTGTAGTTGTCGCGGACTTTTCCCTCGTACTTGTTGCCGAGCGCGTCGAGGTCGGTGCGCTCGAGGCAGTGCGGAATCGCGGCGCGAAGCGTGCCCTGGTCGACCATGGGGGACCTCTAGCGCATCGCGGGCTCGGCGGGGAGAGGGTCCAAGCACGTCAGGGTGGGTGCCACCGCGGCCGCGTTGTTTCGTGTGCTCTACTCGTCGCCCGGCGGCTGCAGCGGCCCAAACTGCCCCGTCTCAGGATCGTACGCGAAGACCTCCCCCGTCTCGATTTTGAACACCCAACCACTCATCCGCAGGCGCCCCCCCGCGAGGCGTTCGCCGACGATCGGGAGCGCGCGCAAGTTCTCGAGCTGCACGAGCACGTTCTCCTGCGCCGCGGCCGTCGTGCGTGCGGCACCCTCGAGGTGGGAATAGCGCTCCTCGACGATGCCGCGCACGCGCTCGGTCTCGCGCAGCCAACGGCGCACGTGCGGTAGTCGCTCCATGCGCGAGGGGTCGAGCACCGCCTGCATAGCTCCGCAGTGAGTGTGACCGCAAACAATGATGTCGCGCACCTCGAGCACCTCGAGGGCGTACTCGATGGCCGCGGTCGTCCCGCCCGGAAGCGCGCGCGGAACGACGTTGCCGATGTTGCGCACGATGAACAGGTCACCCGGTGCGGCGTTCGTGATGAGGTTCGGTACAACGCGCGAGTCCGAGCACGTGATGAAGAGCGCCTCGGGGCGCTGTCCGTCGTTGACAAGCCTCTCGAAAAGGTCGCGGTTCCGGACGAAGTAGCCGGTCTGAAAGCTGTGAATGCCATGGACGAGCTTCTGCATCGCCGCGCCGCATAGCACAGCGCTATACGAGCGTCGCCACGCTGCCGCTCCCGCATGGCTATGGCTGGGCAGGGCCTATGCGCTACGAGATCGATCGCCGATCGGCCACCTGATGCCGCAAGGCTCCGCCGACATTGCCTCGCCCATCGTGGCGGCATCTCGTACTCACGCCACGACCGCCGTTATCGCATCGAGCAGGACGTGGATGTCGTCGTCGATCGTGAGCGGGGGCATCAAGTAGACAACGTCCGCGTGCGGCAGGCGCAAGGGACGGAGAAACGCGCCGCGCGCGGCGAAATCAGCCGAGGCCGGCGCGGTGCCAGGGCGCATCTCGACGGCGCCAATCGCCCCCATGACCCGCACGTCGAGCACGTCCGCGCGACCGCGCAGCGGCTCGAGCCGCTCGCCGAGCACGCTCTCGAGCGCCCGCACGCGGGCGGCGTAGTCGTCGTGCTCAAATAGATCGAGGCTGCCGTGGGCGGCGGCGCAGGCGAGCGCGTTGCCCATGTACGTCGGGCCATGCTGCAGGGCCCGGTCCGCCTTCTCCGAGAGGAAACACTCGAAGACCGAGTCGCGCGCGACCACCGCCGCGATCGGCAGGGTCCCGCCCGATAGCGCTTTGCCGATCGTGACGATGTCGGGGACGACGGCGGCCGCCTCGAGCGCGAAGCGCGCCCCGGTGCGGAAGAAGCCCGTGGCGATCTCGTCGAAGATCAGCCACGCGCCACGCTCGTCGCAGGCGCGGCGCATCCGGCGGAGCGCGTCCGTGGAGTGGAAGCGCATTCCGCCGGCGCACTGCACGAGCGGCTCGACGATCACCGCCGCGACCTCCTCCCCAAGGCGGTCGAACGCGGCCTCGAACGCGCCGCCGTCTTCTTTGCGCGGAATAGGGAGATGGACCGCGTCGACCCCCATTCCCGCGAAGGCGCGGTGCATTCCCGTGAGCGGATCGGACAGAGCCATCGTGGCGAGCGTGTCGCCGTGATAGGCGTTCTCGAAGCAGACGATGGTCCGTCGCCGCGCCTGGCCGCGGTTGTGAAACGCCTGCACGGCCATCTTCAGCGCGACCTCGACCGATACCGAGCCGCTCTCGACGAAGAACACGCGCGAGAGCGGGTCCAGCATTCCGGCCAAGCGCTTGGCGAGCGCGTAGGCAGGCTCGTTGGCCAGGCCGCCGAACGCGACGTGCGGCAGGCGGCGAAGCTGCTCCTCCACGCGCGCCCGGATGTGCCGATGGTTGTACCCGTGCGCCGCCGTCCACCAGGAGGCGATCCCGTCGACGAGCTCCCGGCCGTCAGCGAGGATGAGCCGGCTCTCGCGCGCGCCCGCGACAGGCAAGGGCGCGCCGGCCGTCTGGTGCTGGCAATAGGGGCGCCAGACGTGACGTCCGCCGGAGTGCAGCCAATCGGGGACGTGGATCACGGTGAGCTCGCGTGGCGCCGGAAACTACCACGATCGTGGGATGGGCGCCGAGCGTTTCGAAGAGGCATGGCCCCGACGAGGGCGAAGGCGCTCGAGCGGCACGAGCGCGACGACTACCGCCGAGGCGCTGCCGCGGCGGCTCCTTCGCGTAAGTCTTCGCACGGATGCCGCTGCTATGCACGTCCGCCTCGGTGACCAAAGCGTTCCGCTGCGAGGGAGAGAAATGGCGTTACTCTTGCCGAAGTGCGACGGGGGCTCGTGCCGCGTCGTCCACACGCGTTCAACACGATCTGCGAGCGGGCTCCCAGCCGCATCGCTTGGCGCCGAGGAACTCCGGGAGTATGCGCGAGGCCACGAGGGTCGACGACGCCGACGACCTCGGAGCTGCCCTATCGGCAGCGCGCGTTCCGGCCCGCTCGGCTTCCACGATTCGGGCTACGCGACGGCTTCGAGCATGATTTCACTAGGGAAACTCGGTACGTCAAAGTTGGCGAGAACCTTCTGCTGGTTGCGCACTATGACGTGCTGCGGATTTCGCGCGACGTGAGCAGCCGTGGTCCACGCATGGCGCGCGCGAAGCGATCGACGGGGGTGCCAATCCTTGTGTTCCGAGGCTTGCACCAATGAAGTTGTGCTCATCGCACGGGTGGGCGAAGCCGTGCTGTTCGCGTGCGGAGCCGGCGTCAGCGCCGGCCGTTCCCGACATCGTCGGAGTGACCGGCCTTCAGGCGCGACAACTGGGCAATGGGGCGCCCGTTGGTGCGGAGGTTCTCCATGATGTCCCGTTGGGGCCAGCCCGTGGGCGAGTCCCCCTGCTTGAACGGGCTCGCGAAGCAATCCGGCGAGAAGGGATCGCGGGGCTAATCTTGCGGATCGCGGTCCTGACGAGAGGGCACTACACGGGCCGCGTCCGGCCTGTTCGGGTGCAAGGTGAGGATCGCGTCGGCCGCGAGGAAGGTTCGCCAGCGTAACGGGCGGGCATCGCGGGTACGCGCACCGGGATTGCCCAGACCGCGATGCAGGATGGCATGTGCCACGCGTCTCCTCGTGTGCCCGGCGAGACGCGATCGCGGGAGCCGCATGTCTCCCTGCGCGGGTTCGTGCGGCGGGATCGCGAGGCCGCGTACGACGGAAGCCGGAGAGACGCGTCAGGCAGTCGATGGCCGCGAGTCACCTTGCTCGTAGCCACGAACCGGGATCGCGAGGTAGAGCGACAGGCCAGGGTATGCCGCTTGACAGGTGAGCGTAGGCCGCGCGTCAGGAGCGCTATCCCTTCGATGGGGATCGCGATCAAGATGCGTGAGGACCGGCATGGCCGTTCGTCGGGAGCGGTACGGCCCCTCGCCTGCCGGTTCGCAGCCACATGGGGCCACCTTTCGGAGTTTTTCGCAGCCACATGGGGCCACCCCTTTCGCAGCATGAAGGGGCCACCGGCGAGGGAGGCTGACGGAAGTTTCGCAGCATCATGGGGCCACCCAGACCGGGTTTTTCGCAGGGTCATGGGGCCACTCGGAGCGAGCGACTTGAAGTGAATCGAGATTCGATCCCGACGACGGCGCCGGTCGCCGTCGGGAGGAATCGATGGCCTTCAGGGAGCTCCACATGATCGACGTCAAGGAAGTGCTTCGCCGCTGGTCGGCGGGGCAAGGCGACAGGAAGATCGGCCGCGAGGCTGGCGCCGACCGCAAGACGGTGGCGCGTTACACGGCCGCCGCGACGAGGCTCGGTCTCGAGCGGGGGCACGAGCTGAGCGACGACGAGGTCCACGCCGTCGCGCAGTGCGTGCAGTCGCGCCCGGTCCTCGCACCGAGCGACGGGTGGACCGAGGTCGAGCAACACCGCGAGCGCGTCGAGCGCTGGCTCGCGGGCGACGCCGAGACGCGGCCGCTGAGGCTGAGCAAGATCCACACGCTGCTGGTACGCGATCACGGTCTGCGCGCGAGCTACGACACGCTGTGGCGCTACGCGCACCAGGAGCTCGCGTGGCGCGACAAGCCCTCCACCGTTCGCGTCGACGACCCGCCGCCGGGGCAAGAGGCGCAGGTGGACTTCGGCAAGATGGGCATCATCCTCGACACGGAGACGGGCCGCCGTCGCACGCTCTGGGCGCTCATCGTGACTCTCGCCTTCAGCCGCTTCCAGTTCGTCTGGCCGACGTTCCGGCAAACGACGGAGGCCGTATGCGAAGGCCTCGATCGCGCGTGGATGTTCTTCGGCGGGATCATCGCGACGCTGTCCCCGATAACACCAAGGCGATGATCAAGGACCCGGACGCGCTCAGCCCGACGCTCGTGGCGGCGTTCCTCGACTACGTGCAGGCGCGTGCAGTCTTCGTGGATCCGGCGCGCGTCCGATCGCCCCAAGACAAACCCCGCGTCGAGAATCAGGTGCCGTTCGTTCGCGAGAGCTGGTTCGACGGCGAGACGTTCATCGGCATCGACCACGCACGCGAGAGCGCCGCACACTGGTGCCGCGAGATCGCCGGCACGCGGGTGCACGGCACGACGCGCAAGATCCCGCGCGAGGTCTTCGAGTCGATCGAGAAGGCCAAGATGCTGCCGCCACCGCACGAGCTGTTCGACGTACCGACGTGGATCGAGCAGGCGAAGGTCCACCCCGATCACCACATCCAGGTCGCGCACGCACTCTACTCGGTCCCCCATCCGTACCTTCGCAAGCACGTGCGCGTGCGCGCGGATCGAAAGCTGGTGAAGATCTACTTCGGCACGGAGCTGATCAAGATGCATGAGCGGCAGCCGCCGGGCGGCCGCTCGACCGATCCCACCGACTATCCCGCGGACAAGAGCGTCTACGCGCTCCGCGATGTCGACAAGCTGCTCGCGAAGGCCAAGGAGAAGGGCTCGCACGTCGGCATCTACGCCGAGCGTCTGCTCGGCGGCCCTCTGCCGTGGACGAAGATGCGTCAGGTCTATGCGCTCGTCTCGCTCTGCGAGAAGTTCGGCGACGGACGCGTGGAGGCTATCTGCCAGAGCGCGCTCGCCTTCGACGTCGTGAGCGTCACGAAGATCGCCAAGATGCTCAGGTCCGCCGCGCGGCCCACGCGCCCCGAGCAAACGGGCAAGGTCGTTCAGCTCCCGCTGCCTCGCTTCGTTCGCCCCGCGGAGCACTTCGAGACGCGCACGCGCACGACGAAGAAGGAGCGAGTCTGATGGCCACCCCCACTTCGATCAACCCAGAGCTCATTGAGGCGCTCAAGCGCCTCAGGCTCGGGCGCATCGCCGCCACGCTGCCCGAGCGGCTCGTCCTCGCCGACAAACAGGACATGCCGTTCGATGATCTGCTCCTGATGATCCTCACCGACGAGATCGCGCGCCGCGACAACACCGCCGCCGACAACCGCGCCGCCGAAGCTGGGCTCGATCCATCGATGCGGCTGGAGGTCTGGGACAAAAGCGCGAAGGTCTCGTTCGAGAAGCGCGTGCTCTCGGAGCTCGTGAGTCTGCGCTTCCTCGAGATGCACCGTCACGTCACGATCCTCGGGCCCGTCGGCGTCGGCAAGACGTTCATCGCGAGCGCCCTCGGACACATCGCCTGCAGACACGGCTACAGCGCGAAGTTCGCGCGCGCCGACGAGACGCTCAAGCGCCTTCGTCAGAGCCGCTTCGACAACTCGCGGGATGCCGAGATGGTCGCGCTCACCACCGTGGACCTTCTCATCCTCGACGACTTCGCGCTCGAGCCGATGAGCAAGGAGGAGAGCAAGGATGTCTATCAGCTCTTTCTCGAGCGCACCGGCCGCGCGTCGATGATCATCACTTCCAACCGCGACACCGCGGAGTGGCTCTCGATGTTCGACGACATGCTCCTCGCGCAGAGCGCCGTCGACCGATTCAGGAACGCAGCGTTCGACTTCGTTATGGAGGGAGAGTCGTACCGATCGAGACTCAAGCCGACGATCGACGCCGCGGACCCGCCGCCGGCCTCGCCGGCGATGAAACCGCGCCTCCATCCACGAGCTCGGGCGCGACGTCGTCGCTGACGGAGACCCACGAGTGGCCCCATGACCCTGCGAAAATCTCGCGGGCGGGGATGTTCAGATCACGAAATCGAGTCGATGGACAGCTAAGCCGATTCGAGGCAGGCTGACAGCGGTCGTTCGCTCCGTCTCCCTGGCCCCATGACCCTGCGAAAGGGTGGCCCCATGACCCTGCGAACTGGCATCGCCGGAACGCGTCCCTTCGAATGGGGATCGCGATCAAGATGCGCGAAGACCGGCGTGGCCATTCGTCGGGAACGACACGGCCGCTCGGCGGGAGGCACAGGGCCGCTCGTGGGGATGCCATCGGCCATACGAAGGGATGGCGATCCGCCCGCATGAGGGCACCACGGCCACGGGTCGGGCAACGAAGGCCACGCGTCACAGCCCGCCGACGGTGACATGCTCATAGCGTCCTGAGGACGGTCTTCCGCGAGTGATTTCGTCTCGAAGTGTGGAACCGCGGGCGCACGCTGTTGAGCACCGCAACGACGCTCGGTCGCTGCGGCGAGCGGCGCACATGTACGACGGGGCGCACCATGACCCCCGTCAGAATGCTTCCCTCATCCGTCGTCCGCCGCGCCCGACCGTCACGTCATCTCTGCCCGGATAGGGCGTGGGGCCACTGCAGCCGTGCGTCGAGGCCCCCGAGTGGGAGCGAAGGTGCCTCGTCGCTCGCGCAGGCAACGCGATGTTGCCATCGCCAAGTCGACGCTATACCGTAAGGGATAGTAGCCCGAGTGTCTGCCCGACTGCAGTGAGCTCCTACGGAGAGGTACCCGCGATGGTTTGCATGTCTCGCATGGCGCGCAGCGCACTCGTACGTGCAGTGGCGTGGGCGGCGTCGATAGCTGCGACGGCCTTGCCGGCGAAGGCCTACGCGTCGGCGGACACCTTCGGCGTGGGCGACGGCCGCGACGGTCTGCTGCAGGTCACACAGCCCGATACAATCATCAACACTGCCTTCTCGGCCCTGAGCGCCGATGCGACCCAGGGGCAATCGACCGTCACGGTCGTTGCCGTGGGCCAGTTCCAGGTGGGTGATCTGGTCCTCATCTGGCAGTCGACCGGACTGACTCCCCCGCCAACATCAATGGATGGTCAGAATCGGGAGAACCTCGAGTGCTGGAAACCGGCCGGCGCGGCAAGCTGCTACACGCAGGCCGGCCAATGGGAGCTCGCACGGATCGTATCGACACAGACAACCAGCGAAGCAGCGACCGCCGGCACCGTCACGTTCGACGGGCCACTTCTTCACTCGTACACGGCGACGGATACGCAGGTCATCAAGGTTCCCCAGTACACGTCGGTCACCATCGACCCCGGCGCGAGCATCTCCCTCGTCAACGCCACCTCTGGCCAAGACTTCAGCTGGAATGGAACTGGCGGTGGCGCCATCGCGTTCCTCTCGCAAGGTCCTGTATCGAACAACGGCGCCATCAATGCATCTGCCAACGGATCACGCGGCGGAGCAGTGCAGAACGGCAGCCTCACGCAGCTCGTGTGCCCCCTGGATGATCAAACCCCGCCGAACGCCGCCGCGGTAGGCGAAGGCTTGGTGCCCACGGCCTACGGTCAGCAGAGTGCTGGCAAGAACAACGTCTCCGACGGCGCCGGCGGCGGCTTGTGCCAGCAGGCCGGCGGCGGCGGTGGCGGCAACGGCGGGACAGGAGGCAATGGCGGCTACGCTTCTGCGCTTGGAACACCCCCTGACAACGGAGGCTTGGGCGGCGCACCGCTCCAGTACACGTTGCTGGATCACGCCACCTTCGGCGGTGGCGGCGGCGCCGGAGAGGAGAACAACGGCGCGGGGACGAGTGGCGGAGCGGGCGGAGGATGGATCTTCATTCGCGGCCAGTCGCTCGTCGGAAACGGGAAGATCAGCGCGCGCGGGGGAGACGTTTCGCCCCCTTCCGGCGGCATGGACGGACAAGGGGGCGGTGGCGCGGGCGGCAGCGTGTACCTGCGCTTCATAGGGCATGCCGACTGCGCAGTGGTCGACGTCAGCGGCGGCAATGGTGGCAGCAGCACGGGCAGGGGCGTAGGTCCCGGTGGTGGCGGCGCCGGTGGCCGGGCGCTGCTGCAGGCAACTCCAGGCGGAACGTGTACGATCAACGTCGGGTGCGGTCTGGCCGGCACGCAGGCAGACTCGAACGCCGTGGGCGGCGTCAACTACGGTGCGACGCCGGACGTGGCCACAGCAGGGTTCTGCCAAGGCGTGACCGAGACGCCCCTTCGCACCGGCTACTGCACAAGGAACACGGACTGCGCGACGCCGACACCCATTTGCGACACGCAGGACGGTGTTTGCGTGCAGTGCATGACGAGTATGGACTGCATGGCCGGCCAAACGCTGTCTCTTATACACATCTGACGCTGCCGACGATCTTACG
>CALKVG010000119.1 GCA_937998045.1 uncultured Myxococcales bacterium
GACGCGCGTCCACGCGGGTTTGCTGGATGGGCGCCAATATATATATATATGACCAAGGTGCCCCCAGGAACGAGGGACGGGCAAGCGTCGGGCCACGGGCTGCCGCTCCGGCTTCGCGAGAGCGGCGGGCATGTTCCGCAGCTCTCGGACCACCCGCCGACGGCTACGGCGAACGGATTCCCCGAATGCGATTCGATTCGCGGCGGCCGCGTCCCGCGAGTGGCGGTAGTTCTCGGCAAGCGGTAGCGGCACTTTTTTTGCTCCAGGCGCTGGCCACGAATCGATGAACGTGGCGCCCGACGCAATGTGCCCTTACCTGGTCCAAGCCCACGGTTTGCGCGCGATCTATTCGCCCGCGAACAAGTCCGTGACGATTTCCGCGTCGGTCCCGGTTCCGTCAGGTGACCACGGTATCGAAATCCGCCGCGGCGTCGTCGACCCCGTCGACGCCGGCGCGCCGGCTTTCGCGATCGGCGCTCGAAAGCCCGTCGCAATTCGCGGGGGCCTTACCGATTCGACGAAGATCGAGGCCACGTTCCCGATCTCGTGCCCGCCGGGGAAGATCATCGTCTACTCGGCGGGCCCCGACGGGCCCTTGCGACAGGAGGTGCGCGTCATCGACGGCGCCGAGTCCACGCCCACGGCCCGGTCGACCATCCCGCCCGAGGGCAAGGGTGCCATCACGCGCTGCGGGATGCGCACCGGCATCGAGGCGACCGGATGGTCGCGCTCGTTCAGCTACCACGAGGCTCTGGGAGATGCCATCGAACAACTGCGCGCGCAACTGCCTGGAGGGGGGCGAGATATCGGGTTCAGCGCGACCGTCGTCGACATGGGAATTCGTGTCGGCGCTGTCCGGGGGAACGGCGGCCTGTACGTCACGCTCCGGACGACGTGACGCCCTGGAGGAGACTTGCGGCAACTAGCTCCTCCCGAATGAGGATGCGCGTGACGTCGCGACGACCGGCGGAGGCTGCCCCCGAAGTCGCTCGTCCCGCAGCCGGGGGGGGCCGGCTACGGGGTGGCCTCGGAGGCAGCCTTCGCCGGTCGCCTGCAGCGACCGCCTCGTATCATATTCAGCGCGATTCGCGCCAACCTTGCCCATACCTGCGCGAGACTGTTTCCCGAGTTCCGTATTACAGAATCGTCACGCGCGAGCAAGCGAGCGCGCACGCACGTCGGCGGCGCGCTCTTCCGGGGGTTCGTACGCGCCGTCGCGGATCGTTATCCACGGCGCATGATGCGACGGAACGCGCGGTCCCGGCGTGATGACGCCGGCAAGGTTGAGCGGGTCGCTTGCGCGCAGGCGCACGACTTCGCCGGTGCGCTCCTGGCGGCGCACGCGACGCAGCCCCTCCACCGCGTCCGGCAACGCGTACTGCTCTCCGAGAAACCCCGCGACGAAGCGCCCGCCTCGAACGAGGCCGCGCGCCTCCCGGCGGCGGAGCGCGCGCAAGATCTCTCGCCACGGCGTCGCGAAGCTCTCTCGCGCCGTCAGCTCGCGAAACACGACGCCGTAGCGCGCCAGGAGCTGGCCGGCGACTCGGTCAGCCTGGTCGTCGGCAGGCATGGGTGACTGCGCGCTCTCGAACAGCGACCATCGGCCCGCGATCACCGTGCTCCGCGAAGCGCGTCGCGTCCTCGCCGACGTCATCAGGTCTCGCAGCGGCTGAAAGCCGTCGCTCGCGACCAGCCCGCGGCCGACGAGGTCCCAGAGCGCATCGGTCAGCTCCGGAGGAGATAGCCCTGCGGCGGCGGCGAGATCATCGCGGAAGAGCGCGCCCCGGCGGCGCAGCGCGTCGAGCACGGCGGCCGACGGACCCACGGTCGGAGGCTCCAGCCCCTCGCCGCCCCGAACGGCGTCGAGCATCCAGGGCAGGTCGCGCCGCATCGCGAGAGCGATCGGCGTAGCGCGCGACGTGGACCCCATCGCCACCCGCGCGCTCTGGCTCGCCCCGGCGTGTCTCTCGACCGACGCTTTCGGCGACAACCGGCCCCAGGCAACCTCCCCGGTCAAGCACAGCTCGTCGAGCCAATCGGGGCGGTAGCCCTGGACGCGCGCCGCGAGCGCGTCTTGCTCCCAGGCGGCCGCGGCGATCTCGAAGCCCTGGAGGAGGAGGATGGCGTCGCGCAACCCGGCGCGCCCGCCCGAGCGGGTTCGCGCCGTCAAGCGGTGACGCTCGAGCAGGTACCGCACGAAGTCCTGCGCGCTCACGGGCTCGATCTCGCTGCGGAGGCGATCCAGCGTGTAGCGGTGGATGCGCGCGAGGAGGCGCCGATCGCAGAGCTCCTCGTCGCCGGCGGTCGACGTGAAGCGCCCCCGAAGCACCAGGCCTTCCGCCTCGAGCCTTCCGGCCGCCGCGGCAACTTCCCACTCGGGCACCGCGATCGCCCCCGCGAGGGACGCGGGCGTGAAAGGGCCGGCCGCTTCGGCGTGACCGCGGACCGCCGCCAGAACGGCGTCCTCCCGCGACTCGCCATCGCGCTGCAAATGCGCGAGGTGCGCAGGCAGCCGGACCTTCGGCGCGTCGGGGTAGAGAGCCTCCACCTTGCGGGCGTTCTCGATCACGAACGCCAGACCGGGCGACGGCACGTCTCCGGCCGTGCCGGAGCCTGGTCGCAACGTGACCGTGCCGGCCCGACCCCGCCGGAGGAGCTCCTCGAGCAACCCGCGCCACGCGTCGTCCACCGGAGCGACCACCCAGCCGAAGAGCGCGTCGTGAAGCTCGTCGGCGTCGCGCGGCGCCGGGCGCGCTTCCGCCCGCACGCGGGCGATCGCCTCGGGGTCGAGCGCGCCCAGATCGCGCTGGTGCTCGGGGAGCGTACGCCGCAAGGAGAGAGCGCGCGCGCGGCGCTCCTCGAGCGGAGCGTCGTCGAGGTACGCGTAGGGTTTGGCGTTGAGGACCTCGTGCGAGAACGGCGAGGGCTCCGTGCTGTCGCGCGCGTGCAGGCGGATCGCGCCGCTCTCGATTCGCTCGAGCACGGTGCGCAGCCCCTCCGCGTCCATGGCCTCGCCGACGCAGTCGCGCAGCGTCTGCCTGACGAGGGGATGGTCCGGGACCTCGACGGGACCGCCCGGCGCGTTGTCCTGGCAGGCGACCTGCGCCGGAAAGACCGCCGCGAGGAGGTCGTCGGAGCGCATCCGCTGCAGGAACGGCGGCACCTTCTTCCCGCGATCGAAGCGGAGTACGGCCAGGGCGCGCGACGCGTTCCACCGCCAGCGCGTGCCGAACATCGGGGCCTGCAGAACGGCCTGCTGCAACGTCGCGTCGAGCTGTTCGGCGCGGACGAAGTGGAAGGCCTCGGTGAGGGCGAAGCTGTGGGCGGTGCCGAGCGAAAGCACGATGGCGTCGTCGGTCGCGGCGGCCTGAAGCTCGAAATCGAAGGAGACGCAGAACCGCTTGCGAAGCGCCAGGCCGAACGCGCGGTTCACGCGCCCGCCGAACGGCGCGTGCACGACGAGCTGCATTCCGCCCGACTCGTCGAAGAAGCGCTCGAAGACGACGTCGTCCATCGTCGGGACGACGCCGAGCGCGTCTCGCTGCGCCCGCACGTAGTCGACGACCTGGGAGGCGGCGGACGCGGGCAGCCCGCACTCGCGGGTCAGCCAGCCGGCCGCCGTACCGTCGTCCGAGTCTCGACCACGCTCCGGCGGAGACGTACCGTCGAGCGCCGCGACGACGTCGGCGCGCAGGCGACTGACGGCGCCGGAGAGCTCCCAGGAGCGCGACGGCGCCTCACCGAGCCAGAAGGGCACCGACGGCGGCTGCCCGTGCGCGTCCTCGACGCGAAGGACGCCGCTGCGCGACTCGACCCGGCGGATGCGCCAGGAGTGGGAGCCCAGGACGAAGACGTCGCCGGCCATGCTCTCGATGGCCCAGTCTTCGTTCACGGTGCCGACGAGCGTCTCGTCGGGGTCCAGGACGACGCGGTAGTCGGCGACGTCGGGGATGGCGCCGCCGTTCGTCAGCGCCACGATGCGCGCCCCCCGCCGCGCGCGCAGCACGCGGTTCACGCGATCGCGGTGCAGGAGAGCGCCGCCGCGGCCCAAGCGGGGCGCGGGGCCTTCGGACACGCTCTCGACGACGCTCTCGAAGTCCTCGCGCGACAACCGCGCGAAAGGCGCCGCCGTGCGTACCAGATCGTAGAGCCCGTCCTCGGTCCACTCTCGGGCCGAGCACTCGGCCACCACCTGCTGGGCGAGGACGTCGAGCGGCGCTTGCGGCGGCGCGGTGCGATCGAGCTCGCCCCTGCCGACCGCGCGAACGAGCGCGGCGCACTCGACGAGCTCGTCTCGCGACGTCGCGAACAGCCTTCCCCGCGAGGTGCGGCCGAGAGAGTGCCCCGAGCGCCCGATGCGCTGCAGGAACGTCGTCACGGCGCGAGGCGAGCCAATCTGGCAGACGAGATCGACCGAGCCGACGTCGATCCCGAGCTCGAGCGACGCCGTCGCGACGAGCGCGCGCATCTCGCCGGCCTTCAAGCGCTGCTCGATCCGGAGGCGCCGCTCCTTGGCCAGGCTCCCGTGGTGCGCCGCGACGCGGTCCTCGCCCAGGCGCTCGCCGAGGTGGTGGGCGACGCGCTCCGCCATGCGCCGCGTGTTCACGAAGACGAGGGTCGTCGTGTGGCCGCCGATGAGCGTCGCGAGCCGGTCGTAGATCTCGGCCCACTGCTCGTGCGTCGCGACCGCCTGCAGATCCGTGCCGGGGACCTCCACGCCGATGTCGAGATCGCGGCGGTGCCCGACGTCGACGACGGCGCAGGCATTCCCCGGCCCGACGAGAAAGCGCGCGGCCTCGTCGATGGGGTGCACCGTGGCCGACAGACCGATGCGCTGCGGGCGACGGGCGGGCGTGCAGGTGGCACGCCCGCACTCTCTCCCTTCGAGTCGATCGGCGGCGAGCGCGTCGAGGCGCGCGAGGGAGAGCGCGAGGTGGCTGCCCCGCTTGTCGCGCATGAGCGCGTGCAGCTCGTCGACGACGACCGTCCGCACGTTCGCGAGAAGAGCCCGCGCCTTCGCCGCGGTGAGCATGAGGTACAGCGACTCCGGCGTCGTGATGAGCACGTGCGGTACGTCGCGCAGGATCGCGGCGCGCGCAGCGGGCGTCGTGTCGCCGGTGCGGAGCGCCGTGCGGATGGCCGGAGGCGGTAGGCCGAGGTCGGCCGCCGCGTCGCGAATGCCGGCGAGCGGCACGGCGAGGTTCTTCTGGACGTCGCTGCTCAGCGCCTTCAGCGGCGAGACGTAAAGTACCTCGACGCCGTCCGGCGGGTCGCCGCCGTCTGCGCGGCGCACGAGCGCGTCGAGCCCCGCGAGGAAGGCCGCGAGCGTCTTTCCCGAGCCCGTGGGCGCAGCCACGAGGGTGTCGCGGCCGGCTCGTATCTCCTCCCAGGCGCGGGCCTGCGCGCCGGTCGGCTCCGCGAACGTCCTGTCGAACCAGTGGCGCACGGCCGGATGGAACGAGGGCGGGAGCGGCATGGCGCGACGATCCGACGACGACCGTAGCCCAGGGAACGATCGGCGGCACGCCGATGGCCATTGGAGTCTGGGGCAAAACGCCGCAGATCGGCGTAGGCCTACCGTGCGGCTCAACGGGCGTAAGCCACGAATCGGCGGGGCCGCGGCCTTCGTGGCCGAGTGCGCCGCCTGGGGGTACCCTACGTCGCGCCGTGTGCCTCAAGATTGTCGCCGTCGCGCTGCTCGCCGCCGCCGGTGGGATGACCGCTTGCTCGTCGTCGCAATCTTCGGGCGGAGCGCCGCGAGAGGAAGGCGGCGCAGCGCAGGTTCCCCCCTTCGCCGTCGAGCAGCACGTCGCGGCGGGGACCGACGTTTACGTTTGTTCCTATCTTGCCGTGTCGAGCGCCGACACGTTTCTCGTCGGCGTGTCGCACGTCGCCACCGCGGGCACCCATCATGTGCTCGTCTTCCGAACGGATCTCACCTCCATTCCGGACGGTAGCGACGCGCCTGTCGACTGCTTCGCCGGACCTTCCAGCCCGATGCGGCACATGCGTGGGGAGGTCTACGGATCGCAAGCACGGACGGGATCGTTCTCGTTCCCCGCCGGAGTCGGGCTCCCCGTACGCGCCGGGGAGGTCCTCCTCGTGGAGGTTCACTTCCTCGACGCGGGGGCCCAGGACATCGACGCGCGCGTCGATCTCACCCTGGCGACGACCACGAAAGGCATCGCAACGCCTGCCGGGGCTTTCTTCTTCGACGATCCCTTCATCGATATCCCGGCGGCCGCCTCCGCGCGGGCGTCCATGCGGTGCCTCGTCCCCGACGACGTGACCATCGTCAGCACGTCCTTTCACGGCCACGCGCACGCGCAGGCCGTCACCGCCTTCGTCGACCCTCCGACGGGGGCGCCGGCCTCGACGCCCTACTACACGGCGCCGGATGCGGCCAATCCGCTGCCTCTCCAGGCCAGCGTCCCGGTCGCCGCCGGTTCCCACGTGCGCTTCGCCTGTGAGTTCTTCGGAGGCCCCCAGGAGATCCTGCAAGGGCTGGACTTCCAGGCCAGCGAGATGTGTGCCCTCTCGGGGGCCTACTACCCCGCCATGGGCTCCCAAGCGGAGTCCTGCGCGCTGGCGCCCGACGACTTCGGAACCGGGAGCGCCACTTGCGCGCAGACGCTCGCGTGCGCAGGGGCATGCCCGGCGGGGAGCGCGCCGCCCGCGGATCTCGGGCTCTCGACCGTTCCCAACGTCGATCCGTGCTGGCAGCGATGCGTCGTGGCCTCGTGCCCACGCGCCTCGGCGCTTCTTCTCGCCTTGGTGCGATGCGAGCAGAACAATTGCGGCAGCGAGTGCGCGGCGCCGTCGAGCGCCGCGTGCGCCGCCTGCCGTACGACCCACTGCCCGACGGAGGCGAGCGCATGCGCAGGCGATACCTGCGGTCCGTGAGCCGTGCCTCGTCGATCCTCGGGTACGTCGCACTGAGCCTCGCGGCAGCAGCTTGCGGTCGCGCGGAGACGGAGGCCTCGGGGCCAGCGGACAAAGGTTCGACTCCGTCTGGCGATCCGACCGACTCTCTACGCTGTGCGGGCTGCCACCCCGACGCCTACCAGGCGTGGTCGCTCAGCATGCATGCGTATGCCGGCGACGACGCAATCTTCCTCGCGATGAACGCGCGGGGCCAGCGCGAGACGCGCGGCCAGCTGGGCCAGTTCTGTGTGCGATGTCACGCGCCGCTCGCCGTCGCCCGAGGCGCGACGGTCGACGGCACCAACTTGGAGCAGCTCCCGGCCGCGCTGCGCGGCGTGACCTGCGTCGTCTGTCACACGGCAACCCGCGACGAGAATGCTTCGCTCGTGCTTGCAGAAGACGGTGTGATGCGAGGGCCGTTGGCGGATGCGATTGCCAACCCGGTGCACGATTCGGCGTACTCGCCGTCGCTCGATCGAGGCCAACCGGAGTCCGCAGCCATGTGCGGGACCTGCCATGCCGTGACCAACGGCCACGGGCTTCAGGTCGAGCGCACCCTCGACGAGTGGCGAGCGACGACGTACTCCGAGCCGGCGAGTCTGCGCACGTGTGGACGCTGCCACATGCCCGAATCGACCGGCGTCGCAGCGGCGGTGGTCGGCGCGCCGCCGCGTCGTGTGCACGGCCACGCCATGCCCGGCGTCGACCTCGGCTCGGCTTTGCCTGCGCAGACGCGGCTGGTGCAGGAGACCCTCGACCCCGCGATTTCGTCGAAGCTCTGCGTCATTCCCGACGTCGGCGGAGCCGCGGTCCGTGTCACGCTCGCGAACGACCGGATGGGGCACTCCTGGCCCAGCGGCGCAACGCAAGACCGCCGCGCGTGGCTCGAGCTCGTCGCGTACGCCGGGAACGTCGTCGTGTACGCGAGCGGCGTGGCCGCCGACGACGAAGCGGTCGCGACGAGCGCGAACCCTCCGCTCGTGCTTCTGCGCGAGCAACTCGCCGACGAGAACGGGAACCCCACGCTCTTCATGTGGGACGCGCGCACGGCCCAGTCGCAGCTACTCGAGACGGCCGCCGCGGATCCGGCCCAATCGACGGTCACGGCGGCCGTTCGGGTGTCCGGACTCGTGGATCGCGTCACGTCCCGGGTGAGGGTGCGCCCGATCGATCACGACGTCGCCGACGCTCTCGTGGCCTCGGGTGACCTATCGCCGGACGCAACCTCGCCGCTGACCACGCTCACAGTGGGCGCGACCGTCTTGGAGTGGACTTCGGATCGCGGCCCGGCGTGCCTCCCGTGATCGCGCTTCAGTCGCCGACGCGGCCTTGCATCGTGATCGTCACGGGCGCGCTCCTGACGGGTTTGGCAACGAGCGCGTCGTTCTGGAAACGCATCGCGATCACGCGCACCTCAATCGGCCCGGTGAACGACGTCAATAATGCCCAAGACGAAGGATCCGGCACCCAGAACGCCTCCGCGAGCATGACGCGAAGGATCTCCGTGCAGCCCTGGGTGAACTCCAGAACGTACGCTGTGCCGGAGAGGGACGAATACGCGTAGGCCGATGGCTCGAGGAGATCGAGCGCGCGGCGAAGCAGGTCGCGGCGGCTGTCGTACGTCGGCTGGTGCCATACGAAGATCGACCAATTGTCGGCCGTCAGCATGTCGCCGTCGGCTGGTTCGTCGATGACGGGAGCCAGCGGATCGCTCGAACCCGTTACGTCACCGTTCGCCTCGGCGGTGACGAATGCCCGGCACGCCTGCGGAGTGAAGAATACGTCGAGCGTCGTGATGGTGGCGCAGAGGCCGGCGTCGGCGTCGCTCGCGTCTGCGCTCGCGACCGCATCCGAGCTGCCGGCGTCGGAAGCTCCGCCATCCACGCGACCGGCGTCGCTCTGCGAGCTCGGGTCGCACGCCAAGGGTGGAAAGAAGACGAACGTGGAGTCGTCGCCCGCGCAGCGATTCGGATGAGGTTCCGCCAGGCAGGAAGGTGCGTCGACGGGCGCGTCGGCGGCTGGAGCCGCCTCCCGCGAGTCGCCCGCCTTTTCGGTTGTCGAGTCGCCTGGTGCGCCGTCCAGAGGCGAGGACGACGCCGCCGGCGGCGGTTTCGAGCAACTTGCGGCAAGGGCGAGCACACCGGCCGTCAGCGCTCCCGTCAGAAATGCGAGGCGAGCCATCGACGACCGAGGCGAAAGAGCGCGCGGCAGCACCGAAGCTCCAAAGTACCATGAGCGGATTCGTGCGCCCGTCACTACGGGCGGCGAGGTCGCGTCCCGGTCGCCAGGGCACGGAGGGGAACCCAACGGTCCTGATGAGGCTCGGGGGCCACGTTCCCGAGGCCGATTTCGCGTAACTTTCCTCCGTCCGCTGCGTATCGGCGCCAGGGCATGGTGAGCCGAACGAGCGCCAAGCTGCCACTGTCTGCGAGATACGCTCGGCTCGCCGGACGACCCGACGGATGGCAAGGTAGGTACCCATGCGCAAGATTGGTCTCCCCGCGGCGGTGCCTACGATTTGCGCGATCCTGGCGGCGTGCTCGTCATCCGGCGGCGCGGCAGGGCCCAAGGGCGGCAACGCCACGGATGCCGCACCCAGCGACAGCGACGTCGTCGACTGCTCGAGCGACCGCCTCGCGGAGGCATACGCGCCCGGCATGAAGGCGATGGGATCGTCGGGCAACTTTCAGGTCCAACTCGTCAGCGTCTCCGTCGAAAACAGCCAGGGGCAAGAGGTACAAGAACCGCCCGCCAAGGGCGTAAACCAGTGGATCGTCAAGGTGCTCGACAAGTCGGGAAACCCCGTGACCGGGGTCACGTTCCCACCGGAGACGACGTCGCCCTGGCCGAGCGGCTGGCCCATCGGCGTCTTGCCGTACATGCCGTACCACGGGCATGCGTCGTCGACCTGGCCCACCATGACGGCCAACGCGGACGGGACCTTCACGATCGACGGCGTCAACCTGTTCATGGCCGGCGTCTGGCAGGTCACGTTCCACGTCAAGGCGAACTCGGAGACCGACAGCGCCGTCTTCGGATTCTGCGTCCCCGGCTGAGAACGGCCGTCTCAGTTGTTCGGCGCGTCGCACGCCACCCACGCGACGATGGTCTCGCGCTGATCGCTCGTGAGCTTCGGTGGGGGCGGTGAGGCGTCCTGGTTCGGCATCAGGCATTGATAAACCTGTTGCTGGACCTCGGCGCGAGCCTTGTAGACGCCGGCGTACGACGTGAGGTCCGCCGTCGGTTCCCCGATCCCGCCGGGGCTATGGCACATCACGCAATAGTTCTGGATGAGCGGTTGTACGTCCTTGCTAAAGCTCGGGGGCGGCGCCGGACAGTTCTGCGAAATGATCGAGCAACTCTCGGGCGCCGAGGGACTCGAGCACGCCACCGCCGCCGCGGATACGCAATAACCGACGAGGGAGACGATGACGATCGCGCGGCCGCGTCCGCCCGTCCGGTTGCCGAGTCGCGTCAGAAAGCACATGAGTCTCTCACCAGGTTTGCAGAGCACAGCCGAGCGCCTCCCCCTCGGTCACACGCGGGGACCGTCCCGCGAGAAGATCCTCGACGGAGTCCCGCAAATAGAGTTGCGCGTCGTCGTGCATGTGGCTCTTGTCGCTATCGATTCCACCGCGATACCGGATGCGGCCCTGCGCATCGAGTACCACGGAGTACGTGGCGTACTGCGCGCCGAGGGCATGAGCGATGCGCGCGCCGTCGTCGCGCACGATGGGGAACGGGTAGCCGCGCCGCTGCGCCTCGATCGCGTCGCGCTCAGCCGATCCCGCGATCTCGGAGTCGATCATGAGAAGCTCGACGCCGCGCGCCCGGTAGCGCGCGTAG
>CALKVG010000120.1 GCA_937998045.1 uncultured Myxococcales bacterium
GATCTGGCCGTGGAATACGACCGCGGCGCGCTCGCGAAGCGAAGCCCGCTCCAGGAGGTGCACGTCGACGCCGACGGCGCGTTCGTGCTCGTCGTCGGCCGCGGGGGAATGCAGCTTGCTCTCGGCGGCCCGCCCTTCCGCCGCAAGCTGGACTACGCCGCGCGCGTCGTCGCCGAGCTCGACAAACGCGGCGCCAAGGCCGACGCCATCATGCTCGACAACGAAGCCCGCCCCGATCGCGTCGTCGTCCGCATGCGCTGAGCCCCTTTCGCGGCGGGCGCAGAAGATTTGGCCCACGGTCCGGCGGTATGCGATCCCGGTGGACATATGATCCCCGCAGCTTCGCAGGGCGAGATCGTCGTTGGGCTGGACATCGGCACGACCAAGGTGTGCGCCGTCGTCGCCGAAGTCGAGGGCGACGGGATCACGATCCTCGGCGTCGGGATCGTGCCCTGTCGCGGTCTTCGAAAGGGCATCGTCGCGAACATCGACTGGACCGTGCGGTCGATCAAGGACGCCATCGAGAGCGCGCAGACGATGGCGGGAGTCGAGATCCGCACGATCTACGCAGGCATCGGCGGCGGCCACGTGCGCTCGTCGGCGTCCGACGGCGTCGCGGCGATCGCCGGGGGCGAGGTGACGCGCGGCGACGTCGAGCGCGTGCTCGAAGGGGCGCGCGCGATCCCCGTCGACGCCGACCGTCAGATCCTCCACGTCCTCCCGCGCGAGTATACGGTCGACAGCCAGGACGGGATCCGCGACCCGATCGGGATGGCGGGCGTGAGGCTCGGGGTGAAGGTGAACCTCGTCACGGCCGCCACGAGCTGCGCTCAGAACGTCATTCGCTGCGCGGAGCGCTGCGGCCTGACCGTGGCGGACGTCGTCCTCCAGCCGCTCGCGAGCGCGGAGGCCGTGCTGAGCGACGACGAGAAGGAGATCGGCGTCGCCGTCGTCGACATCGGCGGCGGAACGACGGACCTCCTTCTCTACGTCGACGGCGGCATCGCTCATACGAGCGTCATCCCCGTGGGCGGCAACAACATCACGAGCGACATCGCCGCCGGCCTTCGTACGCCGATGGCCGAGGCCGATCGCCTCAAGCGCCTCTCCGGTTGCGCGCTCGGCCGGATGGTCGCCGATGACGAAGAGATCGAAGTTCCCGGCGTCGGCGGCCACGCCCCACGCAAGTGCGCGCGCCGCGTGCTCAGCGACATCATCGAACCGCGCGTCGAAGAGATCTTCGCGGTCGTCCGCAAGCGCATCGAGGACACGGGGCTGCTCGAGCAACTTAGCGCCGGCGTCGTCCTCACCGGAGGCGCCGTCCTGCTCCAGGGCATGAGCGAGTTCGCCGAGGAGATCCTCGGGATGCCCGTTCGCGTCGGGATGCCCACCGGAGTGAAGGGCATCACGCAGCTCGTCCACGGCCCGGAGTACGCGACCGGCGTCGGCCTCGTGAAGTACGGCGCGCAAGCCATCGGCGCCGAAGCCGCCGCCCGCCCGACCGTCGCTTCCGTTCCTCCGCCCGCGGCCTCGCGCGCGCGCATGCAGTCGCAAGCCGAGATCCCCGAAGCCCGCAAATCCGGCTTCTGGGATTGGATCAAAGCGGCGTTCTGACGATCGGCGCGCGCCGCGGTTTGCGTGCCGGTGCACGACCACGCTTTGATGGTGAACGTGGACGTGGACGTGGACGTGGACGTGGACGTGGACGTGGACGTTTGGGATCAGGCGTCATCGTCGACGTTTCCGATCCGCGCGGAGCTCGCGACGTGCCGAGTGCGAGCCGCTCCTACGAATCGCGTGCGAGAAGTTGTCTAGATTCGCCGATTCCGCGCATACACGCGAAGACGCGGCGGGACGACGCTGGGAGGAGCTATTCCGATGAGTTTCTCGATCGAATTCGCGGACGAAACACAGGCCTACGAGGCGCGCATCAAGGTGGTGGGCGTCGGCGGGTCGGGCGGCAACGCCGTCAACACGATGATCAACTTCGGCCTCGAGGGCGTGGAGTTCGTCGTCGTGAACACCGACGCGCAGGCCCTCAACTCGAACGCGGCTCCGACCAAGCTGCCCATCGGCTCGAACATCACGCGCGGGCTGGGCGCCGGCGCCGATCCCGAGAAGGGACGCAAGGCCGCGCTCGAGGACGTGCAGCGCATCAAAGAGCTCATCAGCGGAGCCGACATGGTGTTCATCACCGCCGGCATGGGCGGCGGGACGGGCACGGGCGCCGCGCCGATCATCGCGCAGATCGCGAAGGAGGAAGGGGCGCTGACCGTCGCGGTCGTGACCAAGCCGTTCCTCTTCGAGGGGCGCCAGCGCGCTCGCCGCGCCGAGATCGGCCTCGCGATGCTCAACGAGCACGTCGACACGCTCATCACGATCCCCAACCAGAAGCTCCTCCTCCTCGGCGACGACGACCTCACCTTCCTCGACGCGTGCCGCAAGGCCGACGAAGTCCTCTTCCAGGCCGTCAAGGGCATCAGCGATCTCATCACGCAGAACGGGATCGTGAACGTCGACTTCGCGGACGTGAAGACCGTCATGAGCAACATGGGCCGCTCGCTCATGGGCACCGGCCTCGCCAAGGGCCAGAACCGCGCGCGCCTCGCCGCCGAGATGGCCGTCACCTCGCCGCTCCTCGACGACATCAGCGTCGAGGGCGCGACGGGCGTCCTCATCAACATCGTCGGCGGCGCCGACCTCAAGATGAAGGAGATCCAGGAGGCGGCCAGCCTCGTGCAGGAGCAGGCGCACGAGGACGCGAACATCATCTTCGGCGCGAGCATCGACGACTCGCTCGGCGAGAACGTGAAGGTGACCGTCATCGCCACCGGCTTCGACGCCCAGGAGCACGAGAACGCCCTCGAGGCGGCCCCCGCGCGCCCCGCGCTGTCGCCGCTCTCCCAGTCCCTCCCGAGCTCGCAGTCGCGTCCAGCGGTCCCGTCGCACCGTCCCGCCGTCGACGCCGGTGCCGTCCTCGGCCGACGGTCGGCCCATGCCCACGAAGCACGCGTCCACGCCGCCGGCGCGCTCCCCGCGCAGCGCCCGGTCCTGCGCGACCGGGCGGCATCGCCCGCGCCGCAGCAGGATGCCTTCGCTCACCTCGAGAACGACTGGGACATCCCCGCCTTCCAGCGCAAACAGCGCTGACCCGCGCACGCGCGGAGGGTGGCGGGGTCGGCGTCCTTGGCCTTTCTCTCCGTCGTCCGCCCCTTTCGCGCTACTTCGACGGGGTGGTCGCCCCTGCGTCTCCTGCGGGCGCGGGGGCCGAATCGTCGCTCGCCGGCTTCGGGGCGGTCACCCCGCGCCGGCCCCCGATCTCGATGACCGACAGGAACTTGCGGAAGGCGGCTTCGTCGTTGCTGAAGCTGTCCGGCGAGTTCGAGTAGCCGGCGACCAGGAGAACGGGGACCTGCACCGTCGCGCCGCCGGCCTGCACCGGCTGCTCGAACCCGGGCCGCACGATCACGAGCTCGACGCCCGTCCACTTCGCGTCCGGCGACGAGCGCACGTTGAGACGGGTGACATACGCCTCCTTTCCGGCGAGCGTGAGCACCGCGCGATCGGCGACCTTGGACTCGAAGTGCTTGTCGCTCGCCGCCGGGTGTGGCGCCGCGAGCTGCACGGCCTCGTATCCGGAGCCGGGGATGTCGTCGATGTACTTCTTGGCGATCTCGCCCATCCCCTTCGCATTGAAGCTCGGGGACACGGGCATCGTGCGCAGCCAGATCACGGCGTCGTCCTTGGTGTTGCGAAAGCGGAGATCGTAGGTACTCGTCTTCTCCTGGGCGTCGACCGTGCCGTCGTCGTTGGCGTCGATGAGGACGGTTGTCTCGTAGATGCCGCCGCCCTTGGGGACGAAGTTGCCGTCGCCGTTCTTCGTGTAATTGTCGAGATCCCAGTCGTCGCCGATCGAGCCGCCGGAGATGGCGACCTTGTAGGCGAACGAGTCGTTCTGGAAGCCGGTCGCGTTGAGCGATCCCGACGCCGACGGGTGGCACGCAGCGGCGAGCCCGCAGACGGCGACGAGGCCGGCGAGGGGAGCGGCCGAGCGGCAGAGCTTTCGAAGACGGCGGAGAGGGTTCACGGCGGGTTCGTCCTTTCGCTTGCGCGAGGGGAGTTTCTCGTAGGACCCGGCCGCCGCGTCAAGAACAAACCCGGGGGGCGCCTGGCGCGTGAGATCGACGCGCGACCGCCGCGCTCTACGCCCGGCAGGAGAGGCAAGCCCACGCGACCAGGGCGATAGGTCACCGCCGCTAGACGCGCGGCGGACGCGAAAGTCCACGACGCCCGCCGTGCTGCTCGCGTTGCCCGAACCGTTCCGGGCCTCGCCCACGGCGCCGCTCACGCCGCCCGACCGACTTCGGGCTCTGCCGGATCGAGTCTTGGCGCTGTCGGATCGACTTGGGGCGCCACCCGGAGCGGCGCTCGCGTCGCCCGATCCACTCCGGGCGCTGTCCCATCGAGTTCGGGCATTGCCCGATCGACTTCGGGTGGTACCCCGAGCGCCGCTCACGTCGCCCGAACCACTCGGGACATCGTGCGCGCTGTCGCGGACCGCGTGCGTTCCCGTTCGGGCGCCGAGCGCGGTGCTGATCGAGCCAGTGCACGCCGACGCGATCCGACGAAAGCCCCCGCTCGGCTCATTGATCACCGACGTGGTGACGTCGGCCCCAGCGCGCAGCGTGACAACCCCGCACGGCCCTCGAGCAAAAAACGTCCGCGGCCGTGCGTTTTTTCATTCGTCGCATCCCGGCGAAACGACGAGCGGAATCCGCCGGTCTGCGAGGTCGAACGAGCCGCTCAGGCGCGCCGAACCGTGACAAGCGTGACTTGTCACCAATACGGGGTGAAGGCGCGCCGCGACGAGGGCACGGTGCTCGCGACGGCGTTCGGCTTCGAACCGGAACGGAGAATTCCCATGGTCACTCGCAACAGCAGTCGTAACGACGTCATCGCCGCCGACCAGCACATGGTCGACGGAATCCAGAAGAACCAGCCGAAGCTGCCTGGCTCTTTCCCTCTCGAGGGTCAGTCGATGACCCCCGCGGACGTCATCCAGGTCTTCCAGGACCGCATCGCAACCGGCAAGGCCGTGCTCATGGCCGAGTCGGCGCGCGCTGCCGCGGTCAAGGCGGACCGGGACAAGCGCGCCGTGACGCGAGCGACGGCGCTCGCGTTCAAGCACCTGCTCATCGCGATGTTCGCACAGCAACCGGACGTGCTCGGCGACTTCGGGCTCCACGCCACGAAGCCGGCGGCCAAGTCCGCGGCGGACAAGGCGCAGGCCGCGGCGAAAGCCAAGGCCACGCGGGCGCTCCTCGGCACGAAGGGCAGCCGCCAGAAGAAGGCGGTGATCAAGGCGGCCACCGAGCATTCGACGGCGTCCGCTTCGCCGTCCGCCGAGCCGGCGGCGGTCGCGCCGGCGCCGTCCGCGCAACCCGCGGAGCCGGCGAAGCCTGCGCCCGCAGTCGCGAAGCCCGCGAGCTGATGGCCCGCGCGCAAGGGACGATCGACCCGGAGGAGAGAGCGCCGGCGTGCCATCCGCACGCGGCCGATCCGACGGTAAGGCCATGGTCCCGGGGGGAGGGAGGCGGCTTCGGCTAACGCCCGGGCCGCCTCCCCGGGTACCCTGCGCCGCGATGCACGCGTTCTTCGCGCTGGTCGAGGCGGGGCAGGCGGTCGTCCCCGCTGCGAGCCTCGCCGCGAGCCTCGCGCCGGAGGAGCTGGCGGCGCTGCGTGAGGCGAGGATCGTGCAGCCGCTCGCTTCGTCCGCGGCGCGTTCGAAGAAGGCCGACGAAGAGATCTCGGTGGCGGACCTCGTGCGGACGCTTCGCGCCCTGTACGACGTGGATGCCCGCGGGTTGACGACGCCGGCGAGCGCGAGCGACTCGCCGGTGACGATTGGATGGTGCGGCGACGGCAAGGACGAACGCGAGGTGGTGTTCGTCGGACGGTCGCGGACGGCGCTCTTGGGAGTTTTCGCGCGAAGGCGACGCACGCTCGTGCTCCTGTCGACGGCGCAGTATCTGACCGGCGCGCAGCGCGCGAAGCACGGAACGGCGGACGCGTTCGTCGCCGTGGAGGTGCTCGCGGAGGCGTTGAACGTGCGCGAAGGAAAGCTCGTGCGCGCCTCGACCCCGACCGCGACCGTCCGACGA
>CALKVG010000121.1 GCA_937998045.1 uncultured Myxococcales bacterium
ACGAGCTTTCTGCCTGTCTCGTGGGCTCGGAGATGTGTATAAGAGACAGCACGTGCACGGCTGCCGCCAGGCAGCCGTGGCTGCGGCGGAGGTCCTGCGCGCCGGAGGCTCGGCGCTCGACGCGGTCGAGCGTGCCGTCGTCGTTCTCGAGGACGACCCGGTGTTCAACGCCGGGACGGGCGCCTGCCTGAATCAGGAGGGCCTCATCGAGCTCGACGCGGCCATCATGGAGGGCGAGAGGCTTCGGGCGGGAGGGGTTGGCGCGCTGCCGCCGTTCGCGAACCCCATCGCGATCGCGCGTGCGGTCCTCGAGGACGGCCGCCACGTGCTCTACGCCGGCGAAGGCGCGGCCCGCTTTGCGGTCGAGCGCGGCTTCGTTCGCGCCGCGAGCGAGGCGATGACGACGGACTACGCGCGGACGCGCTGGATCGAGGCACGCGCGGCGCAGACGGAGTGGGGCGGCGGCGGCACGGTCGGCGCGGTCGCGCGCGACGCGGGTGGGAACGTCGCGGCCGCGACGAGCACGGGGGGACGCGTCGACAAGCGCGTCGGCCGCGTCGGGGACACACCGGTGCTCGGGGCGGGCACCTACGCGGACAACGAGGCGGGCGCCTGCTCGGCGACGGGAAACGGTGAGGCGATCCTGCGCGTCGGCCTCGCGCGGTTCGCGGCGGACCTTCTCCGTGCGGGCGTGCACCCCGAGGACGCCGCGCGCGCCGCGATTCGCGCGATGGGCGCGCGCGTGGGCGGGACGGGAGGCCTCATCGTCGTCGACGCGGCGGGCCGGCTGGGCTTCGCGCGCAACACGCCGACGATGACGTGGGCCGCGGCGAGCGAAGGGACGGAGCCCCTCGCGGGCGCGTGAGGCTCAGCTCTCCTGCTGAGCTTTTTCGCCACCGCCACGACGATCGATCGCGTCCTGCAGACCGCAGCGGAGCCGCTGGGCGCGCTTGATGCGCTTCGACTTCAGCGGCTTGGCGAGCCACTCGTGACGCTTGCGAACGTTCCACATTGCGCGGTTGGACATGCGAAGGGCATGCAACCTGGCTCGAAACGCGCGGCGCGTCAAGGGAATTGGCTCGAAAAGCCTCTCCCCCCGGCCCTAATCGGGCACCGGCGTCAGCGCGATCTCGAGCCGAATCGGCCCCGCTCCCTCTTTCGCCTCGACCTCGCGGTCCCACGGGAAGTACCCGCTCGCCTTCACCGTCACGTGATGAACGCCCACCGGCAACGCCACGCCGTGCGCCGCGACGAAATCGAGCTGACCCACGGCCTCCTCGTCGATGATCACGGCTGCATCCGGGGGCGACCCTTGCACGCGGAGCGACACCGTCGGGCGGCGCACGGTCTCCGCCGGTCCGACCGCGCACCCGCTCGCCAGCGTGACGCACGTCGCCGCGAGGCCGACCCACGTCCACGGCATCGCCGCCAGCGGCGTCCTCTCTGCCCGCTTCCCCCCGCGCGCGCTCACTCCCATTCGATCGTCCCCGGCGGCTTGCTCGTGATGTCGAGGACGACGCGGTTGATCCCCCGCACCTCGTTGCAGATGCGGTTCGAGATCCGCCCGAGCACCTCGTAGGGAATCTGCGCCCAGTCGGCCGTCATCCCATCCACCGAGCGCACCGCGCGCACGGCGCACGCTTCCTCGTACGTTCGCTCGTCGCCCATCACGCCGATGCTCTTCACCGGCAGGAGGACCGCAAACGCCTGCCACACCGCATCGTACAGGCCCGCGGTGCGGATCTCGTCGACGACGATCGCGTCGGCGGCGCGCAGCACCTCCAGGCGCTTCTCGGTGATCTCGCCGAGGCAGCGCACCGCGAGGCCGGGGCCGGGGAAGGGGTGCCGCCACAGCAAATCCCTCGGCATCCCGAGCTCCTCGCCGGCCGCGCGCACCTCGTCCTTGAAGAGCTCGCGCAGCGGTTCGATGAGCTTGAGGTGCATCTTCTCGGGCAAGCCGCCGACGTTGTGGTGGCTCTTGATGACCGCGCTCGGTCCCTTGAACGATACGCTCTCGATGACGTCCGGATAAAGCGTCCCTTGCACGAGCCAGCTCACGCCCTTGCCGGCGCGCACCTTCTTCGCTTCCTCGTCGAAGACTTCGATGAAGACGCGCCCGATGATCTTGCGCTTCTGCTCCGGGTCGGACACGCCGCTCAGCGCCGAGAGGAAGCGTTCGCGCGCGTCGACCGCGACCAGGTTCAAGCGGAAGTTCTCGCGGAAGGTGCCGACGACCTGCTCGGTCTCGCCCTGCCGGAGGAGGCCGTTGTCGACGAAGATGCACGTGAGGCGATCGCCGATGGCCTTGTGGCAGAGGATGGCCGCGACCGACGAGTCGACGCCGCCGGACAGACCGCAGACGACATGCTCCTCGGCGCCGACGCGCGACCGCACGCTGGCGATGGCCTCCTCGGTGAAGACGCCGGGCGTCCACGTGGGCGAAAGGCCCGCGACGTCGAAGAGGAACGACGCGAGCATGTCCGCCCCGCGCGGGGTGTGCACGACCTCCGGGTGGAACTGCACGCCGTAGATGCGCTTCTGGGCATTGCCGACGGCGCAGAAGGGCGTGTTGCCGCTGACGCCGATGGTCGCGAAACCGGCGGGGAGGGCCGCGATGCGGTCTCCGTGGGACATCCAGACGTCGAGGTTTTCGCGCTTGGCGAAGCGGTGGAAGATGCCCTCCGCCTTCTCGACGACGACGCGCGCGTGGCCGTACTCGCGGGCGCGGGCGGCTTCGACCTTACCGCCGAGGAGGTGCGCGATGAGCTGCAAGCCGTAGCAGATGCCGAGGACAGGCACGCCGAGGTCGAAGAGGCGAGGATCGACGGTCGGGGCGCTGGGCGCGTACACGCTGGCGGGGCCGCCGGACAGGACGATGGCGCGCGGCTCCATGGCGCGCACCTGGTCGAGGGGGAGCGTGCAAGGGTGGATCTCGCAGTAGACGCGCTGCTCGCGCACCCGGCGAGCGATGAGCTGCGTGTACTGGGCGCCGAAGTCCAGAATGAGGACGGTCTCGCGAGCGGGCATGTCTCTTTGCGGAAGTACCAGTCGAGGCGGTGGCGTCAAGCGACGACGGCGAGCGGGCGCTCGAGGGCCGAAAGCGGAGTAGCTCGGGCGAACCGAGCTAGGATGCCGCCGCGATGCTTCCCGATCTGCGCATCCAGGTGGCCCGCGTGGGGCTCATCGTCGTCCCACTTCCTCGCTATCAGACCGAAGGATCCGCGGGGATGGACCTGCACGCGGCGTTGAGCGGTCCGCTGGAGGTCGCGCCGCTCGCCCGGGTGAGCGTGCCGACGGGGCTGGCGCTCTCGATCCCGCGAAGCTTCGAGGGGCAGGTGCGGCCGCGCTCGGGCCTGGCCGCGCGGACAGGGCTCACCATCCTCAACGCGCCCGGCACCATCGACAGCGACTTCCGAGGCGAGGTGCGCGTCCTGCTCGTCAACCTGAGCGACGCGCCCGTCACGATCGCCCCGCTCGAACGTATTGCTCAGCTCGTGATTGCCCCCGTCGCGCGCGCGGAGCTCGTCCTTGCCGTCGGGCTCGATGCCACAGTGCGCGGCGCGGGCGGTTTGGGCTCGACGGGGAGCACCTGAGCCCCATGTTTGCCGCATGCTACAGGACTCAGCGAGCGTGCGAGGCAACCGCGAGCCCAGCGCGGGGTCGCGGCTACTGACGATTTGCGGCTGGACGGTCGAGCGGTCGCTCGGCGCAGGCGCGGTGTGCGAGAGCCTTCTCGTATCGCGCGGGGCGGACCGGGCGGTGGCGCGCTCGCTGCTCGGGCCGCTGGCGGCCGACGAGGACGCGCGGGCGGACTGGCTGCGCGCGTGCTGGACGGCGAACCGGTTCCAGCACCCGCGCGTGGCGAAGGTGCTCGAGCAGGGGACCGACGCGCGGGGCCTGCCCGTCGTGGTGCGCGCGTGGGCGAAAGGGGATCCCTTGAGCCAGGTGCTGGCGAGGGGAAGGGTCGAGCTTCCGGTGGCGCTGGGCATCGCGTCGCAGGTGCTCGACGCGATCGAGATCGCGCACGCGCACGGGATCCTGCACGGGGGGGTCTCGCCGTCGAACGTGATCGTGACGTCGCGATCGGTGCGCCTGGTCGACTTCGGGCACCAGGGCGAGGACCGCATCGCGGCGGCTCGGGTCGGGCCGTTCTCGGCGCCCGAGCGGCGCGCGGCGCCCGCGTCACCGCCGAGCGAGGCGGCGGACATCTGGTCGGTCGGCGCTTGCCTGCGGTTTGCGCTGGGGCAGGCGCCGCTGCCGGCCGACGTGGAGGCGGTGATCGAGCTGGCGACCGCGGACGATCCGCGCGATCGATACGAGAGCGCGTACGCGATGCTCGGCGACGTGCGGAGGTTGCTCGCGGGTCGCCGGCCGAAGCTTCGCAGCTCGATGGCGCCGCTTCCGTCGCAGAGCTACGCGGCGCTGCAGCTCGCGGGGGAGGCGGCGCTGCCGGTGTCCGCCGCGGTGCTGCCCGCGTCCTCGGCCGCGCTCCCGGCGTCGTCGTCGGAGGTGCACGCGCCGCCGTCGGCGGACGGGGCGAGGTCTCAGCCGGCGGCGGAAGAAGAGGGGCGACCGGGCGAGTGGCTTGGGAACGTGCTCCTGGTCCTGGCGATCGCCCTCCTCATGGGGCTCGCGACGTTCGTGATGGTGCGCGAGCGGCTCTCCGAGCCGGCGCGACACCCTCCGGCGACGTCACAGCCGCGCTAGGAACGCGGCGACCTCGCGGCCCACGTCGTCGCGCTCGGCGTCGCACGCGAGGACGTGCGCGCTTTTCTCGAAGATGCGCACGGTGACGTCGCGCGATCCGATGCGTTCGGCGAGCCACGTGGCGTTGCGCCAGGAGCACACGAGGTCGCGCCGCCCGTGCAGGATGAGCGTGGGACACGCGATGCGCGAGACGAGGTCGCGCACGCGGGCCCCGGCACGGTAGACCTCGAGCGCCGCGCGGACCGGGTGGCGGTCGTAGGTGAGGACGGCGTCCATCGCGCCTTGGTCGACGAGATCGGCGGGGCGCGGTTTGACGAGGTATACGTCGGGGAGCGGGCGGCGCAGCCGGTGAAGGAGCGCCAGAGGCACCGACGAATGCGCCCGGAGCGTGAGCGCGTTGCCGAGGGCGATGAGGCCGGCGAGCCAGGGGGGCCGCTCGCTGGCGAGGGCCATGGCGATGAGGCTTCCGAGGGAGAAGCCAGCGAGGACGACGCGACCGTGCGCGGCGGCGGCCGCGGTGGCGCGCTCGCGCGCGGCGCTCACCCACGCGTCGAAGGTGACCTCTTGCAGGTGCTCGGCGCGCGTCCCGTGGCCGGGGAGGAGCGCAGCGTCGATCGCATAGCCGTCCTGGGCGACGCGATCGAGCAGCGGCGCGAGCTCGGCGGCCGCTCCGCCAAAGCCGTGGAGCGCGACGAGGCAGGGCGCGCGGCCCGGCGCGAAGCGCTCGCGGATGCCGCTGCCGAGCATCCTCTGTTCGAGCAGCGTGCGACGGCGGGAGTGGAACACCACTGGATGAGAGCCTCCTGAGCTCGACGAGCGAACGGTCCCGGTCAGCCTTCGCCGCGGCGGATCTGGTAGGCGCGGATTTTCTTGTGCAGGTTCGTTCGCTCGACACCCAGAAGGATCGCCGTACGCGAGATATTCCACCCGGTCATCTTCAGCGTGTCGACGATGTACTGGCGCTCGGACTTCTCGCGGTGCTCGCGCAGCGTGAGGTGGCGCCCGCCGACGACGACGCCCTGCGCCGGAGGCGGCGGTACCGATCGCGATGCCTCCGTCGGCTCGTCCTCGACGGGTTCCGTCGGGCCGCTCGCGTCCGCCGACGAGGTCTCGTGCTCCTCCTCGAACGGGCTCGCGTGCGGGTCCTCTGGCAGATCGGCGATCGTGACGCGGTCGCCGCTCAGGATGGCCGATCGTTCGACGACGTTCTTCAGCTCGCGCACGTTCCCCGGCCACTTGCGCGACGAGAGCGCCGCCATCACGTCGTCGTCGATGGGCTTGGGGCGGATGCCGTTCTCGCGCGCGAACTGCTCCATGAACGCTTGCGCGAGGAGCGGGATGTCCTCGACGCGCTCGCGCAGCGAGGGGCTGCGGATGGGGAAGACGGCGAGGCGGAAGTAGAGATCTTCGCGGAAGGTGGCCTGCTCGACGGCGCGCGCGAGGTCCTTGTTGGTCGCCGCGAGGACGCGGACGTCGACGTGGATCACGTGCTCGCTGCCGACGCGTGAAATCTCGCCCGACTGCACCGCCCGCAGGACCTTCGCCTGCGCCACGATGTCCATGTCGCCGATCTCGTCGAGGA
>CALKVG010000122.1 GCA_937998045.1 uncultured Myxococcales bacterium
CCGGCGAAGTTGCGCGAGAGTCGCCTCGGCGGCGGCCTCGAGCTCGACCAGATCAAGGCCGAGGTGCACGGTCTGGTCGGCTGGGAGGACCACAACTTCCTCGGCGACCTCCGCGACTTCAGCATCGACTTCAAGCCGGGCGTGGTTCTCTACCCGACGCGCATCGACCACCTGGTCTCGCCGACCAATTACTTGCTGGAGGAACGGCTTCGCGTTCAGTTGCGGATGCCGGGACTCATCGAGCCGCGCACGACGTTGTTCGTGCGACCGGAGATGAACGTGTACCCGCTGCTGGTCACGCCGAATCCGGACCCGAGTGAGCCGGTGGTCGGCTACATCGAGCCGAAAGGGGCGATCGGGCTCGACCGAAGGTTCGGCAGCCACCTGGTCGTCACGCTCGCGCACAACGTACAGAGCGAGATTCCCTTCTTCTACCTCGTCCCGACGGTCGCACCGATGGCGGGCCAACCGACGCCACCTCCCGCGCAGCTGCCTCCGAACGCCATTCTTTCGTTTCCGCAGCTCGTCACGACGCTCGATTTTCGCGACGACCCGATCCACACGCACAAGGGCTTGTGGCTATCGAACGACCTGCAGGTCGCTGGCGGAATCTTCGGCGGAACGGCCCGCGACGTGCGCGTCGCACCGGAGGTGCGAGGATACGTGCCTGTGGCACGCGGCGTGACGCTGGCGGCACGCACGCAGCTCGGGTTCCTCTTCGGTGCGAACTACGGTGACTACTCGAACAACGAAGACATTCAGATCATGTATTTTCGCGGCTTCTTTTCCGGCGGCCCGAACTCCAACCGGGGGTTTCCGCTGCGCGGGATCGCGCCGCACGGGTTCGTGGGCTTCTTGAATCCTGCCAACGTGAACCCGACGACGCTCGGCTGCCAACCTCCGCCGGGCAAGGCGCCCCCCACCAACCCGGAGTGTTTGCTGCCGATCGGCGGGTTCACGCAGTGGGAGGCCTCCGCCGAGCTTCGCTTCGAGGTGTCCGGCCCGCTGAATGCCGCCGTCTTCTGCGACGCCGGCGACGTGTCCTCACGCGAATTCAACGTTCGCCTCGACCATCTGCACATGTCTTGTGGCGCCGGGATTCGCTACGACACCCCGGTCGGCCCCATTCGCTTCGACGTCGGCTACCGCATCCCGTTCCTGCAGGTCCTCGGCTACCCGAACGAGACGGCGGTGTTCAACCACGACCCCAGCGAGGGCATCCAGCCGACGCTCTTCGGCAAGACCGGCGAGGTCGGCACGGGCGCGCCGATCGGTCTTTCCTTCGGCGTCCTGGAGGCCTTCTGAATGGGCCTCGCGCGCGCTGTCCTGACGCCGATCGGGGGCACGCTCGTCTTCGTGCTCTCGCTCACCGGGGGCGCGCTCGTGCATCTGGGTGTGCCCGCGATGCGCCGCGCCGTGGTCTCGCGCGTCAACGCGGCCCTCGCTTCCGCGCTGCCGGGGAAGCTGACCATCGACCGCATCGGCTCGATCTCGCCGACGCACGCGGCCGGGATCGACGCGCACGCCGAGGACCCGGAGGGCGTGCCCGTGCTGCGCGTGGAAGGCGCGGACGCGCGGATCTCGCTGGCGCCCCTCATCCGATCGCTCGTCCACCGCGACGCCGTGAACATCGAGCTGGTGGACGTCGCCCTCGATCGGGCCGATGTCAACCTCGACGCCGACGCGTCGGGCGCGCTGCGCCTCGAGCGGACCTTCGTCAGCAAGTCCCCTTCTTCGTCCTCCTCACGCGGAGTGGCGCTCGCCATCGGGCGAGCGCACGTGGGACACGCGGCCTTTCACGGCCGGCCGCCCGGGGCACCCCCGGTCGACGCCGACCTCGACGACTTCGACGCCGCTGTCCGCGTCGCGCCGGGCGCGCTCGCGGTCGACGTCGGCCACGCGCGGCTCACCGCGCGGCGCGTTCTCGGAGAGGCGGGCGCCGCCGGCGACCTCGAGGCCCACCTCGCGCGACCCTCGCCGAAGGGCGGCGATCTCGCCGCGCACCTCGCCTTCGCCGGTACGGCGTGCGGGGTCGCCGGATCGGTCTCGGCCTCCTACGACGGCGGCGCGATCGACGCGGTCGTCGACGTCCCCCGCGCAACCCCGGAGCAGCTGCGCGTCGCGTGTCCGTCGTGCTCGCTGTCGCAGCCGGCGTCCGTGCACGCGGAAGCGCACGGCGATCTCGCCTCTTTCCTGCTCGCCGCCGACGCGACGGTGGGCCCGAGCGAGGTCCGCGTGTCGGGGCCCGTCTCCCTGGCTCCCGCGCCCCACGCGGCGTTTCACGTGGACGCGACGCACATCGATGCGCACGCTCTTGCCGCGTCCGCGCCGACGTCGGACCTGAGCGCGACGGCCGACGTTCAGGCGCAAGCCCAGGCGCAAGGAGCCGTTTCGACCACGTTTGCCGTGCAGTTCGCCGGCGGCCGCGTCGGCAAGGCGCGCGTCCCTCCCGCCACGCTCTCGGGCGACGCATCGCGCGGCGCGGACGCCGCCGTCCAGGCCCATGTCGACGCGACCGTCCGCGAACCCGGTGCCCCGGCGCATGTCACGTTGCTCCTCGCGCCGAAGGGAGCGTCGTTCGCGGTCGCGTTCGATGCGCGGGTGGACGCAGCGCGACTGGAGGACGTCTCCCGGCTCGGCGGAATCGCGCGCGGCCGAGCCGCCGTCGCGGCGCACGGGACGGTGGACCTCGGCGCCGGCCGGCTGGACGCGCAGCTCGATGCGACCGGGGACGCACTCGCGAGCGGGGCGCTCGGCATGCAGAGCGCTTCGCTGCGGGCGCGCCTCTCCGGCCCGCTCGCGGCCCCCAAGCTCGACGCGAAGCTCCAGGCGGCGGGGCTCGAAGCTCCCGGTGTCGAGTTCGCGACGGCGACGGTCGAGGCCCACGGTTCCCCCAGGAACATGCCCGTGCAGATCGCGCTCACCGGGGCGGGCACCGACGTCGCCGCGAGCGCCGACGTGGGGCTCGCCAACGGCACGTCCCTTCGCGACCTGCGCGTGACCGTCAAGCGGGGAGACGTACGCGCGGTCGCGCAGGCAGCCCTGATGCGCGTCGCGGGCGACGAGCTGCGCGTCGACGACGCCGAGATCTCCGGCTTCGGCACGCCGCTCCGAGCCTCCATCCGCGCCTCGCCGAGGGAGCTGGAGGTGCACGCGGAAGGCCGGCGGGTCAACCTCGCGCGAGTCGCCAGGTTCGCGCGCACGTCGCAGCCGGTGCGCGGTCACCTCTCGATCGACGTCGACGCGGTCGTGCGCCCCTCGGGCGCGAGCGGCCATGTCGTGCTCGACGTGTCCGGGGGGTCGTTCGGCGAGTGGGGAGAGGCCGACGCCCACGTCGACGCGACGCTCGACCGCCGCCGCGTGTTCGGCCGCTTCGAGGGCCATCTCGGAGACGTCGCGCACGTGGAGGCGCAGTCGTCGTCCATCGAGGTCGGCGGCGCAGGCCCGCTCTCGCGCGCCTCGTGGCGGAGGGCCTGGGGGGCGCTCGACGTCGCAGGCCACGTCGACCTGTCGAAGCTCTGTCTCTTATACACATCTCCGAGCCCACGAGACAGGCA
>CALKVG010000123.1 GCA_937998045.1 uncultured Myxococcales bacterium
CCCCCAGAAGCCCCCAAACGCCACCCACGACAGCGGCTCCGAGGGCCACGACACTCCTGGGCTGGCGCGGAGGCTCCACGAACCGAGGTTCTACTCGGCTTTGGAGCAGGCAGCCGTGCAGAAACGTACGGCAAGTCCCACTACGGCTACCCGTCGCCCGTTCGCCAAGCCGACGCGCATGTATCGCAGCACGAGAGCTTGAGCCTTCGGCGGGCGTGGGGGTGAGGGCCGCCGCTGCTACGTCGCGAAGTAGGTCGTCGCCCGCCGCCGCCCTTGCGACTTCAGCTTCCTCTGCGCCAAGCCCTCCTTCAGCACGCGAGGCATCTCGCGCGGCTCAAGCCCGAGCATCTTGCGGATCTCTTCGGCGCGCATTCCCTTCGGATGAGGCCTCAGGAGCTTGGTCACCAAATCCATTGCCCGCTCGATATCCTCCGAGGAGCGGCGAGGGAGGCGTTCGGGCTGTCGGCCGCGCGCGACCCTCTGCGTAGGTCCACGCGCCCGGCCCCGGCCGGCGGGACGAGCGGAGGCGGGTCGTCCACCACCTCCGCCCCCCTGGGCCAGAAGATCCTGAAGCGAGGCGCCTCGGATCTCCGCGACGACCGAATCGGCGAAGGTGCGAGCAAGCTCGGTGAGCTGGTTGAGGAGGTTGGCCATGAGCGCGACCGATGCTAGCCCATCGGCCGCCGATCGGGTGTTGGCAAGAAGATCCGGGAGCCGAGCGCCTCGGATCTCCGCAACGACGGAATCGGCGGACGCGCGCGGGGTCAGCCTTCGAGGGTTCCGGCCTCTTGGATTTTTTGAAATTCGGTGAGCACGTCGGCGTGCTTGGCGGCGAGATACTTCACGATCTTGGCGTTCCCGAGCAGCCTCTTCACATAGCTGCGCGCGATGGTGAGGTTGACGACGTCGCGTCCGTATGACTCGTCGATTTGCAAGATGTCCTGCTCGAGCGCGCGCATCTCGAGCTCCATCTGCGCGAGCCCCTCGGGCTTGGGACGCGCCGCCTTCTTCGGCTTGCGGCGCTCAATGAGCAGCTCTGGCTTCGTCCTCGAGACGAGGCCCGCCGCATACGGCTTACTGTAGTTGTGCATCCTATTCATGATCTCGGCCATCTCGATCTGGCGCATCGGCTTGACGTGCTTGAAGAGCGAGAGGGCCGCCGATCCGATCGGCTTATCCTTCAGTCGGCTGACAGTTGGAGCCGGCGCTGATGCTCAGCGAGCTCGTGCACCTCGATCGCGACCAACGTGCCGCCGCGAAAGCGAGTACGGCGAAAATGAACCAGGCAGGGTTCGGGCGAAGGAGGGGGCCCGTCCGGCGCTTCATGCGGGCACGAAACGATCGACGAGCCGGCGCTCCAAGTTTCCTGCACCGGATTCGGGGGCAATGAGTCTCCTTAGCGTGCCGTCGTTGCTACGCGCGAGTTACGCGGTCCCGGCCTCCTCCGGCGCTGGCTCTTGTGTCGCGTCCGCCGGCCCGGTGTCATCGGACGATCTCGTCGGGGTGCTGCGTACCGCGAGAGCGCGGGGAGCGAAGTGGGCCCCGAACCTCGCAAACCTGGAAGGGTTCATGTGGGACGGATTCCCTGCTTCGACCGCCGGGCCACGGCCGACTGGGACCTCGAGAGCGTCGATGGCGTGGCGTTCGAGGGAAGACGATCAACGACGTCGCGCTGCCTCGGTCGAAGTCCTGGGGAGCGACGGTTGCGCGAGCCTCGTCTCGCCGGAGCGACTCGATGGCGATCGCAAGATCGCGAGGGCCGGCGAGCTGCGCGTGGCGCTCAAGCCCATCCGCAGTCGCCGCAGCAGCTGGAGCCGGCGGGCCGGAAGGCCTTTGCCGCAACCATCGCCGAACTCGGAGCTGCGGAGGCGAAGCCGGGGCGGCGCAAGAAGCGGCGAGGCTGACGCGACCCAGCAGGGTCCGACGTCGCCGTTCGTCCAGCTGAGGCCTACGGGCCGGCCACCGGATCCAGAACGAGGCCGCCCAATCGCTCGACAAGGTCCGCCATGACGGCATGCCAGCGCCTGGCCGCGTCCGCGAGCATTGCGAGCGCGCCAGAGTCGAGCTCAAACCGCGGGTCGCGAGATAGCTGGGCGAGGGTGTCGAGAGAGCAGAGGATCTCGGCGCTCGCTTGCTCGGCGTCGAGCAGGTCGACGACGAGGGAAGGACTCGCCGCACAATGGGGGCAGGGAGGGCGCTGCCTGAGGTGCTCCCGCAGCCGGTCGCGGATGCGCGTGACCATTGCCAGCGCATGCCGTGGGTCGGCAGGTTTCCGAGGGAAGGGCGGGTGCGCCGCTTGCTCGAGCTCACCCAGGCACCGTCCGCACAACGCGTCGCCCACGGTTTCCGTTCCGCACACATCGCAGGCGAACCGCTCGATCGCCATCTCCGAGACCTCCCTGCTGGAGGCGCAAACGTGGACCCTGCTAGAAACCTCAACCGTGCCCCGGCCCCCGAGCGATACCGTCCAGGTTGCCATCCGCATCCCGAGGGAGTGGCTGGCCAAGGCCGACGACCTAGCGAAGAGGATCTCGCGTCCTGGTGTGACCATGAGCCGGACGGACGCGCTGCGCGCGGCGATCGCTGCAGGCTTCGCGGCGCTCGAAGGGGAAGGGGAGCCGGCCCCCGCCGCCAAGGGGTCACCTGGAAAACGGGCAGCAAAGAAGCGATGAACGTCGTGCCCGAATCCGGCAACCGTCGCTCGCGCTCGTTGGAGCGCCGCACGGACTAGGAGCGGTGCCGCCGGCGGGCGGTAGCTGGGTTGCCGGCGCGGGGTTCGACGTTCGGCGACAGCTTTCGTGCAAGCGCTCGACGCGCGCCCGCTTCCGCGACGAGATCGGGGAACTCAGGGTTGCGCCGGGTCCGCTCGGCCACGATCTCCGCCAGAAAGTCCTTCGCCACGAGCGCAGCCCGTCACGTTCGGGGTTTTCGTCGAGGCGACGAGGAGCCCGGCGCGCGGGCCGCTCGCTCCCGTCCGGGATCGCCGCTCGTCGTCGCGCCAGGTGTCGCCTTGGGATCGCGACCGCGCGGACCAAGCTCCCTAAGTGTTGGGCCAAGCGCAGCGGCTCGGGCTCTCTTCGCACGAGCCTCAGCACGCGCACGAGCAGCCTCCTCCTTCTTTGCGCGCGCTTCCGCCTTCTTTGCTTCCCTCTGGTCCGAAGCCGACGCGCCTGGCGTCGCGCTGAACCCCGAGGGCGTTGCCCCGCTGCTCCGGGACGAGTCGATGGTCGTCCCCTTCGATTTCTCGAGCGCTTCACGGAACCTCTCGCCGCCGAAGTCGAGGAAGGGCTCGAGGGTGTCGGCGTCTTCCTTGAGCTTCTTGCCCTTCTGCGAAGGGTCGAACCCGTAGGCGTCGGCTCCGTGATCCCTCTGCTCGGGGATGAGGCAACCGATCTGGCCATGCGGCGCCGGCGGGCTGTCTCCGGCCTCGTAGTTCACGAGGAGCCCGTCCTCGAACGACCCCGAGAGTTTGATGAACCCGTTGATGTAGATCGTCGTCGGGTCGTCGAAGAGCGTCGTCGTTGTCCGGAGCTTCCGCAGGCGCTTGCTGAAGCGATCGACCGCGTCTTCCGGGGACCTGGCTTCGACCACCATCTGAAACGTCCCGGTCCGATCGCGTTCGCCCGGCTCGTCGAAGACGAAGCAACCGAGGTACAGACACGGGGTCGGCGGCGCCTTCTTGGGTCGTCCCGAACGATCGCCCTTCGTCGGGTTCTGCATGGTGCGACGGTAGCACGCGAGGCTGGTCGGTCACGTCGCTGTGCGGTGAGATCGCGTGCGCGATGGACCCCATCCTCTGGCGTCAGGCGCATGTCAACGAATGCGTCCCTTCCGCGCGTTAGGCGACGCGTGTCACGACGGCCAGGCCGCGAACGCTATCGATGGGCCGGCCTCTGTGCCCGGCGGGAGCTCCGCGACCTCGCCGAGGAGATGGACCGCGCAGCGCGCCGCGGCCTGCGCCGCGGAGGTCACCCCGGCGCCCGTCCTCACGGTGAGCCGAGGGCTAGCTAGCACTACCTGGTCACTTTTATGGCGGAGCGAGCGTCCTCACCGGCAGGCCGC
>CALKVG010000124.1 GCA_937998045.1 uncultured Myxococcales bacterium
CTTCTAGCCACACATTGACCAGGAGCGGATCGGGCCGAGGAAGCCACCTGCGACGGGATCGTTCTCGTCCGCTCTCTGCGCATTTTCTCGCGCTTGGCGACGCCGAGACGCTGGACCCACATGCCGTTCCACCGCGGCGTGACGCGGGCGGTGTGCTCGACGCCCTGTCGACGGAGGTAATCCTCGTGACGCAGCTATCATCGCGACTTTTCATCGGAGCCTCCTTGGCTGGCTTGATCGCATCCGGCGCGCGTTGCACCGGTTACATAGGTGACTCCGGCACGGCGACTGGCAGCCCGCCAGCGTCGACCGGCGGCAGCTCGAGCACGCCGGGGGCGGGTAACTCGAGTGGTTCCAGCGGTGGTTCCAGCGGTTCGTCTGTCGGCCCCAGTGCCGAGCCGGTCGCGCACATGCACCGCATCACGGCGTCGCAGTACGCCAACAGCGTGCGCGATCTGCTGGGCTCCGGCGCGCCAATCGGCCCGCTGGATCCCGATCAGCTGATGAACGGGTTCGCGTCGATCGGCTCGTCCAGCATCGTGTCGTCGGCGTCGGCCGTAGGGCTCTACGAGGCGGCCGCCAATGCCGCAGCGTCCTGGGTGTTCGCCGATCCGACGCGGGCGAAGGCGGCGCTGGCCTGCGTGCCCATGACGGCAACGGACACGACCTGCGCCTCGCAGGCGATCTCGGCGCTGGGCCAGCGCGCGTACCGGCGACCGCTGACCACCGACGAGACCAACCGGCTGGTCACGCTGGCGACGACGTTGGCCGGGCAGTCCGGCGGCACGATCACGATTGGGATGCAGTACGCGGTGAGCGCGATCCTGCAATCGCCGAACTTCCTTTATCGGGTCGAGCTCGGCGCTCCCAGCGCCGCGGACGGCGGTCGCACCAAATACAACAGCTACGAGATGGCGTCCCGGCTGGCGTCGGCGCTGTGGAACACGGTGCCCGACGGCACGCTGCTGGATGCCGCCGGCAAGGATAGCTTGTCGACCGCCGACGGCGTGACGGCGCAGGCCCAGCGGATGATGGCCGATGCGCACGCGCAGCAGGGGATGGCGGCGTTCGTCGACGAGCTGTACGCGCTGCAGAATTTGCACGACGCGACGCCGGACCCGACGCTGTTCCCGAAGTTCACGGAGACGTTGCGTTCGGCGATGCAGACCGAGCTCGAGATGCGCGTGACCGACATGGTGTTCACGACGCGCGGCGACTATCTGTCGCTGCTCGACAACAAGACCACGTTCGTGAACGACGAGCTGGCCACGCTCTATGGACTGCCCACGGCCGGCAGCACGGCCTTCCGCAAGGTGACCCTCCCGGCGGACTCGCCGCGCGCAGGCATTCTGGGCACCGGCGCCATCCTGGCCGGGTTGGCCCTGCCGGAGCGTACGGGGCCGACCAAACGCGGCAAATTCATCCGCGAGGCGCTGCTCTGCGAGCCCATTCCGCCGCCGCCGAGCGGCGTGGTACCCGTGCTGCCACCGCCCACCGATCCGACGGCGACGATGCGCACGCGGCTCACCGCGCACCGGGCTGCCCCGACCTGCAACTCCTGCCACTCGCTGATGGACCCGCTCGGGTTTGGCCTGGAGAACTTCGACGCCATCGGCGAGTACCGGACCCTGGAGAACGGTCACCCTATCGACGCCACCGGCAACCTGGATGCCGCAACGTTCAACGGCCTGGCGCAGATGGGGACGGTGATACGGAATGCGGCCGTCAGTGGCCCGTGCTTCGTCAGCAAGGTCTACATGAACGCGCAGAGCCGCCAAGCGGTTCAGGCCGACGCCGCCATCCTGGACACGCTGGCTTCCGGTTTCGCCGCCAGTGGCAACAAGGCTGACCAGCTCATGTTGAGCCTTGTCTCCAGCGATGCCTTCCGATTCGTCGAACCCAATAAGCCATAACGAGAAGGAAGCGCAAAGACATGGCACGTTCAAGGCGAACGATCATCTCGCGCAGAGCTGTGCTCCGGGGCATGGTGGGCGGCGGCATCGCCGTCGCCGTCCCGCTGCCTCGCCTGGCCGGCATGCTGAACGACAACGGCACGGCGTACGCCGCGGGCGGGGCGCTGCCCGTGCGGTTCGGCACCTGGTTCTTCGGCAACGGCATCATCCCCTCCCGCTGGATACCACCGAAGACGGGCGTCGGAGCCAATTGGGAGCTCAGCGAAGAGCTGAGCCCCTTGCAGGCGGTCAAGCCGTATATCTCCGTAGTCACGGGCCTGACGATCAAAGGCCCGGACATCTCGCCGCACAAGGCGATGCCGGTGCAAGCGCTAACGGCCGCGCAGACGGGGGGCGGCACCGTGCAGCTGCCGACGATCGATCAAGCGGCCGCCGCGATCACCAACACGGGCACGCTGTACCCGATTGGGCTCCACGTTGGCATGTCGACCGCTGGCGGCACGATGAACATCTCGTGGTCGGGGCCCAATGCGCCCAACGCGCCCAACTTCAGCCCGGCGATGCTGTTCCAGCAGCTGCTCCAATACGCCAATACCGGCACCGGCATGCCCGCAGCGCCCGATCCGTCGCTGCTGCGCCGTCGCATGGTGCTCGACGCGATCGCCGCAGAATCGACGAGCTTGCGCGCGCGGCTGGGTGTCGAGGATCAAAACCGTCTGGACCAACACCTGTCGGGGCTGCACGAGCTGCAGAATCAGCTGATCGCCGCCGGCACGCCGCGCATGACCAGCGCCACCCTCGTCGATCCGGACAAGGCGTATCCGACCCGCGGACCCGACGGCAACAACATCACGCGCATGCGCGGCCAGGCGTTCTCCGATCTGCTGGTCTTCGCGATGGCCGCCGATCTGACGCGCGTGTTCTCGTACCAGTTCAGCTCCCCGTCTTGCCAAAGCGAGTACACGGACGCCGGTCTTTCGGGGGCGTTCCACGAGGATTATGGCCATCGCACCAGTCCGAAGGGCGTGCAGTTCGCGACCGAGGGGTTCAACAATGGCGTCAAGTTCGCCATGTCGTGCCTGTCCGACACGCTGGCGCGAATGAGGAACACGCCCGACGGCGCCGGCAACCTCCTCGACAACTCGGTCGTGTATACGACGTCGTGCGTGGGGGAATCGCAGACCCACGGCGGCACCGATTACCCCATCGTGGTGTCCGGGAAGGCGGGCGGGAAGCTGAAGGGCGACACACACGTGCGCCTGGTCGGCGAGAACGTCAGCCGCGTCGGGCTCACGTTGCTCACGGCGCTTGGCAGCACCGCAAGCTCGTGGGGCATGGCCGATTCGATGGCGACGACCGCGATCCCGGACCTACTGGTGTAACGCATGCGGCAGCAAATTCTCACACGTGGGCTCTGGTTCCTCGGGCTTGCGCTCGCGGGCGGGTGCGGCGGCGGCGGTGGCGATACCGGCGGGAGCGGCAATCCCGGCGGTAGCGGTAGCGGCAATCCCGGCGGGAGCAGCAGCGGCAGCACCAGCGGCGGCGCGGGTGTGAGCGACGATGGCGGGGCGTCGTCCATGTGCATGTGGGAGGGCAGCGGTTGGGTCTGCCCCGGCCAAGGCGCGCCTCCTCCTGCCGGCGGCAGCGATGGCGCCGCCCCCGGCCAGTCTGACGCCGGCGCGGGCACCGACGGGACGACCACGAGCGCCGACAGCGGCGGCGCGATGAGCGGCGTCGGGCCGGCCATCACGTTCACGGAGTTCCCCATCGACACGCCCAGCCAGCCGGGGCAGATCGTCGCCGGCAAGGACGGGAACCTCTGGTTCATCCACCAGAGCACGAAGCCGAGCGCGCTCTCCAAGATGACGCTGTCCGGCGCGTTCTCGCTCTACACCACCCCCCTCACCAACATCGGCCCCGTCGGGATCGCCGCCGGCCCCGACGGCAACGTCTGGTATACGAAGCAGCAAGGCGTCGGCTTCGTAACGCCCGGCGGCCAGATCAACGAGCGTGGTGTGCCAGGAGGACACGACTCGGCCGGCATCACCACGGGTCCTGACGGCAACCTATGGTTCACGGAGCCGATCGCCAACAACGTCGCCAATACCTCGCCGGGCGGAAATTTCACCGAATACGCGGTCCCGACCGCGGACGGTGGACCCTACGGGATCACCACCGGGCCCGACGGCAATCTCTGGTTTACGGAGCAGAACGCCGCCGGCAACAAGATCGGCCGGGTCACCCCGACCGGCACGTTCACCGAGTGGCCCATCCCGACGATGGCCAGCAACGCGTGGGGGATCGCCAAAGGCCCCGACGGCAACGTCTGGTTCACCGAGAAGGACGGCCTCAAGATCGGCCGCATCACGCCGACCGGCACCATCACCGAGTTCCCTGTCCCGTCGGGCGGCAACCCTGGCGCGATCGTCGCCGGCCCCGACGGCAACCTGTGGTTTGCCGAGACCGGCGCCTCGAACGCCATCGGCCGCATCACGCCCGCCGGCGCCATCGCCGAGTACCAGATCCCGACGCCGAACGCCGAGGCACAGGGGATCTGCCTGGGCCCCGACGGCAACATCTACTTCACCGAGCTGTCGGTCAACAACGTGGGCCGCATCAGCAACCTGATGGGCGGCGGCACCGTGAAGCCAGGCCTTATGGCGGCGCCGCCGCCGGCGATGCCGTGCACGAACGACACCGACTGCATCGGCGCCGGCCACACCTGCGGCGGTGACGTCTGCAGCGCCATGACGCACACATGCGTAGGCTCGGCCACCATGGACCCGGGCACGTGCTCCATGGCGGCCCAGTGCTGGTGCATGAGCGAAGGCGCCACCTGCGACGCCACCACGCACCACTGCTCGTTCACCATGTTCGGCGGACCCGCGCCGCTCCCCGACGCCGGGATGTAGCGCGCGCCGACGTCGACCTGCCGTAGATTGACCCGGGCGACGACCGCCCGTTGAACTTTCGGCTCCAGCTCCGAATCGAACCGACGGCGCGCGCCGGCCGACTATCCTCCGCGGGCGATGAGTCGCCAGCAGTGGTTCGCCCGGCGCAGCTGGCGCCCCCTCGCGGCGGCCATCGGCGTGCCGTGGCTCGCGATCGGTTGTGTCGAGGTCGCGCTCGCCGCAGACGCCGAGGAGCGGATCCGTCTCGAGTATCGCGCCGGCGCCGGCTGCCCCGATGAGTCCTCCTTTCTCGTTCGCGTCGGTGCGAGGACGCAACGCGCACGCCTGGTCGGCCAGAGCGAGGCTGTTCGTGGGCCGCTGCCGAGCTGGCGGCGCTCGACCGGGCGCGCAGCGCGATCGCGAGCGGCGACGCTCCGCGCGCGTTGTCGATCCTCGAAGACTACGCCAGGCGCTTTCCGCGAGGAGGCATGGGACCTGAAGCCTCGGTCCTGCGAATCGAGGCGCTCGTCGCGGCCGGCGACCACACCGCTGCCGAGCGCGCGGCGCGCTCGTTCCTGCAAGCAAACCCGCAGAGTCCGTATACGCAGCGCATCGAGACGCTCCTCCGTGGGCCGAATCCGTGATCGACGGCGCGGCCCGAAGCCATTGACCGGCTCGTGTTTCACGCGAGTCGGAGACTCCTACACGAATGCGGGATTCGAGCAGGGCTCGACTCGGCAGCTCGGCTACCTGATCGTCGGCACGCCCCGCACGCCTTCCACGTCGACTTGTCCGTAGCGCCCCGCGGTTCGACGTCGGTCGGGGAGCAGTCAGTTCACCTCGATTCCGGACACGAGGCTGTTGTTGACGACGCTCGTGAACTGAATCACGAACGCGCCGCTCGCGTTCGCGTTCGTCGTGAACGACTCCGCGATCGCCTTGTTCTCCGCGCCCGCCGCCTTGACGATGTCGAAGTTCGTCAGCACCGCGCTGCCGTTGAGGCTCACGTCGAAGACGCGCGAGCCCGTCGTCGAAAAGTACGTTTCGGCGAAGTGCAAGCGCACGGTGTGGCTCGAACCCGGTGCGTAACCGCCGATCGTGTACGTGAAGTTGCCGATCCGCGCCGCCTGATAGACCGCCATCGGGGCGGGGTTCGTGACGCCGCTCAGGTCGATCGTATTGGCGTGGTCGATCGTGCTGCCGCCGCTGAAGTCTTCGTCGGCGACGAACGGCGAGACCGCCGGTCCGCCCGCGTTGATCTGAACCGGCGGGCAGTTCGTAGTGCAGCCGCTCGTCGCCACGGGATAGCCCACCGCGTCGACGACGCGATTGGCGGTTTGCGCGGCATAGCCGGCGAAGTCGCTCGTCGGGTTCGCATAGGAGAAGTCGCCGCAGCACGCTCCAAGGGCGATCGGGACCGTGGTCCACGTGGCGCCGCCCGTCGCCGCGACGTCGGCCTGGCTGTCGCCGTTGAAATCGCCCGCGACGAGGACGGCCCCCTTTTGGCTCGCAGAGCCGGCCAGGCTGCTGTTCGACGTGACGACGTTGAACGTGCCGTCGCCCTTCGAAAGCGCTGCCGTGATCGTGGTGGACGAAGCCCCGGCCGCAATCAGGTCCATGCGGCCGTCGCCGTCGACGTCCCCGACGACGACGCGGGACGAGGTTTGCGCTGCGATGGCAGCGAACGAGCTCGCCGCGTTGGTCAGGCGAAACGTGCCGTCGCCGTTGGAGAACGCGACCGGCACCGTCGTCGTCGACCCGCCGACGAGCGCCAAGTCGTCCCGACCGTCGTCGTCGAAGTCGCCCGCGACGAGATGCGCGCCGGTGGCCGCGGCCTGCGACGCGAAGGTGCTCGCGACGTTGGTCACGCGGAACGTGCTTGCGGCCGCCCCGAACGCGACCGCGATCGCGGTCGCACCCGGAGCGCCCGTCGACACGAAGTCGGCGCGGCCGTCGCCGTCGACGTCGGTGACCACGGTCTTGGCGCCGGCGATCGCGGAATCCGCTCCGAACGAGGTGGCGATCCCGACGGTCGAACCGAACGTACCGTCACCGTGGCCGTAGGCGACCTTCACCCCGCTCCAGGATGCGACGCCCGCGGCGGCGAGATCGGCGAACCCGTCCCCGTCGAAATCTCCGGAGAACGCGGTTGCTCCCGCCGTGGTCGCGAACGAGTTGAAGTCGCTCGTCGACACTTTCGTCGGCGAAAAGGCGGCGATCGTGCCGAGTGCGACGCCGACGTGGTTCGTTCCGAGATCGGACGCGCTACCGGTGACGGCCAGGTCCGCCACCCAGTCGCCGTTGAAATCGGGATTCGACGGGTCGAAGCGGTCGATGCACGCGCAGTCCCTTTGCGACCAGATCATCTGTACGGTCTGGCCGAGCATCCCTCGGAAGTGCCCCGAGCCCTGGCAGAAGTCGCCGATCTCGCCGTTCGAAGTGTCGTCCCATCCGGTGAACGGTTCCGGGTCGGTCGCCGCCTCGGAGAGTTCGTGGGAGATGATCGCATTGGTGGTCGGGTGGTCGGAGCCATATTCGATGACGGCGTACGCCACGTTCGTGCTGCCGCTGGTGAAGAACTGGTGGTGGGCGATCCAGCCGTTCGTCGTGTCGTCGCTGTCCGTCAGGCCCGGCGGGAGCATGGCGATGTAGACCGTGTTCGCGTCGGGCGCCGGCACGATGTGCGCGTTGATCTCCGATTGAAGCTCGCCGGTGACTTGCGACTCGCTGATCGATCCGGATGCCGGAAGGCCGGTCGGCGTCGTCGTCGAGCCGAGCCACTGGCCCTGGCCAATGCCGTACTCGTGCAACCGGGTGTAGAGCGGAATGGACGAAGCGAGGAGCGACCATGTGGCGTCGTACTGCGTCTTTTCCGTATGACCCGAGGGAGACCCGGTGGTTTGTGTCCAGTAGTTTCCCCAGTACGCGATGTACACTTTCGGGTTCGTGAGAAGCCAGCTGTTCGCCGTGTTTCGAACGACTTTGTACGGACACGTCGTGGAGGCCGCGGGCGCAGCCGAAACGTGCGCGTCCACGACCGAAGCTTGCGAAGGGCTCAGGCTCGCGCCGCCCGTCGGGCGCGTACTCGCCGCCACCGCCGTCGACGCGCCTTGATTCGGTGCCCCCGGGCTCGGGCCGGCGGCCAGCGACAGCGGGCTCTCGTTGGTGGCCGTCGCCTCCGAAGCCGGTCCGGTGCCGCATGCCGCGGTCGTCAGCACGGACAGCGCGACGAGCGTGGACAGGCGGCCGGCGCGCGGGCGCGCCGTGATGCTTCGATTCGAGTTGGTCATGGCTCGCTCCGTATTTCGTTCGCTAACGGACGGGCGGGCCCGTATGGACGAAAGGCGAATCGCGCGCGTACGGAGCGAGGCCGCCGCGCAGACAAGTCAGCGAGTGCGAACGGGCGGCCGGCGCTGCACGAGGCCCGCCGCCCTGCCCCACCGAGCGAAACTCACCGCCGCCGTGCGCCGCGCGAGCGACGAGGCCCGCGCCCCTCGCCCGCCAGTCTGGGTCCACGTTCCAGCTTCAGCGGACGGCGCCGGCACCTTGGGCCAGCCGGTGGCTTCGCGAGTTCCGGCCCAATCTGTGGCCGACACCAAGGCGCTGCCGGCCACCCTCTCACCCGCGCCGCGCGAGCTGCTCCAGCTTGCGCACGCGACGCTCCTCGCGCGTTTCGAGCAACGGACGGAGTCGTTCGTCTCGCTCTCGAACCCACTCGTCACGCGGACGGAGTCGTTCGCCTCGCCGTCGAGCCGGCCCGTCACGCGGACGGACTCCTTCGTCTCGCTGTCGAACGGCCCGACACGCGGACGAAGTCGCTCGTCGCGCTGTGGAACCCGCTCGTCACGCGGACGCGGCAGCCCGACGGCGGTGCACTACGCCGGAGCCGATTCTTGGACCGACTTCACGGCGCGCTCGGCCTGCCCGACGAACTCTCGCGCGAAGCGGTCGACGGCCGCCCAATCCGTGAACATCGTGTCGCGCGTTGCGTCGACGGTCCCCACCTCCTTCGCGATCGCCTTCATCGCCGCTCGCCGCAAGAAGCCCGTACCGACACGCGCGCCGGTTCGGCGGCGCGCGCGATCGGGTGAAGCGCACGCGTTGCGCGCCGATGCAGGACCGGCGCGCTTCCGCCGGCTAGCGTGAAGATGCGGGCCGAGATGGCGAGGAGACGACGCCGGTCGCGCCAAGCGCAGGGGCGAGGATCGGGGTGAGGCGTGTCCTCATTTCAGCGTGCCCTGCGTCGTGCAGGGTGTAGTCGGGTCGGGCGACACGACGCCGCCCGTCAGCGTGGCGCTACCCGAAGTGGTGTTGATACGGATCCAGCCGGCGCCGCCGCCGCCGCCCGTCGCGCAGGACATGCTCGCCTGCCCGTTGCTACCGGTCGTCGTCGTCCCCGCGCTCCCGACGCCACCGAGCATCGTGCTCCCCCCCACGGTGCCGCCGTCGGCGGGCTGCGCGCTCGGGAGCCCGCTCGAGCCGGTGTTGCCTGCGGCGCCGCACCCGCCGCCGCCGCCGCCGCCGTTGGCGGCTATGGCGCCGGCGATCGCGACGGTCGGCGCCTCGAGGAGCAGCGCTCCGCCGCTGCCGCCGCCGCCGCCGTTGCCGAACCCCCCGCCACCGCCGCCGACGTTCACCCATCCGCCCGTTTCCAC
>CALKVG010000125.1 GCA_937998045.1 uncultured Myxococcales bacterium
GCCGACGCGACGCCGGCTTCCTCGTCGGACACCGCGAGCTCGGCGGCTCCGTCGTCTTCGGCCGCGCCCTCGTCGGCGAAGGCACCGGCCAAGAGCGCGAAGAAGGCGTCGAAGAAGGCCACCAAGCCCGCGCAGGGCGAGGCCAGCTGCGGCGCAGGGACGTGCAGCGGCGACAAGAAGAAGATCTGGTGACGCTCAGCGGCGTCGGCCTCGGACTCCGGTGGGAGTTCCTCGACGAGCTGGTCGAGCGCTCCGCCGGCGCGCCGGTGCCCGTCGACTTCTTCGAGATCTCGCCGGAGAACTACATCGGGCGCGGCGGGCACTACCCCGCCGCGCTCGCGCGCATCGCCGGGCGCTATCCGGTGCTCACGCACGGCCTCACGATGTCGCTGGGGGGAGTCGACCCCGTCGACCCGGCGTACCTCGCCGATCTCGCGGCCTTCGTGCGCGACGTCGGCAGTCCCTGGCACTCCGATCACCTCTGTTTCGGCGCCGTCGGCGGACGGGTACTCCACGATCTCTTACCGGTGTCTTTCAAAGAGGCGAGCGTCGCGCGTATCGCCGGGCGCATCCGTCGGGCGCAGGACGCCCTGCGCGTGCCGCTCGCAATCGAGAACGTCAGCTACTACTGGCACCCGGGCCGCGCCGAGATGGGGGAAGCCGAGTTCCTCGCGAGGGTGTGCGAAGCCGCCGACTGCGGCCTGATGCTCGACGTGAACAACGCTTACGTGAACGCGACGAACTTCGGCTTCGACGTCGACGACTGGATGCGCGTCGCGCCCCTCGAACGCGTCGTCCAGATCCACGTGGCCGGGCACGAGTGGGTGGCCGTGGACGACATGGGTATCGGCGACGATCGGCCGGCCCACGCGCCGGACGCGATGATCGTCGACACCCACGGCGCCGAAGTGCCCGACCCCGTTCTCGCCCTGCTCGGTCGCGTGCTTGCGCGCACGGGGGCGGTCCCCATCGTCCTCGAGAGGGACCAAAACATCCCTGGCCTCGACGATCTCCTCGCCGAGGTCGCGCGCATTCGGGATGTCGCGTCAGCCGCGCTCCGCAGCGCCGAGCACCACGCCGCGGGCGCCGAGATCGGCAAGTAGGCGCGCGATGTCCGGGAGGACAGCGCCGGGCACGACTCCGTGCTGCTGGCAGGCACGCTGCACTGCCGCGCCGAGCGGTTCGCGCGCGAACAGGCGCTCGACCACGGCGGCGGCGAGTGCGGTCAGCTCGAGCCAGCGTACGGTGTGATCGGCGTCCCGGTACGCGAGGAGATGGACGGCCCGGCGGCGAGGCTCTCCGGATGCGTCGTCGTCCGCGGCGGGGAGTTCGTGCACCGCCCAGCCGAACCGCAGCAGGCGCGCGGACTCCGCCAAGGCGAGCGGTCGATCGAGAGCGATTTCGGCCGGCGGACGAGCGGCGACCGTCGCGGACGCGGCGACCGCAAACGACGCGAGCTCGAAGGCCGCGAGATCGACGAGGTAGGCAGGAACCGTCGGGTCCGTGCGCCAGCGGGGTGCCGCCCACGCGAAGAGCTCGGCCGGGACGTCGCGCAGGTAGTGCGTGCGGGGCCCGACCTCGTCGGCGAAGGCCGTCAGGTCGGCGTCGAACCGGCCTGCGCACGCGGCGTTCATGCGCGCGCGGGTGCGAGGCAGCATTCGTTGGACGACGGCGCCCAGCCCGTTGCGCACGAGGCTGCGGTAAACGGCGAGCCGGCGCGGGGCCGCCAGGATGGCCTCGACGTCCTCCGGTAAAACCCCGTGTCCTTCCAGAAATGCGCGCAGATCACCGGCGATCGCGGCGCCGGATCCCGCGCCCAGGCAGGCATCGGCGATCGCCTCCTCTAGCCGACGTTCGCCGTCGCTCATCACTCGTCGAGCGAGAACTTGTGGCGGGTGAGCGACCCTTCGACGATCGAGACGTTCGCGGCGCGCGCCTTCCCGTTCGGAGGCACGCAGTCGACCCGATGCGTTCCGGCGGTCAGCTCGAGACTCGCGATCGGCGTCACTCCGCGGGCGACCCCGTCGACCGACACCGAACACCACCCCTGCGTGGTGGCCACGGACAAGCGCCCGTTGCCCTTGGGGAAGGCGACGCTCCGGCCGGCCACCGGGAGCGAATCCACCGCAACGAGCGGCACCGAGCTCGCTTCGGGGGCCGGCGCCGAGCCCTTCGGCGCGGCACCGAGCGCCCCGTTGCTCGGGCCTGCGCTCGGAGCCACGCTCGCCGCCGCGTTGCTGCCGGACGACTGCCCGGCGTGCGTGAACGCCGCCGCGACTCCCACGATGAGCGCCACGACGAGGACCGCCCCGCCGACGGCGCGCCCGGAGAGGCCACGATCGTACATCATCGTGTGCATCAGCGGCATCGCCGCGGGCGCCGGGGTCCGCGGCGGAGACGAGGGGTTGGTGATGTGCATCGCGAGCGGCACGGCGGCAGCGTTCGGCGTGCCCGGGGGCGGCTGCGAGTGCGACGTCCCCAGCTTCGGCGGCGCATCGCTCGGCGCGCGTCCGCCCGGCATCGCGCTCGCGGAGTCGGGATCGCTCGGCTGCGGCGGGAGCCTCAGCTCGGCTTTCTCGATCTCCGGGAGGAGGGTGACGAACCGTTCCAGCACGAGATCGAACGAGGCGAGGCGCTTCTCCTTATCGCAGACCAGGCACTCCCGAATCAGCGTGCGCAGTCCCTCGAGGAGGTTGGGGGCGACCTCGTCGATGCTCTTCGGCTCCTTGGTCGCGATGGCCACGATGAGCGCGTTGAAATTCGGCGCATCGAACGTGCGCTGCGCCGTGAGCGCTTCGAAGAGGATCCCGCCGAAGGCGAATACGTCGGTCCGGCCGTCGATCCCGGCGGCGCCCATCGCCTGCTCGGGGCTCATGTAGAGCGGCGATCCGAGAACGGTGCCCACGACCGTGAGGGCGGCGTTGTTCTCCTCCTCGAGGATCTTGCTGACGCCGAAATCGAGGATCTTCGCGACGACCCGCCCGTCGCGGTCCTTGTGGAGAAATATGTTGCTCGGCTTCAGATCGCGGTGAATAACGCCGCTCTTGTGCGCCGCCGCGAGGGCGGCCGCCGCGTCGCGCATCAAGACCAGGAACTCGTAGGCCTTCATCGGCGGCTGCTGCCGCCGCAGGGCGATGTCGAGCGACATGCCGCTGAGGAGCTCCATCACCAGGAACAGCGAGCCGTCCTCGGCTTGTCCTACGTCGATGACCTCGATGATGTTCGGGTGGTTGATTCGCGCGCTGACCTTCGCCTCGAGAAGAAAGCGGCGCGCCGCCTCCGGGGTGCGCGCCACCGACGGGAGCATGAACTTGATGGCGAACTCGCGCTCGGTGAAGACGTTGGTCGCCGACCAGACGGAGGCCATCCCGCCCGTCCCGAGCAGGCGGTTCAGCCGATACTTCCCTGCAATCGTCTGACCCGACTCCATCAACCCTCCCCGTACCTCCAAGCGCGCCCCCATCGGAGCGCCCAGCCATTTGCCATGCGTGGCCGACTAACCGATCGTCATCCCTCCGTCGATCACAAGAGTGTGACCCGTCAAGAAACTTGAAGCATCGCTGGCGAGGTATAGAGCTCCACCCGCGATCTCGTCTGGGATCCCATAGCGTCGCATGGGAGTCCGCGCGATCACTTGTTGCAAGAGGTCGTCATTCTTGAGGATCGCGGCCGCGAAGCGGGTGTCGACGAACCCCGGTGCGATGGAGTTCACGCGGATCTTCGAGGCCGCGAGCTCCACAGCGAGCGTCCTGGTCATCGCGATGACCGCCGCCTTCGTGGCGGAGTAGATGCCCTGCATGGGAGATCCCGTGATGCCGGCCACGCTGGCCATGTTGACGATCGAGGCCCCGGCGTTGCGGTCGATGCAGCGACGCGCGACCTCGCGCGCACACCAGAAGTAGCCCTTCACGTTCACGTCGAAGGTCTTGTCCCAGGCGCCCATGTCGGCGCTCAAGAACGGCCCGAAGTGAGGGTTCGTGGCGGCGTTGTTGACCAGGACGTCGACCTGGCCGAAACGCTCCACGGCGTGCTGCACGAGGCCGACGCAGTCCTCTTCGTTGCCCGTGTGCGCACACCGCGCCAGCACACGGTCGGCGCCGTGCTCCTTGGCGATGGACTCGGCGACCGCGCCCACCCCGTCGGCCTTGCGCGACGCGAGCACCACCCGGGCACCGTGCGCAGCGAACGTGCGCGCGATCGCCTCGCCGATCCCTCGGCTCGCGCCGGTGATCAAGGCGACTTTGCCTTCCAGGGTGATGCGGACCGTCATGGGGGAGAGCAGTACCAGAGATCAAACGGAGACAAGAACATCTGGTGGGAAACTCTTCGAAGCTTGTGACTTTCTTGTGACCTCTCGCAAAGGAAGTCGCGTCGCTCCAGCATCACGCGACAAATGCGCCGATCCGCCGGAAGCGCGCATATCGATCTTCGACCACTTCGTCGGGCGTCATCGCCTCGAGCTCGCGCAATGTCTCGGCGATCGCCGCTTCGAGAAGGCGCGCCGCCGCGTCGTGATCCTGGTGCGCGCCGCCGACCGGTTCGTCGACCGTTCGATCGATGACGCCCAGGCGCAAAAGATCCGGCGCCGTCATCTTCAGGCGGGCTGCCGCCTCGTCGGCCTTGCCGCCTTCCTTCCAAAGGATGGACGCGCATCCTTCCGGCGAGATGACGCAGTACCAGCCGTATTCGAGCATGAGCACGCGGTTCGCCACCCCGAGCGCCAGCGCTCCGCCGCTGCCGCCCTCGCCGATGATCGTCGCCACGATGGGGACACGCGCGCGCGACATCGCCGCGAGGGCTGCCCCAATGGCTTCGCTTTGCCCGCGTTCCTCCGCCCCCATGCCCGGGTAGGCGCCTGGGGTATCGACGAACGTGAGGATCGGCAGACCGAAGCGACTCGCCATGTCGTAGAGGCGAGTGGCCTTCCGGTAGCCCTCGGGCTGCGGCATCCCGAAGTTGCGCTTCACGTTGTCCTTGGTGCCGCGGCCCTTCTGGTGGCCAAGGACGACCACCGAGCGGCCGCGAAAGCGCGCGAGCCCACCCACGATGGCGGCGTCGTCGCCGAAGCAGCGATCGCCGTGGAGCTCGACGAAGTCCTCGAACATCCTGTCGATGTAGTCGAGCGAGTACGGGCGGGCAGGATGTCGAGATAACTGGACTTTTTGCCAAGGACTGAGCTCGGAGAAGAGCTCGCGCGCCAGGCGGCCCGCCTTGTCCTCGAGGCGTCGAAGCTCGGGTTCGAGCGCTCGGTCGGCCTTTGCGAGCTCGCGAAGCTCGCGAACACGCGAGACGAGCTCGACCACCGGTTTCTCGAAGGGCAGAACGAACGAGGGAGCTGGCATCCCCAGGGTGGGCGAACCTAGCACACGGCCATCGGTCGTCACTGGCTGACGTGGGGTGTGAGGGCCGTGGCGGAGCGCGAACTGGACCAAGAAAACCAGAGAACTGCGCCCGAAAAAAAGACACCAAAAATGACAAAAATGACGACGTCGCACGGATGAGACTTGTAGGAGAGTCGAACCAGGCTCATACTTACACTAGAGCTGGGAGCCTCACGCGCCACCGTCGCGGCGCGAACCCCAGGGGAGGGACCCACCCATGAATCACGCTTCGTCGTCTCGCCGCACCTTCGTCAAGGGCATGCTTGCCGCTGCAAGCACCGCAGTTCTTGGCTTCGATCCCGTACGCCGTACGTGGGTCACCTCCGCGCTCGCAGGCACGCCGGTCCTCTCGATTCCGGGCCTGCAAGGCGCCCTTCTCATGGATCCGGCGACGCTCGCAACGTTCGCGGACGACTTCGGCCACATCGTTCATCACACGCCCATCGCGGTCCTCAAGCCGGCCGTCGTGCAGGACGTCGTCCTTGCCGTCGCCTTCTGCAATCGACACGGCATCCAGGTCGCGATGCGCGGACAGGGGCACAGCACTGCGGGGCAGTCGCAAGTGCAAGGTGGCCTCGTCATCGACAGCTCGACGCTCGACGCCATCGAGGAGATCGGCGACGGCTACGTTCGGGTCCAGGTGGGGCTCAGGTGGAAGGACCTCCTGGCCACGATCGTTCCCCTCGGCCTGCATCCCCCCGTGCTCACGGGGTTCGTCGGCCTCTCGATCGGGGGCACGCTCTCAATGGGTGGAATCGGCCCGGCGAGCTTCAAAAACGGCGCGATCGTCGACAACGTCCTCGAACTGGAGGTCGTCACCGGCGACGGGGAGCTCCGGTGCTGCTCTCCCACGGAGAACCCCGAACTCTTTTACGCCGTGCTCGGAGGTGTCGGCCAGTATGCGTTGATTGTTCGCGCGAAGATCCCGACCGTTCCCGTCCTGCCGAACGCGCGCAACTACATCATCCCGTACGTCGATCCCAACGCGTTTTTCGCCGCCACGAACACGCTCACTTCCGCCGGCAACGTCGACGGCGTGTACGCGCTCTTGCTGCCTCCGTGGTCGCCTCAGAACCCGACGGGATCCCTGTGGGTCTACGCGCTCAACGTCGTGAAGTTCTTCGACCCATCCAATCCGCCGGACGATGCGAACCTCATCCTCACGCCGCTGGGCGTCCCTCCGCAGGCCGTCCAGGTGACAGACAGCAGCACCCTCGCGTACGACACCGCGGTCGATTCCCTCATCGACCTACTCAACGCTGCGGGGTTCATCAACGTCGCCCACGTCTGGGGCGATGTCTTTCTCCCGGCCAGCCAGACGCCGGCGTTCGTGCAGAGCACGCTCCCGACCGTGATCCCGGCGGATCTCGGCCCCGGCGGATTCGTGCTGCTCTTCCCGCTTCGCAACCGCTCCCTCAACGCGCCTGCATTCCGATTGCCGAACGCGTCGAGCCTTTTCCTTTTCGACGTGCTCACGGCGGACTTGCCCGGCGACCCGAATCCGGCCGGCTACGCGTCCACCGAGATCGCCGCGGCGCGCGCCAGGTTCGAGGCAGCACGCGCGGTGGGCGGCACGCTGTACCCCATTGGAAGCACCCCCATGTCGCAGGCCGACTGGGCGCAGCAGTACGGGGTGCTCTATCCGGTGCTGAAAGCCCTGAAGGGCGTGTTCGACCCGAATCACATCCTGACACCGGGCCCGGGAATTTTCTGAGATCTCTGCCAAACGTATACGGCAAGCTACTGAGGGGAGCCGCCCCCGATTAAGAGGTCACAACCATGGCGCATCCGGCATATCCGGGGGCCGCGTCTTCGCATGGCGTGGAGGGTAATGACGCCTGGCGCGTTTCCGGTGACACGCTCTTCGAGTTCGGTGAACGGCGTCTACGCTCGCTGTGCTCTTCCATCGGCTTCCGTCGCGAAAACGAGATCGTCGAGCTCTTTCGGCGACTCACGACACCGTGGGGTCGGCGGAGCGTCCGTGAGCCTCCGAGTTGGCCGTCGACGGTCGGCGACGACGAAACACCATTCGAGTTCTCCATCGGGCTCGGCGCCGAACCCGAAGTGCGCGTTATGGTGGAGCCGCTGGGCGATGAGGCATCTCCGCAGGCAAACGCCGACGCAAGTTCCGCGCTTCTGAGTTCGCTCGCAGCCGACTTTGACGTCGATCTTGAGCGATTCGAGCGTGTTCGCGACCTGTTTCTCGGGAACTCGCCTACAGCGCACTTTGTGACGTGGGTTGCGGCAGGTATATCCGAGACGGAAGGTCCAAGATTCAAGCTGTACCTGAACCCGTTCGTCCAGGGCGAGCACCTCGCGCCGGCCGTCATCGAAGAAGCGCTGTCGCGGCTCGGTTTCGCGGATGCGTGGCCTTGCGTCGCCAGCAGCTTGGTTCGCCGCGGCCCCGATCTCGATCAGCTCATGTACTTCTCTCTTGACCTCCGGCGATCGAATACGGCACGGGTCAAGGTGTACGCCAGGCACCGCCGCTGTACCCTGGCCGATCTGGAGGCCGCTGCCAGTCGCTCGCAGGTATATCGCTCTGGGGACGTCGACCGCTTCGTGCGGGCAGTCGTCCCGAACGGCGATCATGCGTTCGAGAAGCGCGCGCCGCTGACCTGTTACGCATTCGACCAGCGGAGCGGAAGCACGCCGGTCTCCGCCACGACGCATATCCCAATCAATGCGTACGCGCCCCACGACGCGGCAATTCGCGAGCGCGTCACCTCCTTCCTCGAGCAAGTCGGTCTAGGGCCGGAGGTTTACTCGCGCGCTCTCGACGGCTTTGCGAATCGCGCCCTCGACGCCGGCATTGGACTGCAAAGCTACGTCTCGTTCCGCCGGGACCGCGGGCAGCCGCGGTTGACCATCTACTTCCCCGTGGAGGCGTATCGGCCCGGATGCATCGCGGGCACGCCCATCACGAGCGCACCTCGCGAGCCATCCGTCGTTCTCGAACAGATAGACCGGCTCCTCTCCGTTGCCGACCATCCGTACGCCCGCCGGCTCCGGCGGGAGCCGCCGAGCACCGATCGCGTTGGGCTCCTTTGGGCGAATTATCAAGTTTTCGCGGCTGCTCCCTTCGACCGGCGTGCCGCAGGCCTATCGGCACGGTTCGACGAACGGCCAATTCGCGAGCTGCTGGCGGGCCCCGAACGAGAGCAAACGGGGAACGTCGACGCCTCGCTGGCCGCGGGCGGTACGGTCGCTGGCGGAATGTCGGGTCCTGTCGTAGCGGGGGACCGGGAGGTGCCTGGCCTTCGCCTTGGCAAACGATGGGCCGAGCTATGCGGCGCCGGTGACGTCCATCGCTGCCTCGGCGTATTGACGGCGGGGGCCGTGATCGGACGTCAACTCGGCGAGCTGCTCGACAGTGAGCTTCGACGTCAGGGCTCTACGCAACGCACGCGCGCCCACGACGAAGTCTCGGCTCTGATCAAAGCATTCGACGCCAGGAGCGTGCGATTCGCCGAGGTCTGTCGACTGCTCCCGGCAGCCGGCTTCGAGCCCACCTGGCGCGGAGCGATGGGGTTCTATCAGGCGGTCTGGGCATTCCTCGGCGAGCTCTACGTCCTCTCCTATTCGTAGCCGGTCAAGATTGCCGCCGTCGGGTCACCCGGAGAACGCCGCCAACGCGAGCCCCGGCATCTTGAGCCAGCTGGGCGACGCCTCGAAGTTCGCGAGCCGTCGACCCAGAGTGTGGATCGTCTTGTGCGAGGGGTAATAAATGGGCTTTGGGACCGCCTTGATGGGCCCGCGCACGACTGCTTTCTCGATGCCCGCGAGCATTACGGTGTTGTTGACCCAGCCCATGCCGCTCTGAACGTCGGCAAGTGTGGAACTCGGGTGCCCTCCCCAGGGCGGAGAGCACAGTGCGTAGCCTAGGGCGGGCCATACGTTCACGCCGACGGTTCCGTAGCGGAGATCGCGGATCGTCTCATGCACGGCGGCGCTCCCGGCCGTGTCTTTCTCGAATCCAGGATGAACGAAGAGCATTGAGTTGAGGGTGCCCCAAACGCGCTCGTTCACGAAGCGAACGGCTGCATTCATGAATTCGAAGGGATCGGACGAGCCGACGGACACCTCGCTCAGAACGGAGCAGAAAGGCTCCATCGAGAAATGCTTCTCGCTCGCTTCCTCCTGGAGCCCGAGCACCAGGGTCCACGGCAGAGCGCCGTCCGATGCCTTTCCGATCGCGCGGACATCCCGGCGCTCCGCCGTGAGGATGGCATAACGCTCGAAAGCGCCCGGATAGTAGGCCTTGCGCGGCGGAACCTTGGCCAGCGCGGTCTCGATCGACTTGAGAAGTGCATCGCGACGGTTCCAGCGGTTGGGCAACACGAGGAGCTTTGCCGCATTGCAGTTGAAGGAAGCATTGTGCGTAATCATGCCGGCAATGTTCTCGCCCATGTTGGCGAATTCGTCCTCCGAGTACGCTCCCGGGACGACGATCACCGGACTTATGTTTCCAAGCTCGCTCGTAATCGGCTTACGGAGGATGGGATCGTTGCGCTTCTTTCGATCCGCGCGCTCGGATTCGGATGCGCCCCAGACGATCGCATCGTGGGTCTGCACGGACCCAGTAACGTGTACGCGGTCCACCGCCGCGTGGTGGCACAGATAGAATCCGACTTCGGCGCCACCGTAGACGATCGCAAGGTAGTCCTTCTGAATGAGGGGTCGAAGTGCGCGCTCGAGATAGGGGCCCAGGTAGTCGTTGACGGGGTTCGGCTTTAGGACGCACACGGCCCCCTCGGAAAACATCATGTGCATCACGTCGACCGGCGAGAGCGCGGCGATGTTTCCTGCCCCGAGGACGAGGGAGACCGCGCCTTCGGGATCCTTCCTCTTGTAGAAGGGGGCCTGGCGATCCCGGAGGTTGCGCCTGTCGACCTCGGGCTTCAGCCAAGTCTCGGCGGTGAACCCGGCGAAGATTGCCGCGTCGAAGCTGTCGTAAGGTGAAACCCGCACGGCCAGCGCGCCGTGAGGCAGATCGCGTTGCCATCGCGCCGGCAGCACGGGAGCCCCGTTGGTGCCGATCTCGACGAGCGCGCGAATGAGAAACCGCACGTTACGCTCGAGGAATACTGGACCGGTGATCCACTCCTCCCCGGCGATGGGCGCCTCGAATTCGAGTCCTTTCGCGCGGCAGGCGGCTGCCACCCAGTCCGCCGCGACATCTCTCGTGCATCGCCTGACATCCCGGAGCAGCTCGATCTTGGCGGAGACGGGCAGTCGCGCGAACTCGCGGGCCCGTTCGCGGACACGCGCCAGCGAGCGATCCAGCTCGAGCTGGGGCGTAGGAGGATGCGGGTGAGAGGGCGCTTGCCGGCCGCCATCGATGTGAACGGAGTTGGCTGCAGCCATGCTCCAAGGCTCGCGCAAACCCGCCCGGGAGACAATGGTCAGCGTGTGTGAGCGAGTCCGCGGTCCAATCGTCGGTGTGGATGGCGCTCCTACAGAGCGGCGAGCTCCGTTCTGACCGTCGTGACCCTAACCGGCCCGATCACGTTTCCAGTCGACGACCAGGCCTCTCGCAAACCGGGCGGTGCGGCCATACAATGGGTGGAATCATGAAATCCGTCTTGGAATACATCGGCAGCAGAGCTGCAGAGTTCTCGGAACGTCCGTTGTTCCGCTATTTGCGGAACGAAAGCATCGATCCCGTCGAGCGGCTCTCGTTCGTCCCGTGCATTGCTCCCTTCGTCATGACGTTTTCCGATCTCTATCGGCTGCTGACGGTCGCACCTGGAGGCGACCGGTACCAGCAGCTTGTCAACGCGCATCTCGCGGAGGAAGACGGGCACTGGAAATGGTTTCTGTCGGACCTCAGAAACCTGGATCTCGACCCGACCATGCGGTTCACAGACGCATTGCGATTCTTGTGGAGCGACGAGACCGTGCGAGGCAGGATGCTCGTCTACGAAATGTGCCTGCTTGCGGCGGGAAGAGATTCGCTCTCCAAGCTGGTCCTAGTGCATTCGATCGAGGCGACCGGACAGGCGGGCCTGGCGGCTGCGGCCACGGTCGGCCGCGAAGCCGCCAAGAGGTTGGGGCGTAAGCTCGTTTACTTCGGACGCCATCATCTCGAGACCGAGCAACACCACACGCTCGAGGACGACAGCATACGCCGCTCGCTGGAAGAGGTCGTGCTCGACTCGGCTCGGCGCGACGAAATGCGGCAGATCGTCGACGGCGTATTCACTCACTTTGCGGCATTTGTGGACGAGGCACACGAGTTCGCCGTGAACAAGCGCTCGCTCGTGGTCCAAGCGTAAGGGCCTCGCGGTCCTCGACCGCCGCGGGGAATTTGCAGATACGTCTTCAGCGAAGGAGCAGGCCCATCGCCTTCAGCGCCTCTCCGGCCCTGTTCTTCTCCTCGGACGTCAGGCGCAGATGGGCGTATGCTTGCTCCAGCTCACTCTCGGCGAACGAACGATGCCCGCGATTGAGCAGTGCGACCGCCACGGAGGTGAAACGCGCTTTCACATTGTCCGAGATCACGGCGACGGGAATGGGTCGATCTGCCAGTGTGTCCTTCAGCCGACGTCGTTGGATCGCGGTTGGTGCCCCACCGTGGGTGCGCACGAGCACTTTGATTGCGAGGCCCTTGTTGAGCGCCGCCGTGAGGAGCTTCATGCACTCGTCCCATTCTTTGTCGCTTGGATCGGACTCCGACTGATAAAGGATGAGGACGGGGCCGACCATCTGTGTCACCAGGTTCCGCATTCCAGGCGAGCTCCCGACCATTTAGCTTACCACGGCATCGGTCAGGCACCGTATACTAACGTCGAGGTTCGGTATCCCGTCTAGCAACGTGCAGGCGCGAGGCGCGTCTTTGCGCGGGGGGCTCCCCGGTGCTCGTCCTATCGTCCTACCCCGTTTCGCCGCGGGGAGGCGCTCACCGTGTAGGTTCACCGTGCCCCCCCGCTTCCGCAGCCACGGCGGCGAGCGCCCTCCGCGCTCCCTCGAGCGTGATGTCGCGCGCTTCGACGATCATCGCGGCGACGGCCTCCACCTGCTCTCCCGCAGCGCCCGCCGCGAGCGCCACGGTTCGCGCGTGGAGCCCCATGTGACCGCGCTGGATTCCGTCGCTCGCAAGGGCGCGCACCGCCGCGAGATTCGACGCGAGGCCGACCGCCCCGACCACGCACGCCAGCTCCTGCGCGCTCGTCACGCCGAGCAGACGCAGCGACAGCCGAGCCGCCGGGTGGACGCGCAACGTCCCGCCGACGATGCCGAGCGCCAGCGGCATCTCGAGCTGCCCGACGACGGCGTCGCCGTCGTGTCGCCATACCGCGAGCGGTAGGTACCGCCCACTGCGCGCCGCAAACGCGTGCGCGCCGGCCTCGACGGCCCGCCAGTCGTTGCCGGTCGCGAGGACCACGGCATCGATACCGTTCATGATTCCCTTGTTGTGCGTTGCCGCGCGATAGGCGTCGAGCTCGGCGAACCGCGAGGCATTGGCGATCCCGTCGGCGATGTCGCTGCCGGACATCCTCTCAGTCGCAAGCTGATCGACGGGTACGCGGCATCGGACGCGTACGCAGCGGTTGTCGCACAGGTTGGACAAAATCCGCAGGCCGACGCTGCACGCGTCCGGCATTCCTGCCGCGGCGATCTGAGCGACGCGATCGGACACGGCTTCGGCGACGCCGTTGACGAGGTTCGCCCCCATCGCGTCCCTGCAATCGACGAGGACGTGGGCGACGACGACGTCGGCCGCGAGTACGCGCGCCTCGACGCGGCGGGCACCGCCGCCACGCGCGACCAGGCCCTCGAGGCTCCGGTTTGCGAGGCGCACGATCTCTTCGGCCTGCGCGAGAATGCGGCGGGCGGCGCCTTCCGCGTCCCGAACGTTCCGAAGCTGAACCTGCGCGATCATGAGCGGCGGATCGGCGTCCGCGAAGAAACCGCCGCCCGCGCGGACCATCTTCGCGGCGTTCGACGCGGCGGCGACCACGCTCGGCTCCTCGATCACCACCGGTACGGTGTGGTCGCGACCGTTGACCCGAACGTTGGGCACGACGCCGTAGGGCAGGGCGTACGTGCCGAGGACGTTCTCGACGAACTTGTCGGCGGTCTCGGCGTCCAGCCCCCCGCCGTCGAGCGCCTCGGCGACGGCGTCGGCGCCTATTCCGGTCGAGTCGCCGATGATGGCACGGCGCTCCGGGACGGTGACCTTGTACAAGCGGGGGAATCGGGAGGGTCGAGACATGGGGTTTCTCAGTCGGGAACGGGCGCCTCGGGGCGGACGCCCCCGGAGTCGATCCCGAGTTTTAGCCGGGACATCGAGAGCGAGAGCGCGCGCGCGGCGAAAGCGTCCGGCGGTGGCGCCGTCCCGAGCCAGACGCCGACATCGCCGCCGCCTGCGCCCGAGGGGAGAAAGGCGCCTTGATCGGCCTCCGCCAGGCTCGCGAGCTCGGCGAAGGCGGGTGGGACGATCGGCGCGTTGGCCGAGCGTCCGAGGGCGGCGAGGCCGATGCCGTAGTCGCGTGCCGCGGAGACGAAGGCGTGGGTGTCCGCTGCGTCCAGGGCGGCGACGGCGCGTTCCGCGATGGGGCGAAGGGCGCTCAGCGTGCCGGGATCGCGGAGACGAAGGGCATTGACCCGGCCGAGGAGGTCGCTCGTGCGAGCGCTCGTTCCGCTGAAGAACGCGGCCCAGACGAGCCCCGCTGGAAGGGCAATCGGCCGAACGGCCAGCTCACCCGCGCCTCCGACGCAGTGCAAGACCCCCCCGTAGACCGCCGCGGCGACATCGACGCCGCTCCCGCCGCCCTGCGATCGCGCATGCGACTCCCGCGCGGTAAGGAACAGGGCCCGGCGTGCGCTGGAGCCCTGCACGTCCTCGCCGCGCGCCAACGCCCGAGCGCCCAGGGTGGCCACGATGGACGCCGCGCTCGACCCGAGTCCGAGCTTGCGGCCGTCCGGATCGTGGAGCTGGCTCACGTCCACTTCGTCGGGTGTCCGGACGGCGGCTCTTGCGTAGCGGTCAATCGCCACGACGACCGCAGGAGCGCCCTCGAGCACCGCGTAGGCACCCGAGAGCACCAGCTTGCCGGGAGCGACGACCCTCACGGCCCGGCCACTTCCAGGGATGGTTGCGCCGATGCATCGAGCCGCACGCCCTCCCCCGGGCGCGCCTCGATCACCCGCAGGACGCCGGTCGTGCGCTCGATCGCCGCGCGCACTCGCGCGGCCTCTTCGGGCGGGACGAGCACCTTCACGTGTGGACCGGCGTCCATCGTGGCGTACGCGCGGGCCCCGTCGGCGCGCAGCGCGCGGACGGCGGCGAGCACCGCGAGCGTCGCACCGTTGAAGTACACGACGCCCGCGGCGATCGCGCTGGCGTGCATCGCGAGCGCGCTGGCCTCCGCGAGCCGGCCGACGCCGTCGAAGTCGCGCGCGAGGAGCGCGTCGCGCAGGCGCGCATGCAGCCGTGGAGCTTCGTCGATCCACGCGCGCGCATACGGGCTGCGCTCCATCGTCAACTGCATCCCTTCGCTGGAGCCGACGGGCTTGGGCGCCTCCGTCGTGACGCACGCAAGGACCACGAGCGGCAGGTGATCGCGCGGAGCGATCGACTGGGCGGCGCTGCCGGTGAGCTCGACGAAGCCGGCGAAGACGCTTCGTGCCGCGCTCGCCGAGCTTCGTCGCGCCAGGTCGCTCACGCGCGACGCGTCCCAGCTCAACCCCGCCGCTTGGGTGGACGCCATCGCCAGCGCCGCGAACCCCGACGCGCTCGACGCCAGCCCGCTCGCCGCGGGAAAGTCGCTGCTCGAGTCGACCTCGGCGTGGTCGTTCAGCGCCGCGGCGTGCCGCACGCGATCGAGGAGAGCGATCGCGCGCGTTGCCTGCGCCGGAGCGAGCTCGCGCCCGTCGATTGTCACCCGGTGGGCTGCGATGTCGCGCCATCGTACCCTCGTGCGCGTCGAGAGCGCGTCGAGCGTGACGGACAGGCTCGGTACGGCGGGCACGTTCGCCTCGAGGTCCCGCTTTCCCCAGTACTTCGACAGGGCGACATTGGGATGCGCGATGGCCACGGCTTCGCGGCTCATGGGGCCGTCCTGCTGTCCGGCCGGTCCCTGGGCGGCTCGCTCAGCTCTCGATCCGCGCGGCCGCGCGCGTCTCCGGCCACGCGCGTCGCAATTCCGTCGAAGCCCTCGTTCCGCCATGCCGCCAGCACACTCTCGGCCGCTGCCGGCGACGGCACGACGGCGACGACGCTCCCGCCGCCCCCGGAGCCCGTCAGCTTCGCCCCGAGCGCGCCCGCGTGCGAGGCGAGCGCGCACATCCGGTCGATCTCCCGCGTCGACACCCCGAGGTCCGAGAGACACATCTGGTTGCGGTTCATGAGCCGCCCCAGCGCGGGCCAGTCGGCGCCATCGATTGCGTGCAGCGCTTCGCGAACGAGCGACCCGATCGCGGCGAACGACGAATCCACCAGCTCGGGCTCGCGCTCCCGCGACCACGCGACCATTTCGACCATCGACTTCGTGCTCGAGGCGATGCCGGTGCTGCCCACGCACAGGTGCAGCGTGGCGCCTACGTGGACCGTCTCCGGCTCCCTGCCCCTGCGAAACAGAATGCAGCCGCCGCGAGAGCTCACCGCTGCGTCGACGCCGCTCGGATTTCCGTGGAAGATGCTCTCCCAGGCCATCACGCACCGCTCGATCTCGTCCTGCGTCGCGTCCGGGTCGAGCGCACGAGCGACGGCGATGCCCATGGCCGCGGAGCAGCCGAGGCCTCCGCCCGGGGGTAACCGTACGTCCACGTCGACGGCGTGTGGCGGAAGGGTAGGGCGTTGGGACCGGATCGCCTGCAGGAGGGCGCGGAACGCGACGGCCACCTCGCCCAGTCCGTCATCCCGGGTGGCGAGGGTCATCGAGCCACTGACGCGCAGCGTGCTGGGCGAGGTCGCCAATTCCAGCGGAGTCGCCTTGGCTCTCGCCCCCCTCCGGATCGCGGCGGCGATGGCCGGCTCGCCGTATACGACAGCGTGCTCGCCGAGCAGGATGACCTTGCCGTATGCGGTGCCGTCCCCCACTTCGTGTTCAAGAACGGCCCGATATTCCTTCGTGTTTAGATGGCCCGCGCACCGACCAGTGCGCGGGAGTGAGCAGAGGTCGGAAGGCGCCGCGCGGTCGCGCGGCGAGACGGGCCTGTGCCTACCCGACCTTCGCGACGGCGCTCGGCTTCTCGCGGACGACGTTGAACCGACGCATCGGCTTCTCCTTGCCCTTCAGCGAGCGCGCGTCGATCTCCTCGAAGTCGAAGCGCCCCCCGAGGCGCGCCAGCGTCGCCTCGCTGACGACGATCTGGCCGGCGAGCGCGGTCGCGCAGAGGCGCGCGCTGGTGTTCGCCGTGTCGCCTATCGCCGTGTACGAGAGGGCCTTCGAGCTCCCGACGCTGTCTCTTATACACATCTCCGAGCCCACGAGACAGGCAGAAATCTC
>CALKVG010000126.1 GCA_937998045.1 uncultured Myxococcales bacterium
GGTCGCGCTGGCACCGGTGAAGCTCCCCCGCTCGTGACCAAAGAGCTCGCTCTCGAGGATCGACTCGGGCAAAGCTCCGCAGTTGATCGCGACGAACGGCTTGCTCGCCCGCGGACTCTTCGCGTGAATGGCGCGCGCCACGAGCTCCTTGCCCGTGCCGCTCTCGCCGACGATGAGCACCGTGGCGGTCGTCGGAGCGACGTGCGCCACGGTCTTGTAGACCGAAAGCATGGTCGGCGTCGTGCCCACGATCTGCGCGGCCGCCGCGGCCACCCTGGGCTGGCGCTCTTCGCCGCGCTGCGCGAGCTTCCGGCGCTCGATCGCCTCTCCGACCATGCGTTTGAGCTCTGTCGGCTCGATCGGTTTGGCCAGGTAGTCGTACGCGCCCTCGCTCACCGCGTTCATCGCGCCCTCGATGTCCGCGTAGGCGGTCATCAAGATCACCGGCGTGCTGGGCGCCGCCGCATGGATGCGCCGCAGCACGTCGTGGCCGCTGGTTCCCCCGGCGAGGTGGATGTCGCTCAGTACGACGTCGTAGCGCTCGAGCTTCTCGGCCGGCGGGACGGCCTCGGCGTTGTCGGCGACCTCGACCTGGTACCCCTCGGAGCGGAGCACGCGCGCGAGCAGGCCCGCGAGCGTCTCGTCGTCCTCGAAGAGGAGGACGTGCACGCCGCTGCCGGGTTGCTTTGCCCCTCCCGCCTCGCCGCGAGCTGCCCCAGGCGCCGCCGGGCCGGCGGCTTCTCGTTCATCAATCATCGACTTTCCCCTTGGTAGCAGATGGTCTCGCCCCGTTCCCGCGCCGAGGCACGCTGTCCCGTTCCGGTGCATTGACGTGCTCCCTATGAGTCAAGATGTCCCGCTTGAACGGCGTTTTCGCGGGACGGAGGCCCTCTCTTTCACAAGCAATGCCTGATGGGCTGGCCCGCCGACGACAGTTCGAAAGGGGCGCGCCTTGCCTGTAGGCTCAGCGCCGATGGCGTCCCCGGACCCCCTGCGCTTTGCGGAGCACGTGCACGGCCACCTCGGCTGGCTCGCCGCCATCGCGCTCGTCCACCCCGCGATCCTCCTCCGGCGCACCAAGCGGCGGGCCCACCTGGCGGTCGCACTGGCCGTCGTCGCCGTGACCGCCGTCGGCGTCCTCGGAGTCGCGATGTACGGCGACTACCGCGACAAGCTGCGTCAGGCGATCTTCGCCCACGCGCCCGCGATGGGGTACCTCTTCGAGCGCAAGGAGCACCTGGCCTTCGGGGCGATCGCCCTCGCGTGGGCGGGCGCCCTGGCGTACTTCGGCTCGACGCGCGCCGGCGCGTCCGTGTACGAGCCGCTGCGCCGCGCAGCGCACTGGTCCTTCGTCCTGGCCGCGGTGCTCGCCGTGGCCACGGCGACGCTGGGTACGGTGGTCGCGTCGTACCGGTCGTTTTGAGCCGCTCACCGACCTTCGAACTTCGGCGTGCGCTTTTCGAGGAATGCCTTCATCCCCTCGCGCTGGTCGTAGGTGCCGAAGAGCGCGGCGAACGCCGTCGACTCGAGCTCGTTCGCCGTCGGGAGCGGCACGTCGGCGCCGCGAATGACGACGCGCTTGATGCCGGCCACCGCGAGCGGGCCCTTGCTCGCGATCTTCTCCGCGACCTCGCGCACGCGCGGCAAGAGCTCCCCGTGCGGAACGACCGCGTTCACGAGCCCGATGCGCAGCGCCTCCTCGGCGCCGATCATGTCGCCGGTCATGCAGAGCTCCCGCGCGCGGGCCGCGCCGACGCGCCGCGACAGGAGCTGCGTGCCGCCGAAGCCCGGCAAGACCCCGAGGTTCACCTCGGGCTGGCCGAGCTTCGCCCGGTCGCTCGCGTAGATGAAGTCGCACGCCAGCGCCAGCTCGCACCCTCCGCCCAGCGCGAACCCGTTGACCGCCGCGATGACCGGGAAGTGCGTCGACTCGAGGGCGCGCCCCACGCGGTGACCGAGGTCGGCGAAGAGCTTCGCCTGCACGGCGGTCATCTCGCTCATCGCCGCGATGTCCGCGCCGGCGGCGAACGCCTTGTCGCCCGCGCCGGTGAGGATCGCGCAGCGCACCCCGGCGTCGCGGCCGAGGTCGCGCAGCACACGCGCGAGTTCGCCGAGGAGCTCCTCGCTGAGCGCGTTGAGTTTGTCGGGGCGGTTGAGGGAGACCGTGACGACGTGCGCGTCGCGGTCGACGAGGATCGTGCTCATGAGGTCTTCTCTCCGTGGAGGTCGCGGCTCAGGCGGCGCGTCCGCTGCGATGGCCCTGCTCGTCGTAAACGTAGAAGCCACGCCGCGTCTTCCTGCCCAGCCACCCTGCGGCGACCAGGTTCCGGAGGAGGATCGGCGCGCGGTACTTGTCGTCCCCGGTCTCGCGGTGCAGGACGTCGGCGATCGCGAGCACCGTATCGAGGCCGATCAAGTCGCTCAGCTCGAGAGGACCCATCGGGTGATTTAGGCCGAGCTTCGCTCCCGTGTCGATGTCCTCCGGCGAGCCGACGCTCTCCTGGAGCGCGAAGCAAGCCTCGCAGAGCATCGGGATGAGGATGCGGTTGACGAGAAAGCCCGGCGCGTCGCGGCTCGTCGTCGTGATCTTTCCGAGCTTCTCGGCGAGCTTCGTCGTGAGCTCGTAGGTCTCGTCGCTCGTCTGCACGGCGCGCACGATCTCGACGAGCTTCATGAGCGGGGGCGGGTTCATGAAGTGCATCCCGATCACACGGTCGGGGCGGGAGGTCGCGGCGGCCAGCTTGGTCAGCGAGATCGACGACGTGTTGCTCGCGAGCCACTTGCCGGCCGGGAGCGCGGCGTCGCATTTGCGGAAGAGGGCGAGCTTCAGCTCGAGGTTCTCGGTCGCCGCCTCGACGACGAAGTCGCAACGCCGGAAGTCCTCCGGACTGGCGGCGGGCGCGATCCTGCCCAGGAGCTCCGTGCGCGCGTCCGCCGTCATCTTCTCCTTCTCGACGAGCTTACCGAGGATGGATGCGATCTTCGTTTTGCCCTTTTCGGCCAGCTCGAGCGACGCGTCCGCGAGGACGACCCCGAAGCCGCTGGCGGCCGCGACCTGCGCGATGCCGCCGCCCATCTGGCCCGCGCCGAGGATGCCGATCGTCTGGATGTCCTGGAGTTGTGCCATGCTCCCTTCGCCTCCGATGACGCGTCCCGGCCACGGTGACCGCCGCCGTCGCTTTTCGCGGCATACCACGCTTTGGGCGCTCGCCGCGCTCGCGGTTTGCGCCGGATGCGCCGCCAGCGCGACCCAGCGGGCGCAGACGCTCGTGCGCGAACACCGGGAGCAGGAAGCTGCGACCGAGCTGGAGCGGCGCCTCGCCGCGCACCCCGAGGACACCGCGGCGCGGCGCCTCCTCGTGCGCGTCCTCGGCTTCACCGGCGACCTCGCGGGAGCGCGCGCGCAGAGCGAGGAGCTCGCGCGCCGCCTCGGGCCCGCCGGGGCGGCGACGGCGCACGTCGAGCTCGGGCACGCGCTCGAACTCGCCCATCGCTACGACGAGGCTCTCGCCGAGTACGACGAGGCCGCGGCCGCCGCGCCGGCGTCTCCCGACGGGCCGCGCGAGGGCGGTATGCGCTGCGCGCACTGGGGGGAGGCCGAACAGGCGAGGCCGCGCCTCGAGGAGGCCGTCCGCCGGGGGGCGCGCGACGCGGAGACGTGGCACACGCTGGGTCTCGTGCGCCTTCGCCTGGGCGACCTCGACGCGGCCGAGGAGGCCTACCGCGCCGGGATCGCCGCCGATCCGCGCGCCGCCGAGAGCTGGCTCGGCCTCGCGACCGTCGGGATGGCGCGCGGCGACGCGCGGGCCGTCCTCGACGCGTACGACCAGGTGCTCGCGCGACGTCCGCGGTTCGCGCCGGCGGAGCTCGGGCGCGCATGGGCGCTCGCGCAGCTGGGGCGCGGAGTCGAAGCGGCGCGCGCGCTCGACCACGCCGCGGAGCTCGGCGCTCCGTCGGCGAACGTCGCGCGCCTGCGATCCGCGATCGCCGCCGGCGCGGTGGGCGACGCCGGACACTGAGACGAGACGACGCGGGATGCGGAATTCGGCTAGAGGAAGGGCCAGATCATGGATGCGAAGGCAGAGACGGCTCCTCCCGGCGACGTGGCGGCGGTCGTCGCGCGGGCCCGCAGCGCCCAGGCGGCGTGGGCAGACCTCGGCGTGCGCGTTCGCGCGCAACGGCTCGCCCCCCTCAAGGACAGGGTGCTCGATCGCGCCGAGGCGATCGCGGCGTGCGTCCGCGAGGAGGTGGGAAAGCCGGACGTCGAGGCCCTCCTCGGGGAGGTGCTGCCGTCGGCGGACGTCGTCGCGTACTGGACGGCGTCGATCGAGGAGCTCCTCGAGCCGAGCGACGTCGAGATCGACCGCCTATCGTACCCGGGGAAGTCGGGGACGCTCTACCGCGACGCGCGCGGCGTCGTCGGCGTCGTCATGCCGTGGAACTTCCCGGTGGCCCTGCCGCTGCGCACGCTCGTGCCGGCGCTCCTCGCGGGCAACGCCGTCGTCTTCAAGCCGAGCGAGGTCACGCCGCGCTCCGGCGCGCTCCTCGTCGAGCTCTTCGAGGGCCTCGTGCCCGAGGGCGTCCTCGGGCTCGTCCAGGGCGGCGGCGACGTCGGCGCGGCGCTCTGCGCGGCGGACGTCGACCTCGTCGTCTTCACCGGCAGCGTCGCGACGGGGCGCAAGGTCGCCCACGCCTGCGCCGAGCGCCTCGTTCCGTGCTCGCTGGAGCTCGGCGGAAAGGACGCGGCGATCGTCCTCGCCGACGCGGACCTCGAGCGGGCGGCCAACGGCATCGTGTGGGGCGCGATGATGAACGCCGGGCAGAACTGCGCCTCGGTCGAGCGCGTGTACGTCGACCGCAAGGTGGGCGAGGCCTTCACGCAGCGCGTGTGCGAGGTCGTCTCGTCGCTACGCCCGGGCGTCGAGGTCGGGCCCCTCGCCACGCCGGCGCAGCGGGCCCTCGTCGCGCGGCACGTGCGCGAGGCGAAAGCCGGCGGCGCGCGCGTCCTCGCGGGCGGCGCGGACGACGCCGGGGACGCCGGAGGGCGCGAGTACCCGCCGACGGTCGTGCGCGTCGACTCGGACGACGCGACGCTCATGCGCGACGAGACCTTCGGGCCGGTCCTCCCCATCGCGCTCGTCGACGGCCCCGACGAGGCGGTCGCGCGCGCGAACGCCTCGCGCTACGGCCTCACGGCGAGCGTCTGGACGCGCGACCGGCGCGCCGCGCAGTCCCTCGCGCGGCGCTTGAGGGCGGGCGTCGTCACCATCAACAACCACGCGTTCACGGGCGCCATCCCGGCGGCTCCTTGGAGCGGCCACGGCGAGACCGGCTGGGGCATCACCGGCTCCCCCCTCGCGCTCGACATGCTCACGCGCCCGCGGTTCGTTCTCGTCGACGCCAGCCGCGCCAAGCGCGAGCTCTGGTGGTACCCGTACACGCCCGCGCTGCGAACCATCGCGACGGCGATGGCCATCGTGCGCAGCTCGGCGCGCAGCCTCGGCGAGCGGGCGCGCGCCGTCGTCGCCCTCATCGGCGCGATGCTCGGACGCTGGAAGCGCGAGCCGGGGTAAGAGGCGCGCCGCCGGTGTGCCGAAAATCGACTTCGCACGTCAGACCCAATCGAGCCTCGAGCGATTAAGTGGATGAGGGGGACGCCCGCCGGGGCGGCCTTCGCAAGAGGACGAGCGGCGTGGACACCGCTCGAAAGCGCCGCGAGAAGGAGTCGCGTCGCCCCTCCCCGAGCGACCGACGCTCGCGCCACGAGACGAGAAGCTCGGTGTCTCGCGAACGTCGATTGTCCAGAGGGCCGGGGCGTCTGGCGAATGGGAAGGCAAGTCGGACAGAACAGAAAGGAGGCCTGGCCAAATAGAAAGGAGATCTGGCCGAATAGAAAGGAGATCTGGCCGAATAGAAAGGAGATCTGGCCGAATAGAAACGGGTCTCGGACAAATAGAAACGGGTCTCGGACAAATAGAAACGGGTTTCGGACAAATAGAAACGGGTCTCGGACAAATAGAAACGAGTCTCGGACAAATAGAAACGAGTCTCGGACAAATAGAAACGAGGCTTTGACAAATAGAAACGAGGCTTTGACAAATAGAAACGAGTCTCGGCCAACGGGTCGAGAGGCGCGGAAACATGGACGCGACGCTAGACCACTTGGCGGCGCTGCTCGGCCAAAAGGACGGGACGCTTGGCCACTTGGAAAGGACGCTCGACCAAGTCGCCGGCAGGCCCGACCCGTTGGAAACGTCGCTCGTCGAACAGGACGCGAGGCTGCGCCAAATGAAAGCGTCGCTCGTCCAACGGGATTCGCCGCTCCACCACTTGGCCGAGAGCCTCGGCCATCGGGACAAGCCACTTGCCCAACTGAAAACGACGCTCGGCCAAAAGGCCGAGACGCTTGGGCAGTTGGACGCGCCGCTTGGCCAGTGGGACGAGACGTTTGGCCAGTGGGACGCGCCGCGTGGCCTCTTCGACGAGCCGCTTCACCCCGTGGACACGATGCGCGCCCAAGTGGACGAGACGCTTTTTCGATAGGACGACGCGCTTTCCCCAAAGGACTGCCCGTTTCGACGATGAGCGAACCCGCTCCGCGAGTCGTCGGCGCCGCGTTGTCGTTCCAACCGTCGACAGGCCACGAAGAGCACGCCGCACGGAGCGGACGAAACGACTGCCTTCCACCCGAACACAGTCGCGAGCTCGATCCCTGCGAGCCGAGGCCACCCGTCGCGCGGACTCGTCGGAGAGGACATGCGCCATGGTGCAGTCCGATCGGATAGGATGACCTTGAATGGGCCAGCGCACCCCCACCCGGAGCGTTGCGGAGGTGATGGCCGCGTTCCTGCGCCGCAGGACGTGGACGCAAGCGGATCTGGCGCGCGCGGTGGGACTGCGGGCGGAGGCGCTCCGCAACGTGCTTCGGGAGCTGCGCGACAGCGGCATCCCCCTCGAAAGCGAGAAGGAGCATCCTCACGTGTACTGGCGCATGGCGCGCGAGTGGTACCCGGGCGGGGTGCTTTTCAAGGCGGAGCACGTGCCCGAGCTGCTGCGCGCGCTGACGCACCTCGCGCGCAGCAAGGCGCGCGATCGTTTGCTGGATGTCGTGCTGGACCAGCTGCCCGCTCGCGGAAAGCTCGTGGCAAAAGCGCCGGTCGTCTCCCGCACCGCCAGCGAGGGCGAAGAGCAGTACCTGCCGCTCATCGAGGATGCCGCCGCGAGGAAGGTCGCGATCGCGATGAAGTACATCACGGCTAGCCGCGGCGGAAAGATTGGCGAGCGGCACGTGTCGGTGCACGTGGTCGTTGTTGGTCCGCCGCCGCGTTTCATCGCGACGTGCCACCGCAGCGGCGAGCTGCGATGGTTCCGAATCGACGGCATCGTACGCGCGCGCCTCGACGAGCTCGAGAAATTCCGCGACTGCGATTCCGGCGCCGTTTCCGAGTTTCGTGCCGCCAGCCTTGACGGGTACAAGGGTTCCGGAGCGCCGGTCCTCTGTTCGTTCTTCGTTCGCGAGCCTGACGCGAGCTGGGTGCAGAACAACCTGATCGAAGGCATGCGGGTGGAAACACTGCACGGCGGCATCCGCGTCAGCATCGAGACGAGCGGCCTGCCGCGCCTCGCGCGCTTCGTCGTGAGCCTCGGCGATGCCGCGCAGCCCGAGACGGCGACGCTAGCGGAGGCCGTCGCGGAGCTCGCGCGTGGTGCGCTGAACCAGGCCGAGGCTGCCTTGCGCGACGGAGAAAAAGGGCAAGGTTCCCAGCCTGTTGCCCGAGCTCCTGCACAGCCGCGCAGCGATGTCTAACCGCGTGGCCGCTTGGCCGAAGGACCGGGGGCATCTTCCCGGCGTGCGCCGATTCGATGGCGCCTCCAGGAGAGATGACGATGACTGCCATAGGCCCCGTCCCCCCCACGTCGGCGACGTCCGCAACCGATATCCCGTTGTCTCCGAGCGCTCCGGCGCCCGCCAACGAGAACGCATCGGTCGTCCGCCTGGCGATTCGCGTAACGGACCCCGAAGTGGTCCATGAACTTCGCCAACGTACGGAGGGATCCGAGCGGGAGAGCTTCGCCCAGCAGGCGCTCCGCATCGGTGTCCTGGCGATGCGCCAGGCCAGCGGGGCGCTGGATGCGCAGTCGATCCAGCGCGAAGGCGAGCGCATGTTGTCGTCCGTTCGGGAGGCGCTCGCCGCACACACGACGCATGCGACAGCGGCCCTCGGGCAACTCCTAGGCACGTATTTGGATCCCACCTCGGGTTCGCTGCCGCAGCGCCTGGAGCGCCTCGTCAAGAGCGACGGCGAGCTCGAAGCGCTGCTGGCAAAGCACGTCGACGGAGATCGCTCTGCGATCGCGCAGACTCTCGCGCGGAAGGTTGGAGAGGAGAGCGCGCTCTTCAAGCTCCTGTCTCCGGCCAGCGCGCAAGGGCTGGTCGCCACGTTGTCGCGAGCGATCGACGATGCGTTGCGCGCGCAGCGCGAGGAGGTGCTCCGCCAGTTCTCGCTGGACCGACCCGACTCGGCGCTCGCGCGCATGGTGAACGAGATCGCCGGTGCGAACGGCAAGCTGCGAGGGCAGCTCGCGAGCGACGTGGCAGCCGTGGCCAACGCGCTGTCGTTCGACAACGAGCAAGGTCCGCTGAGTCGCTTTGTCGCGCGCGTCGAGAAGGCGCAGCGCAGCATCCTGGACCAGTTCTCCCTGGACTGCGAAGGCTCGGCGATGCGGAGGCTCGCGTCGGCGCTCGACGACACGCGGGCCACGGTGGAAAAGAGCCTCACGCTGAACGACAAGTCGTCGCCGCTGTCGCTCCTCCGCGACGAGCTGATGGCCGCGGTGGCGACGTTTGCGCAGTCGAACGCGCAGTTTCAGAGCGACGTCCGTGCGACCCTCGCCACGTTCAAGGTGCGCCGCGAGGAGGAGGCGCGGAGCTCGCAGCACGGGCACACCTTCGAATACGACGCCGGGGAGGTCCTGCAGATCGAGGCGCAGCACGTCGGGGACGTGTGCGACCGGCTCTCCGGCACGCCGGGGCGCGAGGGCAGAAAGACCGGCGACTACGTCGTCACGCTGGGACCCGAAAGCGCAGCGCCGGGCGCGCGCATCGTGTTCGAATGCAAGGCGGAGAAGGGCTACACGGAGGCCGAGGCGCTCGACGAGCTCGCGCTGGCGAGGAAGAACCGGGAGGCGCAGGTGGGCGTCTTCGTCGTCGCGCGCGAGAGCGCGAAGGAGGGGTTCGCGGCCTTCCGCAGGGTAGGGAAGGACCTCCTGGTCGTATGGGACTCCCAAGATCCCGGCACGGATGTGTACTTGAAGGGCGCCTTCTCCATTGCCAGAGCGCTCGTCGTGCAGCAGCATGGTGCGGCTGTTCGGTCGGACGCCGACCTACGGGAGATCGAGCAGAGCGCGCGTGCCATCGAGCGACTCGTGACCACCGTGGAGAGCATCGCGCACGACGCGCGCAACATCGTGAAGAAGGGGACCAAGCTGTCTCTTATACACATCTCCGAGCCCACGAGACAGGCAGAAATCTCG
>CALKVG010000127.1 GCA_937998045.1 uncultured Myxococcales bacterium
AAGCAGCGGCGGCAGTTCCGCGGCAAGCAGCTCCGGGAGCAGTAGCGGCGGAGGGTTCGTGGGGCCGCAGAACCCAAACTGCATGCCTCTCGGTGCTCCGATGGATCCCGGCATGACACCGCAGACGACGTTCGATCCGCAGCCCTCCTACATCCCGAACAACGTCATCGTCATCACCCTCGACGATGTCCCCGACGACACGTGGACGGCCAAGGACCTCGACTTTCTGAAGCAGAGCGACCTGAGCGTCGACTTCTTCACGAATACGATGAACTGGAGCGGCTCGGAGGGCTGGCCGCTCATTACTCGCATGTTCAACGAGGGCCACTACGTCGGCAACCACACGGTGCATCACTCGCACTTGCCGACACTCGATGCGGCGACCATAGAGGCCGAGATCACCGGGGTGGAGCAGACGGTGAGCATGCTCACGAACGGCGCGACCCCCCACCTGACGCGATTGCGGGCGCCGTATGGAGAGCCCTATCAACCGGGGGACCCCTCGGACAACGGCCTGGTCGAGGGGATCGTGGCCAAGGATGCGGTTCACATCGCGTGGAACTTCGATTCGGGCGATACCGATGGAATCACCGATGGGACGGCCCTTTTCAACAACGTGACGATGCAGATCAAGACACCCGGCCAGGGGTCATGGGGCATCATGCTCGCCCACGGGGTCAACCAGCAGACGCACGACATGCTGCCCATGCTGCTGCCGTACTTGCAGCAAAACGGGTTCGTTCTGGGCAGGGTCGAAGACGTCGTGTGCTGGATGTTCGGCAAGCACAGCTGGGACATCATCCCCGGGCGCGTGCCCAACTGACGTCGAGCGCGCGCTGGGCGCAGCGATGGCGTGATACTCCATCGAGGGCATGGGTCCGGGAGAGCTGACGGTCGTAGGCGAGGTCGCGCGAGGCGGTTTCGGTCGCGTGGAGCGTGTGCGCACGGCCGACGGGCGCATCCTCGCGCGCAAGGTGTTCGAGCCCTCGCCCAGGCTGGGGCTGCCCGAGGAGGTCGACCTGCCGAAGCTCCGCAAGCGGTTCGAGCGCGAGGTGCGCGTGCAGATGGCGCTGGCGCCCTACGGCATGATGCCGATCGAACACGCGGCGCTCGCCGACGAACCGCCGTGGTTCTTGATGCCGCTCGCCGAGCGCAACTACCGCGAGCAGGTGCGCGAGGACCGACGAAGCGAGCGCATCTCGCCGGAGCCGCTCCTCGACATCCTGAACTGCCTGGAGGAGCTGCACCGCCTCGGATACGTGCACCGCGACCTGAAACCGGACAACGTGCTCTTGCACGAGGGCGCGTGGAAGCTCTCCGACTTCGGGCTCGTGGCGGACGTCGCCGTACGGAAGACGACGCGCCTAACGTCGACGGCGTCGCTCTGGGGGTCCCAGCTCTACATGGCGCCCGAGCTCACGATGGACTTCCGCCGCGCGGACCCCGCGGCGGACATCTATGCGTTCGGGTGCATCCTGCACGACCTCGTCGACGGCGGGAGCCGCATTCCGTTCGCGTTGCAGACAGTCACCGGCCCCCTCGATCCCATCGTCCGCAAGTGCACCGCGCCGGATCCCAGGCGCCGGTTTCAAAACGTCGCCGGCCTGAGAGCCGCTCTGGTAGACGTCCTCAAGCGCGCGCACAGCTTCCCTAGGACGGAGGCGACACGCGAGTGGCGCGAAGCGCTCGACCATATCGGGTCGTGGACCGCGGATCTCGCGTCGGGGTTCGCCGCGCACGTGGAGAGCGTACAGCCGGGCGACGAGGAGTCGGTGGTCGCGGAGCTCTCGGAGGAGCACCTGCGCGCCATCGCGGATCGCTTTCCCGACGAGTGGGACCGGGTTGCGATGGCGTACTGCGACTGGGCGAAGGGCGGATTCGCTTTCCGCTTTTGCGACATCGTCGTGGGGCGTCTGGAGACGATCTTTCAGCAAGAGAGGACGTCGCTCGACGTGCGCGCCGCGGCTCTCGTGAGCGCGGCGGCGTTGGGCGCCGTGCACAACCGGTGGTTCGTCATGCGCAGGGTGATGCGACTCGCGGACGCGCGCTTGAACGAGAACCTCGCCGCGCGCATCGCGATCGAGATTCGGGCGGGCGATGCGGCCGTGCACTTTCTGCGATGCGCCGAATGCATCAATCGCAGCACGTCGGACTACCATCCGCACATTGCAGAGTCGCTGGTCGCCGGCTATCGGTGACCCAAGATGGCCTTTCTGCGCGTTGACGCGAGCATCCTCTACGCAATCGCAATCGCGCTTCTCGGCGCGTGCGCTCGCAAGGCGGCGCCGCCGTCGAACGGCACCCCCGGTGCGGAGTCCGATCGCGAAGAGGTCGTTCGCCTCTGCATCGAGCATCGGATGACCGGCGCGATCGCGGAGGCGGCGCAGCAGATGGCGGGCGACTGCTCCGCGAGCTCTCGGGAGGTCGCGCAGCGCCTCTTCAAGGCCGGGGTGCGCATCGGCGTGGCTCGCGGCACGACCGCCATCCACGGTATCGGCCTTCGCGCGGCAGCGGCGGAGTTCCAGGTCGCCGCCGACGTATCCGCGAAGATCGCCGATCGCACCCGCGAGGACGACGAGAAGGCGACCAAGTCCGCCGAGGAGGAGACCTCGAAGGCCGTCGTGCAGTTCGCCTCCGGCTCCTGCATCGCTCCCGCGGCTGCACGTGCCCTCGTGGAAGCGGGCTCGCGCTGCGGCTCTACTGCGTTCGACAGCGACGCCTATCAGGCGGAGTACTCACGCGCGTTCGGGGCCGTCTGCGAGCACCAGCTCTCCGTACAGGAGTGCGTGCAGCGGGCGGAGGCTGCGTACGCTCGAATGCCACGGGGCGTAGGGGGCGAAGCCGGCGCGCCGTGAGCGTGGTCCCGCACCGGGGAGAATCGCCACATCGATTGCCACATATCGTGGCGATCGTCCCGCACCGACCGCCCGCACGTCTCGCCGGATCGACGCCGCGCAGAAACCAATTCGCCCGGCCAATCGCGACGAGAGCGCCTCGGCCGTAGGCAAGCGGCCCGGCAGCGGCACCGTCCGTGCACCAAGGGCGAGCTGTTGTCGAGATCGTTCCGCGCCTCACCGCGCAAACGAACAAACAAAGCAACCAAATCAATAGGGAGAGGTTCGCCATGAACGCGCGATTCGTTCGCAGAGCTTCAGCTTCGGCCGTGTGCGCGGCCGCTCTTTGCTCCAGCGCGATCGCCGCTGCCCAGGCGTCACCGCAGCAGAGCGTCGTCGTCCAGCCAAGCCAGAGCGCACCGCCGCCCGCGCAGCCCGCACCGGCGGCACCGGCGCCCGTCGTCGTCGCGCCCGGGCAGGCTTCGCCACCTCCGGTGGTCGTCAACGAGGGGGGGCCGACCGCACCTGCGGGCGAGATGCCCCGCCCCTTCACGCGTCCGAATCGAGCGCTCCTCATGACGGGGCTCGTCGTCGCTGGCGCCCCCTACATCGCGTCGGTGGGCATTGCCGCGACGAGCGCGCGCGAGGGCGACGCCAACCTGTGGATACCGGCGGTCGGTCCCTGGCTCGACCTCGGCTCCCGCCCCGATTGCAACGGGGACTGCGGCACGGAGACAGGCAATCGCGTTTTGCTCGTCGGCGACGGCATCCTTCAGACCGTCGGCGTGCTCGAGATCATCGGCGCGTTCGTGTTTCCGGAGTCGTACTCGACGACCGTCACGACGACCGCCTCGGGCGGCACGCTCAGCCTTGCGCCCTCAAAGGTGGGCAGGAGCGGGTATGGTCTGTCGGCCGTCGGCGAGTTCTAAAGTCGACCGGCCGAGGCGCCCGAGCGGCTGCATTCCGGCGCCGCTCGCGCGCGTATGGTAGTGCCGTTCGGCAATGCTCGGCGGGTCGGTTGCGAAGAATCCGTACGATCGAATCCCGTACACGGACCACGCGTATGCCGAGTCTCACCCGGATCGTCTGCGCGTGGTGGCGCGACTCTCGGGGTGGCAGGCGCCGGATGTCCCGAGCGCTCGCGTTCTCGAGCTCGGGTGCGGCAGAGGCGGCAACCTGCTGCCCATGGCCGCCGGGTTGCCGACCGGTACGTTCGTCGGCGTCGATCGCTCGCCGCGCCAAGTCGAAGAGGCGCGGCGCATCGCGTCCGAAACGCGTACCGGCAACGTCCGCCTGCACGAGGCCGATTTCGAGAGCTTCAAGCCGGCCGAGGGGGCCTTCGACTACGTCATCGCCCACGGCGTTTGCTCGTGGGTGTCTCCCCCGATTCGTCGCGCGCTCCTTCGTACCGTGGCCCGCGCGCTGGCGCCGCGCGGCGTGGCGTACGTCAGTTTCAACGTCCTCCCCGGTTGGTACGAACGGCTCGCCGCGCGAGACTGGCTCCGCTTCGATTGCGACGACGCTTCCGGCGCCGCCACATCCCTCCGATGGTTGCGCGATCAGGTATCCCCGGAGCTGCCTGCATACCGGGCAAGGCTCGCCGGCGTCGCGGATCGGCTCGACGCGACGGGGGTAGCCTACGCGGCCCACGAGTATCTTGCGGAGGACCACCACCCGCAGCGGGTCGAGGAGTTCCTCGCCGAAGCCGCGGACGTCGGTCTGACGTACGTCGGGGACGCGATCGCCGCGAATACCGCCATCGAGCTTCTTCCCGAGGCTGTCGCCGCTCGGGTGCGGGATTTCGAGCCGGCCCGGGTGCAGCAGACCATCGATTTCGTACGCAACACGGCGTTCCGTCGGACGCTGCTGGTTCGGTCGGACCAGGCCAGGGAGCAGGGATGGCGCTGGTCTGCGCGCCTCGACGCGTCGGCCGTCGAATCGCTCCGCCTCGCGAGTCGCCTCCGAGCCATTTCCGGGGCCGGCTCGGCGGGTCCCGAGACGTTCGAGAGTGACGGCGTGCGAGTCCACGTCGTTCATTCAGGAGCGCGCCGCGCCCTGCACGCGCTCGCCGAGCGGGCGCCCCGCTCCGCTCTCTTCGACGAGCTCGCGCAGGGCATGGACAGCGCCGCTCGCGTGGCACTCCGTGAGGAGCTCTTCGACCTGTGGCTCGCGACCGGCGCGATCGAATTGCGCACCTTCGAGCCGCCCATCGCCGACGGCAACTCGCTTCGGCCTCGCGCGTGTCCCGTCGCCCGTTGGCACGCCGCCAACGGCGGTGCCATCACGAATCGTCGGCATCACGAAGTGCGCCTCCTCGAGCGGGCCACCTTGAGCGTTCTCGCGTGCCTCGATGGAGCGCACGACGCAGCGGACCTTCGGACGGCGCTGCGTGACGCCGTGGCGTCAGACACCGCGTCCGACTTCGAGCTCGACACCGTCGTGACCGCAGCCGTCGCTCAGCTCGCGGCGGCGGCGCTGCTCGTGTCCTGAGCGCGAACGCTCGAGGGCGATCTCGTTCGCGCGGCCGGCGAGAGCGCGGCTCCTCAGCGTGCGCATCGGCTCCAGATCCTCCACGATACCGACCACCGTTCGGTCGCTGGCGAGAACGACCGCCTGCCGCGCGCTCGTCGCTTCGAGCTGCTCGCCGATGCATGTGAGCGCCTCCTCCGGGGGCTCGGTTGCGCTCTCGACGGCGGCGCGTGTCACGCGATCGCTCGGGCGAAACGTCGCGCGGAGGCGTATGTACCCTGACGGCAAGGCTTCCTTGCCGGGAACGCGGAGAGCACCTTGGACGCGGACCGAGAGGTCGACGGCTTCTCCCTGCTCCGAACTGCGTTGTAGATCGAACTGAATTCCCGGGAACGTCGCGTCGTGGGGAACCGAGAGAGCGAAGTTTGTAAGGAGCAATGGGTCGTGGTCCGGCCACGAGGACGATGTCGGCCGCCCCCAGCGCGGCGTCCGAACCGAAAGCGCATGGCTCGACTTCAGCGAAGAGCTCGAGGGAGTCGGCGTTGTCCCGAAATAGCCGCCGTTGCGCGCCGGCCCGGCACGCCGGAAGCTCGAAGTTGCCAATCGGCCTCATTTGGTGCATACACGTCACCACAATGAGCACGCTGAAGAATCGTCTGGATTCGCTGGCCTCGGCGTTTGCCTCCGAGGTCGTCCGCGCCATACAGAGCGCATCGCTCGAAGAGCTCCTCGGTGAAGTCGGACGCAAACGCGGCCCCGGTCGTCCGCCACGTAGCCAGTCCACGGCGGTCGTTCACGCCGCCCATGGTGCAACCCGAAGGCCCGGCCGCTTGCCGCGTCGAAGCGCTGCCGACATAAAGGCCACGCTCGACAAGGTCCACGGCTTGCTCAAGTCGAGCAAGGGCGGCCTCCGCGCGGAGCAGATTCGCGCGGCACTCAGCCTCGATGTCCGCGAGATGCCGCGCGTCCTCAAGGAGGGGGTCGCGAGCAAGAGGCTCTCCAGCAAGGGGCAGAAGAGGGCGACGACGTATTTTGCAAAGTAGGCGTCGGGCTGCATCAAGCACCGCGAGTCACGCTGCCTCCTCAGGTGCCCCGCGCGAAGCCTACGAATCGACGCTGCAGCTGCGCGACTGCCGAACACCAGGCGCGCGCTGCGCCGATGACCATGTCGAGACCGTGTGAATCCATCGCGGTGCGGCCGTCCGCCGCACCGCGGATCGTTCCGAGCGAAGCAGCGCCCGACGCGTGCAGCGGCTGCGTACCGAGGAGTAGACCATTCCACAGGTGGTGAGGCGCCCGCGCCTTGCTGCGTCGTGCCCGCCAGCGATTCCACTGGGCGAGAGCGGACCGTCATCGTGCCGCGTCGCCGCGGCCGGCGCGAACCTCGTCAACGAGTTCACCGACGAGTTCCGGTGACCCGTTTCGTCGACTGCGACCCAGATGGCGCATGCCGCCTTCGGCAACCGGTCACCCTGCAACCGTAGGCGTCACGTAGAGACCTCACGTTCATCCACCGCCCGCGCCGTCCATGATGCCGGCATCGGAGACGCCGCCCTCCGCGCTACCTGCGTCGCCGCCGTCCGCGCTCCCCGCGTCGCCGCCGCCGCAAATAAGGGTCAGGATGAACTGAAAGTCCGGGTCCTGGCGATTGCCCATTCCCGGAGCGCAGGTCATCTCGGCGCCCCCGTCGACGGAATCGGCTGCGCATGCCGAGGTCTCCGTGGCAGCGTACTGCATGCAGGCGCCGGTGCTGGCGGCCATCAGGCAATTGTCGTACGCGTTGTTGGATGCGTTCATGCACGCTGTATCGCAGGCGTATCCGTTGCACCCGTTGGCGTTGTTGAACGCCGCAGCGCAAGCAGCGCCGTGAGTCGCGTCGAGCAACTGAATGCATGCCGCATAGTTCGGGCCGAAATTCCCCACGGGGTCGAACCAAGTCCCTCCGTTGTTCATCGGAGCGGCGATGCAGTTGCCGCAAGCTGTACCCGCGCCTGCGTCCGACATGACGTTGCTGTTGAACCAGTTGAAGCACGTATTGGGGTCGAACTTGTCGCCGCAGACATTGATAAATGCGGTGATTTCGGCCGCGGAGCAGACTCCCTGGTTCGCGGTAGCTGATACGTAGGTGGCCGGCGAGAAACCCGTTACGCTGCCGGGTGCGCAGCTCCCCCCGTCGTCGCCACTCCCCCCGTCGTCGCCACTAGAACTGCCGCCGGAAGAGCCCGATGACGACCCGCTGCTGCCGCTGCTGCCCCCGGAGCTGCTTCCGCCACTGCTTCCGCTGGCCGACCCCGAGCTGCTCCCGGAGGCGTCTAGAGCGGGGTTCGATGTGCTGGAGGATCCGCACGCGAAGGATGACGCGCCCATGAGGGACGCAGCAATCAGACACAGGGACTTTCGTGGCGACATTCGATCCTCCTCACGACGGTTTCCAGAGTCAGCTACTTCGAGGGCGGGTCTGTCACGGTCCATCGACCGTGTACGCCCAGCCCATTTAGCATCATCGACGTCGTTATTTGTAGTAACTACAGCTGCTTGATTTCTATACCGGGAGCGCACCTCCTCCGATCTCGACAACGGCAATCGGCGAGACACCATCGAGCCGGGTGAGCGACCAGCACCCAAGCGGGCAGCCACGAGGCGCGGTGTGGTGCGCGCCGCGCCGTTGATGCTGCAACTGTGCACCGGCGTACGGCAGCTCCGTCGAGATGGTGGGCCGCGAGCTTTGCGCCGAAACTCCGGACGACCCAGTCTGGGACGGTGCTCCGCTCGCGCGTGTCTTCGAACCGGAGCCCCCTCGTTCACTCTTCGGCGTGGAGAATGAGCGTGAATTGCTATCGCAATAGGAATCGTACGGATGGTGCCCGTTCGTCCGTCGCTCGTCGGGTCGTCCGTTCGCGTGGGTGGCGCTCGCCCTGGTGGGTTCCGCGGCGTGCGCGAGCGAGCCGTGCGAGAGCGCCCCCGCGAGCGAGGAAGCGACGCGCGCAGCCGCCTGGCCGTTGGAGCTTACTTCGAGCGCGGGACAGACTTCTTGACGGGGGTGCGTTCAGGGTGGCCACTGCGACTCGCGGGTCTGTCTCTTATACACATCTGACGCTGCCGACGATCTTACGCGTGTAGA
>CALKVG010000128.1 GCA_937998045.1 uncultured Myxococcales bacterium
GCCTATTTCCATCGACCGCTACGCGCGATCGAGAATCACGCTCGGTGATTTAGCGTTGCCTACCCCTAGGTCGCCGCCTCCGGATTGCGACGACGCGTCGCGAAGGTAGGCCAACCGAGCATATCGATGCTCCCTTCCTGGACGCACAAATAGGCCGAGGCCCTGGTGAGCCGGAGCGATTCTGTGCAGTACAGGGACGAGAGAGACATCTGTGCGTCAGAACATAATGGACAAATGGCCCGGGTGCAAGTTCCGAAATGCATATACACCTCTCCTCGCGGGCCGCCTGCGCATCGCTTGATTCCCATCATCGGATCGAGGAAGCGCCACCCGAAGTAGCGCCCTCCAACGAGCGCGAGAATTGCCAGGACACTCGTGAACGCATCCGCGAGGACGTGCACGTACTCGACGCGCAGGTTGTGGTCGCCGTGACCGCCATGGCTGTGACCTTCGTCCGCTTCGTGGTCATGGTCGTGGTCGTGGTCGTGGTCACCATGTCCGTGGCCATGCCCTTCCTCGACGTGAAGCAGTTTCATGCTTGCGAGGTTCACGAGCAGGCCGACGACGGCAACCGGCAGGGCCTCACCGAACGCGATCCGCACTGGATGAACGAGGCGTGATGCCGCCTCGTACATCATCCACGGCGCAACCACCGCGAGCACGATTGCGTTCGTGTACCCGGCGAGCACGTGAACCTTTCCCGTCCCGAAGGTGAAGACGGACTCCCGGGAGCGAGTCCGCGCGAACCAGTATGCGAGGGCCGCCACGCCGAGCGCCCCGGCGTGCGTCGCCATGTGCCAACCGTCGGCCGTCAGCGCGAGAGAGTTGGTCAGGTTCCCGACGACGAGCTCGCCGACCATCATCGCGGCCGTGAGGACGACGACCCATCGGGTCCGCGCCTCATGCGTCGAGGTCGAGACGCCGTGATCGTGATGGTGCCGCAGCTTCTCGACCAGCGACGGGGATCCAGATACCGTGGGGGGTATGGTACATCGTCATGGCGCACACGACACGTGACAAGGAGAGCCTCCTCCACCGCGTTCGTCGGATCCGCGGTCAGGTCGAGGCCTTTGCGCTCAGATCCCGAGGACATTCAGCGTCAGGACGAGCAGGCCGGCAGCGACAACGAGAACGCCGCAAAGGCGAGCGCGACGCTTCATCGAAGCGACGTCACCGGCGAAACGGCGCGCGGCGCGCCAGTACATCGCGGCGCCTGCGCAAACGATTGCAAGCTCGAGCCCCGCAGATACGGCGGGGTACTGCCACACCCCGAACCCCAGCTTCGGCAGGTTGCCCCAGTTGCCGGGCAGGACGGGCAAGTCGGCACGATGCAGGGGAAGGTCGAGAAACCAGTGCGAGAGCGCCACTAGGCCGAGCGTTACGGCGCTGCGGGATCCGTAGCGAGAGAGGAAGAGCGAACCGAAGAGCGTCGAAAGGAGCACGGCTCCGACGAACGAGTGGGTGTAGTCGGCGTGGATCACGGCTCCGCCATAGGCGCCGGGCCGGGCACCTTGCACGGGCTCGAGGCGTTCCACGCCGCAGAGGAGCAGCGGGACGAAGAGCACGTCGAGCCATTGCGCCCCGAGCATGAGAGCCCACAGCGGAGTGGCCGGTGCCCTCGCCTTGACGGCCGCCGCGAACCCGAAGTGCCCCGCGATCACGAGCGCCTCGCGCGCGGAGAGGAGGAAGGCCAAGAGATCCGCGAATCCAGGAAACCGACGACGAAAACGAAGAGAATGACTCCAAGGATGAAGGACATGTAGCTCTCCTCAGCGGCCATCACGGGAGGGGCCCGTCATCGCGCGTGTCACACGTTTCATGAGAGCTTCACCTCGAGTCCTCGGCTCATTGTAGTGCGCGCACGCGCCGGGCCGGGATAGGTGCCTTGCAGAAGCCGCAAGTTCGGACCTCGATGCATTCGTCGCCGGACCACTTGCGCATGAACCTGCCCACCTCCGCGGCTTCGATCCGTTCGCTGAGATCCAGCGCATCCCACGCCCGGTCGTCGAACCTCGTGCGGCACCTCGGACATTGGACCGAATTCGAGGGGGGCATCGAACACCTCACGTTGCCGCCTCGTGAGGGACGCTACAGTCCGATTGGTCCAGTGAGTAGGTCCACTTCCGGCCCAATTGGGTAGACCAAGATGACGAAGCCATCGCTCGAGTTTCCTCTCGTGCTCGAGCACGGGACGGGAGAGCCTCTTCAGGTCCTCGTCGGTGACGCCATTCGCGCCGCAATCCTCGAGGGCCGCCTCCTCGCCGGTGCGAGGCTGCCGGCGACGCGCGATCTCGCGCAGCAACTCGGTGTGGCACGGGGCACCATCGTGTCGGCCTACGAGCAGCTGGCTGGCGAGGGGTACCTCCGGGGCCAGAGAGGCGCCGGATCGTTCGTGTCGGATCGTCTCCCCGATGAGTGGCTCATCCCGAAGCGCCGGGCCGTTCAGGAACGCAAGCCACGAACGGCACGCCTTTCGGCCCGAGGCGCGGCCCTCGCTCGGACGCGCTTCCCCGCGGCGCTGCCCGGAGCCCCTCGACCATTCCTTCCGTACACCGCAGCGGTCGAGATCTTTCCACGCGAGCGGTGGGCTCGGCTCGTGGCCCGGCACGCCCGGCTGACGCACGCAGCTCGCTTTCGCGATCAGGACCCCCGTGGGTATGCGCCGCTTCGCGAGGCCCTGGCAGAGTACCTTCGCGTCTTTCGCGGCGTGCGCTGCGATGCAGATCGCGTGCTCATCGTTCAGGGAGTCCATCAGGCGCTCGACCTCGTGGCGCGCCTGCTGCTCGATCGGGGAGATGCGACCTGGATCGAGGACCCGGGGTACTTTGGCGCCCGCCGTATCCTCGAGGCCGCTGACCTGGAGCTCATCCCGATCCCCGTCGATCGCGCGGGCCTGGACGTCGAGCGCGGAATCACGATCGCGCCTCACGCGCGCCTGGCCTACGCGACGCCAGGACACCAGGCGCCCCTCGGTACGACTCTCTCTCTCGAGCGGCGGATGCGATTGCTGAACTGGGCCGATCGCAACGGCGCGTGGATCTTCGAGGACGACTACGACAGCGAGTTCCGTTACGAAGGCAGACCACCCGTGGCACTCCAAGGGCTCGACGATCGGGGCGTCGTGGTTCACGCGGGCACGCTGAGCAAAGTGATGTTTCCCGGTCTTCGACTCTCCTACCTCGTGGTGCCCGAAGCACTCGTGGAGCCGTTCGCCGCCGCCATCTCGCTGCTGCATCGTTACGTGCCGCTCGTTCTGCAAGCCGCCGCTGCCGACTTCATCGCCACCGGCGATCTGGGGCGTCACATACGGCGCGCTCGCGCGGTCTATGCCGAGAGGCGAGAGAGCATCGTGTGTGCGCTGCGGTCGGAGTTGAGCGGAGAGGTCCGCCTGTCGGAAACCTCTTGCGGGATGCAGGTGCTCGTACACCTGCTTCGTGACGTGAGCGATCGGGCGGTCTGTCGCGCGGCTATCGCCGCGGGGATGGAGATGCTCCCCCTCTCGAAGTTCGCGATTCGACCGCGCCGTCGCGGCGGACTCGTGCTCGGATTTGCCGCCGTCGATTCCGCGCGGACCCGAAGCGCGGTCTCGCTGCTGCGCCAGATTTTCAGGTCGTTGCGCTAGCTGTGCGCCGCGTCCGGGCGTCCGCCGATGACGAGAACGTATCCGGTCCCGCGAGGGACGCGAGTACATCCTGACGCTCGACGCACGACCTCTTCGCGACATCGCGCGCTGCGCCAGCGAGCTCCAGCGGCGCCGCCTCCTCTAACAGCAGCGCGACTGCCGCCGAAGCACGTCACGTCCCCAGTTCTGCGATCCAACGGAGCGCCCGCAAGCCGGGCATGAAGGCGTACTCCCCGCCGCGCATGACGACGAAGCGAGGGAGCCCTTTGAGGCGCCGCGGAATGGGCCGCGTCGGGACGACGAACGTGCCCGACCCGTCGTTCGAGCCGGCGATGGGATCCTTCGCGTCGTCGCCGAGGCCGAGGAACGATCCGCCGTTGACCCACTCCGATTGCACGAACTCGACTGCCGCCCCAAGTGCGATCCGACGAACGCGAACATGAGCCCCCGCTCCGCGCCGTCGTCCTCGAGCACGCCTTCGGGGAGCTCGGGGCCGTACGCGGTGCCCCGACGGATCATGCGGTGGAGCCTCACGACGCCGGCCACCTGCTCGTCGCGCGGGTTCGTTCGGCGTACGTGCGAGCCGGGCGGCGTCGAGTACCCGATCGGATCGTCGCCGTAGAGGAAGTCGTTGTTGCGCACCGAGTCGGCGCCGAGCGCCGGGTCCTCGTGCGGGGGACAGCGCGCGAGCGGCGCGCCGCTCCGCCATCGGCCCATCATCTCGGCCGCCAGCCGCTCCTGCTCGTCCGGGGTCGTCGCGTTGGCCGCGAGGTATCGGCGGAACGCCGCGACCCGCGGGTGCAGCTTGCGGAAGGCCACGTACGTCCCGTTGCGCCCCAGCAAGTCCGGCCACGGCATCGGAGGCAGGCTCCCCGTCTCGTCGGGTAGCCGAGCACGAACTCGCCGGCCTTGAGCGGCGGCTCGTGGCGGTTGGTCCCGGGGATGCCGCTCCCCTCGACTGCCGGGTGGCTGATGCCGTCGCGGTAGCCGAAGGGCTCCCTGCCGGTGGAGAGCGCGTGGCACTCCTGCCGCCAGATGCTCTCGATTCCCCGAATGCACTCGCAGACGTCGCGCGCGCGCGAGCGCCGACTCGAGGCGTGCGCGGTCCGGCGACACGGCGGTGAGCACGACATGGACCTCCGGCGTCCCGAGCGGCCGCTCCCATCGTTCGGGGGCGCTCTCTCCGACGTCTCCGAGCGCGCGCGCCCGCGCGGCCATCCCCTGCCGTAGCTCCCATGCGAAGCTAGCGAGCGAACGTTGCGGGAGGCCGAGCACCCGCAGACCGCAATGCGTGAGCGCGATGCTGACCCACGTGTCGGCGTCCGCGGCGGGGCTGCTCGGATGGGCGGCCGACGCCACCACGGCGGCGATGCGCCCCAGGAGCTCCCGCCCCGAGCGAGCGTCGTCGATGCGGAAGAGGAGGTACGCAGCCGCGTAGGGATTCGGCCGCGGGCGCAGCACCCTGCTCTGGATATCGTCCAGCTCCACGGTCGCGTTGGCTGCTTGGTTCATCGCTCTCCGCGGCTCGCGCGCTCACGTTGCCGTGGCGAGGTTCCTCCAGAAGCGCTGCAGGCTCTCGTCGACCCCGAACAGGGTGCTGAAGATCGTGGAGTCGGCGACCAGCACGTGGCCAGCCCTGTCGCCGCTCGGCGGCACCCATACGAGCGCGTTGAACTCCGTGTTGCCCGCGCTCGTGAACGGGTGCGGGCGGGCGAGATCGATCGGCTGCTTCGCGAGGACGCGGGCACCTCGCGTATCATCCGTCGTCACGGAGTAGTGCGGCAGGTGCAGGTGGAAATTGAAGCGGCGGACGCCTCTCAGCCAGCCGAAGGTGTCGAGGTCCGCCGCGACGGTCAGCGGGGCGCTCTGGGCAGTGCCGGGGACCACGGCGGGACGCAGACCCCATCGGTTCTCGACAGGGATGCCGAGCCCCGTCATGAGCGAGCGCGTGAACCCGCCGAAGCGCTGCTGATGCGGGACGAGCTCGTCGCCGTGGTGCGCGTGCTCGACGGCGCGCTCCTTCATGTCCGCCGACGCCCCGACGTCGTGATGCGGACCGATGAGGAGGCACGTACCCTCGCGCCGGAGGAGGTCTCGTACCGACTCCACGTCCGCCGCCGAGGCCTGCCGTCCGGTGACGTTGTGGTCCAGACCGAAGATCAGCAGTGTGTCCGCGTCTCCGAGGACTCGCTCGTCGAGCGGCAGCGAGAACCTCGCCTGATCGATACGCTGGAAGACGGGCACGACGTACCCGGACACCTCCTCCACCAGCTGCTGGAAGCTCCCCCAGGCCCAGAAAAAGAGCTCGAGCGACCCCGCGATGCCCTGCTGGAACCTCGACGGGTCGGACCACTGCGGCTCCTCGTAAGCGGGCCAGAGCACCCGCCGCACTTCGGTCATCGACGAGAAGCGGTTGTCCAGCTCCGCAGGCGGGCGGTTGGCCTCGCCTGGGTAGGTCCAGCAGACGTACACGCTTAGCCGCCGCCGTCCCTTCGTGTACTTCCGCGCGTGGTGGCGCTGGTGTACGTACGCGCCGTCTTGGCGTCACTCATAATGCGTCTACTGGAGCTAATGCGTCTACTGGAGCTGGTCGAGCATCTCGGTGAGCGCGGCCTTGATCTTCAGCGCCTTCTTGATCTCGTCGCTCGAGACGTAGGGGTACTCGCCATACTCGAGGAAGCTGTTGCATTGGTGCGCGCGTACGAACTCGACGAACGCGCCCGTGTTCGTCTTCCAGTCGTCGGGAAAGCCCTCGAGGTTCTCGAAGGCCGTGTCGATTCCCGTCTTGCGGAAGAGGGCCACCGCGTCCTCGGTGTACTTGTCGAAGTCGGTATCGAAGATGCCCTGGTACATGAACCGCGTGTCGTCGTTGAACAAGACCCAGCGCAGGTAGTGGAGCTTCAGCGGCGGCAGTACGAACGGGTCTACCTCGAGCGCATCCGCGAGCTTTTGGCCGTAGGCGCGGATCGCCTCCGCGCGGCCGGGTTTGACGTTCGCGATGACCGTGAAGCCGTAGCACGCCGGCGTCTTCGGGAGGATCGGGCCGTATTTCCCCTTCTCGAGGTGCTCGGCGACTTCGGTATCGCTACGGCCTGGGGTCGGATCTCCATTGGCGAGCTCCTGTCCTCGGATTACGTGCTGTCTTGCGGGACGCGTGACAAGCCCCGCAATCGAGTCATGCACGAGATCCTCGCGCGCGGATGGGCCCATTTCCTCGCTCGGCTCGATGGCCCGATCCATTTCCGGTTCGTCGCGCAGTCGCTTGTCGCGATGATCCTGGGCGCCGGCGCTGGACTCTGGGACGCGCGCGGGCGCGACTCATCGCCTCGGCGCCGGAGGAGCACCGCTGTCCCGTAGCGAGCGAGTCGCGCCGTAGCGAGCGAGCGCGATGACATTTTCCGCGGCGCGCCCTGGTCGAGCGGCTCTCGTTCACTGCGGCGATGCGCCTGACTGGGTCGCAGCTTGGGGGCAGTCGGACTCCGTAGCGAGTTGCCTCGCCGCCCGCTCGACGTTCTGGACGTCTCCCCGGATCCTCGCCTGCGCTTGCGCGATCGTAACGCTGTTCGGGATCTGGTTGGCGTCGACGCGGAGCTGCCGAGCCGACTCGGTAAACTGCTTGGCCGTCGGCGTATTCGTCTTTCCCGCAGCCTTGACGACCTTCTGCGCGTCCGTCTCGACACGCGCAGACGCCGCGCGGACTTGCGCGATGGTGGGTCGGGCTCGATCGACCGAAGCGCAGCCACATCGGAGTTGAAATCGGTCAACGACCCGCAGAGTTTCGCGTTCTTCTTCGTCTCGTCCGCGTTTGCGGCGGCGGTGGTCGTCAGTGCCGCACGAGCAGCCACCGTCAGGATCGCGTGGTCAGGCGTCGACCCTTCGAACGCCCTTCGCCCGCGAAGGGCGCAACGTGCGTGCCGCTAGCGTCGCGCACCGATCGCCAATCGCAGCGCAGCCGAGCCACGGCACACCGCGGCCTCGGGTGAGGTTCCTTTCGACCGCCGCGTCCAGGTGTTTGGGAGCCGCGAAGATTCGGGGATCGTCGATTGCAGCTCCCACCGGTGGGCGGCATGTCGCGCTCGGAGGAGGAACACATGAACGCAAACACGATCGCGATGTCTGCGTTGTCCCTGTTGGTGTGCTGCTCGGGATGCGCGGCCGAGACGGCGAACGGCACAGGCGAGGAGGGAACGGCACCCACGGAGATGACCGGAACGGCAGAGAGTGCCCAAGTCTACAATCCACCGGGATACAACCCGCCGGGCTACAATCCCTATGCTCCGGCAACCAATCCGCCGGGATACAACCCGCCAGGCACGGACTACGGGATCGGCACCGGCGTGGTCAATCCGCCGGGGTACAACCCGCCGGGCTACAATCCCTATGCTCCGGCGGCGAACCCGCCGGGCTATAACCCGCCAGGCACGGGCTACGGGATCGGCACCGGCGTGGTCAATCCGCCGGGGTACAACCCGCCGGGCTACAATCCCTATGCTCCGGCGGCGAACCCGCCCGGATACAATCCGCCGGGAACCTACTGACCAGACGCATCGCACGCGAGGTCGGTTCGCTCGCCGGGTGTTGACGTCGACGGCGCCCGCCCGGCGCGACCTCTCGACCGACCTCGTGCACCTGCTCCCCAGGTGACCGTCACACGAAGACGTTGACGACGGCTCGCAAGAGCTTATCGAGAGGGATCGTCGTGAAGGCGAGAGGGAGGAGCGGCAGGACAACGAGGATCGCGAGGCGCGCGATCGTGGTCTTGTCGAAAGGGAACAGCCGCATTCCCCGGACGACATCGTAGCTGTTCGCTAGGTCCGAGAGGGACTGAATGTCGCTCGTGCCCAGCAGCGGCTCGCCCGGACCCTCGCCGGCACTGAGCCACTTCTTTTCGAACGCATTCGTATAGCGGCTCGCGAGCCGACCGTACCGGCGAGTGCCGCGCAGCCTGGCGTCGTTCAGCTGTCCGGCAAAAAACGTTAGCGGAAAGAGCACGAAGAGCAGGAGGAGCGCCACGAGCGCCACGATCTCGTACCGGAAGTCCGAGAGCCTCGCGCCCGCGTGCCAGATCTCGCTCCCGACCAGCGTCGCAAAGAAGATGCTCTGCGCGACCAGAACCGGCCCGAATGCCGTCGACGAATTCACGAGAAACCCGAGGCCGCCGGCGCGGTCCACGTGCAACGGATTCAATGCAAGGCGCAGGCGCGACACGCGCCACAGGAAGAGGTGCCAGATGAAAAGCCGGAAGTACCAGCGAAGGAGGATGAAGCGAGAGATTGGCAGACTCACGAACGCGAGCCAGCACCCGGCCCCGGTAAGCTGCATGGCGCCTACCCCTGCGCCGGCCGGGACCATGTACCAGCTTGCGACGTGCAGGCTGGAGTACCTGCGCCAGAGCCAGTAGCCAACCGTGAACGCGATCAGAAAAAGCGCCACCTCGGCGATGCACGAGTTCCGGAGGTGCAGCGCCCGGGCGATGAAGCCGTCGAAGCGTGACCGATCCTCTACGGCGACTAGGTCGCGGTCCAAGAACTCGGGAACGAGCACGCGGAGGCGGTCGTGGATGAAGACGTCGGCACCCACGAGGAGCGGCACCGTCGTTAGGAATTGAAGGTTCGTGAGGTCGAAATGAAACGGCACGGGACCGGTCGCGAACCGGCCCGTGACCGCCGACAGCAACGCCGGAGGCCAGCCAGGCGATGCCGGCGAGCACCACGATCCGGCGCCGTAGCAACTCGAGCGGCGGCCGCGCGAGCCGAGTCCGCAGAAAGAGCTGGTAGAGCGGACCGCCCAGCACGAGGGAGAAGTCGTTCGTCCCGCGGTGGTCGGAACCCGGCGGCGAGTCGCGCGGCGCGCCGGGCTCCCCGTCCGTGGTCCCGATACGCATACGTCGGGTTTTCATCACGAAGTATGCCATCGTGAAGCGGAGGTCGGCCTGTCGCCGGGAGGCGGATGCGTGTGAGCCCCTGAGGCACTCACCGCTCATCTCTCGGTCAGCGGGCGGATGAGTCTTCGAGCCGGCGCCCAGATTGGCGCGATCCGATGTGCATTTGGCGCGATCGGATTCGCGCGCTTTGGCCTAATCGGTAGTCTCCGACGTGCCACCGACGTGCTGCGCGCGCCGCATGGACTCTCAGTCCCCGCCGGCCGCGTAGGCCGACGCGAACAAGGAGGACCACCCCATGAGCAAGCACGTCTCCATCTCGCCCAGCGAAGCCGCGGATCGCCCCGCCATCCGAGAGCTCGTCGAGACCTATGCCCACTGCGCCGATCGTCGCGACGCAAAAAGCCAGATGGCGCTCTTTGCCGTGGACACCCACTTCGTCGTGTACATGAACGCCAAGGATCCAAAGCCTTCCCAGGAGCTTCATTCGCGCGAAGCGCTCGCTCCGGTCTTCGACGACCTCAACAAGTACGCCTCCACCGTGCACTTCGTCGGCCAGAGCACGATCCTCACGTTGACGGGCGACCGAGCCACGGGGGAGGCCTACACCCTGGCGCATGACCTCACGGTCGACGGTGGAAATCGACGGTTGATGATCGCCGCACTCCGATACGACGACACCTTCGTGAAGAACGACGGCGCCTGGCTGTTTGCAGAGCGGCGGCTCTACGTCGACTGGCTGGAGGAGCGCGCTCTGTCGTGACCGGAGCGACGCTTCAGCGGCTCGTCGCGGTTCGCGCGAACCCTCTCACGCCACTTCGCGGGAGTGATCCCCTCCCAAGCGTGAAAGGCGCGCACGAACGAATTGACCTCTTCGAAGCCGACCAGAAATGCGACTTCGCCCATCGCGAGGTCCGTGTTCGCGAGCAGTCGTCGTGCGGACTGACGACGCACGTCATCGAGAACGTCCTGGTACGTCGTGCCGAGGTCGCCGAGGCGGCGCTGCATCGTGCGCGCGCTCATTCCGAGAGACCTCGCCACCTTCGCGATGGCGGGACGGTCTCCGCAGATCGTTTCGCTGAGGGCTACGCGTACGTCGTCGGCGAGCGTCCGCGCGTGCTGGTCCCGTGCGACCGCCTCCTCCAGCCCAGGCACCAGAACGGAGAGAAGCTGGGCATTGCGCTGGACCATCGGCAAGGCGAGCGCGCTTTCCCTCGAACACGAGCACGTCGTATGGCGCACCGAAGCGCAGCGCGCAGCGAAAATGTCGCCGGAGCAGCGCCTCGTTCGCCCGGCGTCGAATGAACTCGAGGCGCCGCGGCCGCACCGGCGTATTCGTTCCGCGCTGCGCGAGATTCGTGACCCCGGCAAAGACGATGTCGGTCACCAGAGTCGGCGGCGTGTCGTGCGCGAGCACCCACTCGAAGCGCAGGCGGGCCTCGCCATTCGCGACATCGATGGTGATCTGCTCGGGGCACACGAGACGCTTGTACCGGGCGAGCTTCCGTAGGCCCTCGCCGAGGGTGGCCGCATGCATCGCGGCGAGCGACACCACGTTCGATTCATCCGGCAGCACCTCGACGCCGATGCGCAGCCCCAAGCTCGGGTCGTCGCTCTGCTCCTCCACCGCACGCCAGAGAGCAAAGAACTCCGCGGTGGTGCCCTGCGGATTGGGCACGCTAGATCGAGAGCGCGGGAGCCTCGCGCTGCGGAGAATCGCCTCCACGTCCAGCCCCGCCCGCTCCAGGCGGTCGAACAGATCGAGGGGGATGGGCACGAGGTCAGGCATGGCCTTCCGCTGGCTATCGCTCGGGGAGATGGCGGAGCAATTGTGACACGCTTAGGGCAGCGTCGCCGAGCGCAGCACGGCCTGGAGCATCGCGATGCTACTTGTATCGGTTACCCGCGCCGGGCTGCCTCGATGGTCGCAACGTCGATCTTCCTCATCGACATCATCGCCGTGAAGGCGCGCTTCGCCTCCGCGCCGCCCGCAGCCAGGGCTTGAATGAGCGTACGAGGCGTGATTTGCCACGAGAGGTCCCAGCGGTCCTTGCACCAACCGCAAGCGCTCTCCTGCCCGCCGTTGTCGACGATGGCGTTCCAGTAGCGGTCGGTCTCCTCCTGGTTCTCGGTGGAGACCTGGAAGGAGAACGCCTCGCTGTGCTTGAACTGCGGGCCGCCGTTGAGACCGAGACACGGAATCCCGAGGACGGTGAACTCCACGGTCAGCGCGTCGCCTTCCTTGCCTCCCGGATAGTCACCCGGCGCCCTGCGAACAGCGCGTATCGCTGTTCGGGAACGTGGCGGCATAGAAGCGCGCCGCCTCTTCGGCGCCCTTGTCGAACCAGAGGCAAACGGTGTTCTTCGCTATCATGATGGTGTCTCCTGCCTCGACGCAGGCTACCGCATCCCGCGCCGGTCTTCGTGCCGAGGCTACTGCGACGGCCGCGGTCGAGCCGTGCGACTCTCCGGACTCCTATTCATCGCCCGATGCGTTTCTCGCCACCGAGGCCCGAATGACGAATCGCTACTACCACGGGCACCGGCACCGTTGGACCCAGGCATGTGCCACCGGGCGTTCGCGGCGTCTCCCGTGTCGGACATCGGCCCTGACTGTCGCGCGGTGGCGCGACGTACGGAAGCCGCTCTGCGTGCCCGGCTTGGCGCGGAATTGTTCCCTCTCGTCACAGCAACTCATTCTGAGCACGTCTTTGGCCCCCTCCGGTCCCGTGAGGCGCATCCAGAGACCGCCCGGGTCGGGTTCGCACTCGAGGGAGAACGTGAAGAAGGGGCAGCAGCGACGCTCCTTGGCAATCCATCGAGCGCAGGCAACCAGGACGTCCTCGTCCCGAGGGAAGTGCAGCGCCCAGCCATCAGCCAGTTCTTGCCGCGTGAGCGCCAACGAAGCCAGGCGCCGACCCTCCGTGAGGTGCTCGGCGAAGAGGTCCGAGGACGGGAAGGCGGACGGGGCGCACGCGATGGGAAGGCGGCGCATGAAGAACGTCTAGCTCGACTGGGCCGCTTCTTCGAGCGTCGGCCACTCACGGTTGCATCGACTGCACCCGCGCAACGCGCGACTAATTGCCCGCCCCGAGCCCTACAACTATGGAGATCCACACGTTTCGCCGGCTCCAGCGCGTCCCGAAGACCGCACGTGCCGTCGCGCACCTCGCGATGCTGACCGTGCTCGCGATCTCGGCGTTCGCGGCGACGGTTCGCGCCGGCACTCAGTACAACTTCTGCACGATGATGCAGGAGCCGCGCGCGGAGCCCTGTTGCGACTGGCAACGGACTCAGAGGCCGCTCCTGCCCGGGGTGCAAGACCGGTCGTGCTGCCAATCGGTGATCGTGGACTCGTTGCCCAGCGGTGCGGCTACACGGCTGCCCCAAATCGGCCCCCCTTAGGCGCGCGTCAACTGCGTGTCGGCGCAAGCCCTGCGGCCGAGGGCAGCACAATGGCCGTCACGCGCGTGTGAAACGGTCGATGCATCCACGCGCCCCACCATGACCACCGTATCCACAGCGCATACAGAGCTCGCAGCGGTCGCCACCGAAGCGTCGCCGCGCGCGCGCACGGTACTCCTGGCATGCGGAATCCTCTAGTCGGTCGTCTACGTCGCGAACATGGCGTTCTGCTCCTTCGTCTGGAAGGACTACCGCTCGATGGACCAGACGATCAGCGAGCTTTCGGCCATCGATGCGCCGTCGCGATCCACATGGATTCCGATCGGTTTCCTATACGCCGCCCTGCTGATCGCATTCGGTGTGGGCGTCTGGAAGTGCGCGCGCGAGCACCGCCGCCTGCGGGTCGCCGCGGCGCTGCTCGTCGCGATGGGGCCGTTCCGTATTGGCCTCCGATGCACATGCGTGGGCACGCCGCGTCGCTCACCGACATGTTGCACGCCGCGCTCGGGGCGGTCGTGTCCGTAGTGGTGTTCACGGCGGTCGGGTTCGCAATGACGGCGCTCGGAAAAGGTTTCCGCAACTACTCGATTGCGACCGTCGGCGTGATCGTCGTGGGGGCCGCCGGAACGTTTGCCTACGCGCCGCGGCTCGCTGCGAATCTGCCGACGCCGGGGATGGGGCTGATCGAACGCGTCGATCTCAGCGCGTGGCTGCTCTGGGTTGCGGTGCTCGCGGTCGCGCTCTTGCGTCGGGAGTGCGCACAGAAGGCCACCTGAGGACCGAGAAGTGCCGCAGTTTCCTAAGGGCGAGACTCCCGAGGCTTCTCTCCAGCCCACCGCGGCTTCTTCCCCGGATCCGGCGCGGGTTCTTCCCTTTCTCGTCCAGCGTCGATATCTCGATCGTGCTCCAGGCGATGACGTCGAGCTTCGCGCTCTTCTGGTACCATGGCGCGCATACGCCGGCGGGTGACATAGCCGATGAACCCCGCCGTGATGACGACCGGTCGGGTTTCGTCTCGGTCGGGGCAGCCGTCACGATCGGAGGCTCAGGTCTGAGTACGTCCGTCCCACGCCGTGAGATCGAGCGCGTGCTTGACGGTGGTAGCGAGGTCCGCCGCCTTTCCGCGGCCCCAGTAATGCAGGAACAGGATCCGGGGCGACTCGCTCGTCATGTGCGAGTGAATGGCAACGATGTTGATACCGCCGCCGCGAAGCGCCTTGAGCACGGGCTGAAGCTCGCTCTCCGCGATCGCGAAGTCGCCGTCGACCACGGCGTTATCGTCTTTGCCCGCAAACGCTGCCCAGGTGTTGACCCCCATCGCCTTGCCGACGGTGCATCCGCATTCCGCCTGCGCTTTCCGGCCGAACGTCCCCTTGTACATGCCGTCCTTCGCCACCCCCTTTGCGCCGAAGATCGCATCCAGCTTCTCCGCGTCGATCTTGCTCGGCATCGGGGGGGGAGGGCCGAAGTCGGCCGCCGGCTTCGGCGCCTTCTGGCGGACCGCATGTGCCGCATCGAGCGCCGCTTTCACTCCCTTCCCGAGCTGTTCGACGCTCCCCTCCCCTCCGATGTGCATGAAGAACACGTGCGGCTTGTCGAAGAAGAAGTGGTTGTGCAGCGCAGTGACCTCGAGGCCGTTGTCGAGCGCTGCGCTCATCGCCGGATTGACCTCGTCCTCGAATAGCACCAGATCGCCCATGACCATGGCTTCCTCTCCGGGCTTCTCGGCCGGCACGAAGCCCGCCCAGGACGTGAGCCCCACGAACGGCGGCATCTTGTTCCAGCCTGCGACGTCGACTTTCACATCGTCGCGGGGGAAGGAAACTTTGACGACGTTGTCCGAGACTTCGGGCTTGCCGCCCGTCGCGAGCGCGATGCGGTTCGCGTCGAGAGGCGCTTTGGGAGCAGCGCTTGCAGGCGGTGGTGCACTCCCGGCTGCCGCGACGGGTGGCGCCGCCGATGGCGCAGTGGAGGGACCAGGCGCTGGCATGGCCGTGGTCGGCCCGGGAAGCGCGGCCAGCACATTGGCTGGAGGAGGCGGGGCACCGCCGCACGCCGACGAGAGGACGCCGACAATCGAGATGAACAGCACCGATCCTACGCGATTGTGGTTCATGATATTTCTCCTTGGTGCCTAATTTTCGGGACTATCGCTACGTCGCGAGTCGTGCGGCTCTGGCGCTCACTTTCGCCGCAAGAGCGACTCATAGTCAAAACCGATGGTGGCGATCAGGCTCGCATTGCGCTTCCCAAACACGTCGCCCGTGCGCGCCGCGGCAAGGTTGTATAGATATGCGATATCGATTTTGAATGGCTTGGCTTTGATACTCATTCCAGTCGACCACGTGGTCTCGTCAAGGCCGGCGCGAGCCCAGACGCGATCACGTACGAGTACTTGCTCCGCACCCACCGTGGGATAGATGCCGAAGGACGACGAATGTTCGAGCTCGTTGGAGCGATCCAGGCCGGAAGCGCCGACGTCCAGCAGGGTCCCCTTCCACGGCGCATACGCGACGCCGAGGCGATACTCGTAGGCTCGGTTGAGCCCAGACCGGGAGCCGTTGCCGTCCGTCCGCGTCTCCTCGTCGTGATTCAGGATGACGCGTGCTCCCGCCTGCCAGTGCTGGTCTGGATGCCAGTGCAAGCCGGCCCCGCCCGACGGCAGATAGGAGCTCTCGAAGTGAATGGGGGACGAGCCGTCGTTGGGCCGCAGCGTCGCTTCGGACAGCTCGAAGGCACCCATGAAACCCAGGCTCAGCGTCTTGGTGAGTGGCTTGGCGAACTTGACAAAGATGGAGGAGTCCGAGAGATCGCCAGTCGACGGCGGCTTGGCCGCACTCGGGGTGAAATCCCAGACGTGCACGTCGGTTGCCCGCTGGGACAGCGCGATGACGTAGAAAGCGGCGCCGTCCCAGAAGCTCGACGTCGTGAAGCCCACCGCGCTAAATGTGAACAGATTGCCCGTGTCGGAGAAGCGAACGATCCCCTCGTCGAACAGGGCACCACCGTGGTCCTGGTACACGAGCGCGTAGTTGCCGGTCGTTGCTCCGTCGCCCCCCATACCGATCGTGCGGACGCCTTTCTTGACCTGCCCGCCGGCGAACTCGCGCATCGCGATCTCGGGGCCCGCGGCGGCGGCTCCCTCGAACGCGAACGCAACAAGGAGGGCGCCCCAGGCGTATACCCCCGTGCGGGTCATGTACCGCTCGTAGCGTAAGAGTCCTTGAACACGAGGAGCTGACCCCGGTCCGGATCGCAGACCCAAACGTTCACGTGATCGTCTGCGGTCACGCAGTGCGCGCCAGGCGCCGTCGGGACCGTCCCGAGGAGCGTGAGCTGACCGCTCGAGGCGACGCCGACGAACGCCATCGTCGCGCTGCTCGCTCCGGGGAGGTACGCGTGCGCAAGGGTGGCGTTGTAAGCGATGACGTCGACGCCGGATCCTGCGTCGACCGAGCCCAGCTGCTTGCCGTTGTGATCCATGTCCATAACGACGAGGCGCCCCTCGGCGCACCCCGCGAACAGGAAGCTGCGCTTCGAATCGATCGCGATGCCGCGCGAGCCGTTGCAGCCGTTGGGCCAGGTTGCGATTGGCGCATGCGTCGCGATGTCGACGACGACGGAGGAGCCGCTCCACAAATGCGTGAACGCCTTCTTGCGTGAAGCGTCGATGATCAGCGACTCGGGTCCGCCTTTCACAGCGATATTCAGCGAGTGCACCGGGGTCGGCTTCGCCCCCTGTGCGATCGAGAAGACTTCGATTGTCTCGCTATCGGGCTCGGTCACCCAGACCTCGCCCGTGGCGTCCACCCAGCGGACGTAGTCGGGGCTTCCGCCCAGCTTGGCCCACGCCACTATCGCCCCCGCTCCTGCGTCCACCACGTCGAGTTGGCCGCTCGTCCGGTCGATGGCGAAGAGCAAGCCACGCCCCTCGTCCGCCGACGTAGTCCCCTGGCCGTGTCCTCCGCGGAAGTGCCCCTCGGAGCCGCTGAATCCCCCGATCGCGGTGACCTGCATCGTGTCCGGGTCGACCAGATCGAGGTTCCCCGTGGCGCCGGCGGGCGCGAGCACCCTGCGCACGCGCGCTGCGAACACGAGATCGTCGAATCCGATGCCGCCGGACCCACCTGGAAGAGCCACGGCTGCGCCTGGCGTAGCCGCATCGCCAGAAGCGGCAGCCGGGGCGCTGGCCCCTGGGCCGCTGCTCGCTCCGGAATGGCAGGAATTGCACGACAGCGAAAGAACCATGGCGGTGACCGACGCGGCACACATCAAGCCTGTCGTTCCTCTGGCGTCCATGCAGCCTCCTCGGTCAACTTCGATTGCGGCGGTACAGCGCGAGCAATGCGTCGAAAACCCGCATCCCGAGCTGAATCCGCGCGTCGTCGTCGCGTTCGGCCACGGCGATTCCCGCTATGAGGGCGGCCACGCCGGGACCTTCGGCGCGGCCGAACTTGCCGTCCTTTACATCGATGTCGTGGATGATCTCGGCGATCGTCGGCAGACCCGGCTCGCGGATCTCGAATTGGTCCAGCAGGGTCTCGAAGGTGCAATCGTCCCCGACGTGCGTAAAGTCTCCTTCGTACATATCGAAGGTGACCTCGCCCTCTTTGCTGCGGTAACCCTGCCCGGGGACGAACCCGAATTTTGCGTCCGGGTCGATGAACCGGCGGATGAGCCATGCGCTCGCGATGCGGTCGACGTGGACGTTCTTGCGCGTCACCCAGGTGCGACCCCGGTAGTCCTCGCGCTTCGGGCGGGCTTCCTCGCGAGGTGCTTCGGCTTCCTTCCCGCGCCGAAGGCGGCGTTCGAGCGACTCGATCGCGGACTCGGCAGCCACACGGCCCGAGGAGGCGAAGAAATCGATCGCGACGATCTCTCCGATGCGCTTTCGAAGGCGCGCGAGGTCCGCTTCCAGTGCCTCCCGGCGCTCGTCGTTGCGGGCGAGCCGCGGCGGCAGGGACGCGGCGATTCCGCGCGCCTCCTTCGCGACTTGCGCGTAATCGGCGTCGCGCGCGACATGGAAGAGCCTCTCGATCTGATCGTCGCGCAGTCCCTCGACGAACGTCGCCTTGCAGAGCGTTGCCTCACCGCCTTCGCTGGAGATTTCGCGTGCGACCCACTGCATGTCCTCGTGCGACTGCTCAGTGAGCGGCGCGACGTAGACCGAGTTCTTGATCGCGACGGCACCGACCCGCTGCAAACGACGACCGACCTTGGCACGAAAGTAAGCGGGCTTCGGTGGGATCTGATGGATCAACAGCAACCAGCGCGGCTCTTGCGGTTCGTCAGCCATCTGGGCGATGATTTATCCCACGTGTGTGGGCCCTCACAGGGCGTGTGGCAACTGTTACGCCATCCGAGCAACCTCGAGCACAGCAGCGGAAGTCGCAGCGGCTGAAGCAGTCCGCCGTCGTCGCGCACTTCTTCACGCACCACCCACCCGGATCGCCCTCCTCGCAGAAGGCCCCCGACAGTCGTCGTCGGAAGCGCAGCCGCCGCCGATCTGGTTTTTGCCACCCGCTGCGCTCGCGGCGGTATGCGCCCAGGTTGTTCCCCTCGGCAGGCGAACAGGAGAAATGCAGCAGCGACAATCCAGTGGGCGTCATGAGCGTTTCCCTCAAGTCGATGGCCAATGGCATCTGCTGCAGCTGCTATAGACAACCTCAACCCCTCTTACAACAGATATCCTGCCGCACGGCATGCGGTCCGAAGAGATCGCGAAGCCGCGCGCTGCACGCATGGCCTCGCTTGTGCCCCGAAGCCACCCATCATGAACGCGCGCTCCTTGTGCCTCGTCCTCTACACGCGCCTCGAAGCGCAGGACGCCCACCCCCGCACCCGTCGCGCACCGCTCTCGCCGGCGTCCCGCCGTGCGCTCACCCGCGTATTGGCGCTCTTTGCGATCGACGGAGGCGGGTTCCTCACCACCGCGCTCGTTTCCTACTTCTTCCTCAAGCGCTTCGGCGTGGGAGGAGGCGTCGTCGCCGCACTCTTCTTCGTCGCGCGCGTGGCCAACCAGCTGTCGCACTTCGCCGCTGCGGCCCTCGCTCGGCGCATCGGCCTCGTGAGCACGATGCTGTTCACGCACATGCCGTCGAGCGTGCTCTCGTGTGGCGTTCGCCCCCAATTTCGCGGTGGCTGCGATCCTCTTCCTCGTCCGCGAGTCCCTCGTCGAAATGGACGTCCCGACGCGACAATCGTCCGTGAGGGCCATCGTTCGGCCCGAGGAGAGTTTGACGCGACCTTGCCGGTCGACCGGTGCTCGCACTCCGACACGAGCGAGACGCTCTCCGTCCGAGCTCTCCGCGGGGTGCGCTCGAGCGATCATTTCAGTTGTCATACTGGAGGCAGTGCGCGCAACTGCTACGGCGTGCGGCGGTCGCGCGCACAACTGCTACACCGATTCTCGCCCAGACTTCAACCGATACGAGAGTGTCCGTACGGCCACCATCTAGCCGCCGTGTGTACCTGAGGAGTCGAAGAGATTCCGGCTCTTCGCCTGGCGAGCCCCATAACAAACATCGTCCCACGTCGCAGCGACGACGCGGGACAATGTGCCCCGTGGTTCGAAACTCGGACAGGACGCCGCTCAGTGCTTGTGGCCCTGTTCGCCCTTCTCCGACTCCTTCTTCAGAACCTTTCCGTTCTGATCGACCTCGATGCCAATCACATCGTTCCCCTTTGCGAACGTGGGCTCGGCGCTCAACAACAATCCAACCAGCCGTGCCGCCCGTCCCGTACTCACCGCAATGATGCAGACGCTCCCGCGCTTCGTTGTCGCGCTCAAGGAATGGGTGCCCCGTTGTCGTGACAGGTCCAACCGAAACCGGCCATGCCGCGGGCGCCACGAAGCGCTCGCCAGAACGAGAAACGTCATGGCGTCGACGCATACTTCACGGACTTTCGTTACAACGCAGTTGCCCGCCTTCTATCCACTTTTCATTGCGACTCTCTTGCTGGCGATTTCAATGTCGGTGCGCGACGCGCGGGCCTCGAACCCGCCACTGTTCTTCGGCTCAAATATCCCGACATCGAGCCAGAAGCCACTCCTTACCGGCGCGCAGATCGTCCTCATTTTCTACGGAACTTGGGACAGCAATCTGGCCATCGACGTGCGGTTGTACTTGGACGGGGTCGCTGATTGGATTGGCGGCAAGGGAACCCGTCGACCTCGGAGCCACAGAACCGAGGTTCGACCCGGTTCTCAGACAATACGGTATTTGGGGAGCGTCGGTTCTTTCGAACAACTACTTCGGGTTCTCGATCTCCGATCAGGTCCTCATGCAGTTGGGCGGGACACCGAGCCAAACGGAAAGCTCGGTCGTCGATTCGATTCACGGCTGGCAGAATCAGGGTCTTCTTCCGCAGAACAGCTTGAACACGATCTTCCTCGTTCTCGTGAACGGGTTCACCCCCTACGAATGGCAGCAGCCCACCACGTGCGCCGAGCACGGCGTCAACGCGGGGACAAATTATGCGCTCGTGTCCTGGGACGGTTGCAACGAAGGTGACCCCGCCAACTTTCAGCGCCTCGTTTCTCATGAGCTCGAGGAGGCGATGACCGATTCGCAAATGGATGATTTTTCGTACGGACGGGTGACTCATCAGGGACCGCAGGGGGTCGTCACGAAAGAAGGCGCCGACGCCTGCGAGATTTCTCCCAATGCACCCCATCCTATGACAATCCGCTTTCGGTCGGAACCGTTCAGAGCTTCACCGACAACGGGAACGGTTCGGCGTGCGAGACGTGGACGCCATCGCGATCACCGAAGTTCGCCGTCAGCAAGAGGACGAACACACAGCTTGACGTCGTCTACCAGGATTTCAGCAACGGCGGCGCCCTGACGCACGCAGATTTCCTGACGGACTATACGTGGGTGGACGAAGTCGTTCAGTAAAATCCCGGCATGATCAACGGTCCTCCCTGCGTCGTCAGCGCGAACCCAGGTCAGCTTGACGTGTTTGCGCGAATCATCGCTGGCGACAATGGTGTCGTTGCCTCCGGCCTCGTCCACTGGAGAAAGGATGCCGGCCAAGCATTTACGGGACCCGACTGGCTGTTCGATGCGCAATACGACTCCGCATTGGACCGCCGACCGCGGTGTCGTCCCACACGACGCGCATCGACGTATTCACCGCCGATACGAATGCAGGGATCGAGGACTTCTGGTCGAATTCTACTACTTCGACACCGTCATCAACCGTTACCTCGTCGACGCCGCGATCTACGACGCGGAGCACATCGACATCACCTCGATGACGCCTCCGGTTGCTGTCTCGCGCGGCTCTAACATGTTGGACATCTTCACGTATGCAATGAACGCTCTTGCGGTTCGGTGCGACCGACTCCAACTGGAGTCGGACGGTCGAGACCTCGTTCGGAAGACAGGAGAATCTGGGTACGGGTAAGCGTTCGGTAGACCGCGTCCTGCCGCGGGATGGCCGGTGGGTGCAGGATGTCTCGCGTGACGAGGCGAGCGGCGAAGCGGTCAGGCGGCGGGCGACGGCGCGCTTCGCGCAGCGTCGAGGTCCTGCAGCTTTTGCTTCCAGGCCTTGGGATTGAGCTCGAGGACATCGCGAGCGGGGTGAGTGGCGACGCGCATGATGACGTCGCGCAGGTAGTCGAAGGGGTTGACCCCGTGCAGCTTGCAGGTGGCGAGCAGGGAGTAGAGCACGCAGCCGTGCTCGGCCCCGTTTTCGCTGCCGGCGAAGAGCCAGTTCTTGCGGCCGACGGCGACGCGGCGGAGCTGGCGCTCGGCGATGTTGTTGTCGAGCTTGAGGCGGGCGTCCTCGAGGAAGCGCGAGAGGGCGCCCCACTGGTTGCGCGCGTAGCCGATGGCCTCGGCGATGGGGGCCTTGGGCAACACGACGAGGGCCTCGGCGTCGAGCCACGTCTTGAAGACGCTGAGCACGGGGCCGCAGAGGCGCTGGCGCTCGGCAGTCCGGCGCGAGGGCGGAAGCTTCATCACGATGCGATCGGCCTCGTAGAGCTTCTTGATGAAGCCCAGTGCGACAAGCGCGCGATCGCGGTCGGTCAACTGCGCGTCGAAAAACCTCCGCCGCGCATGGGCCCAACATCCGACTTCTTTCGCCGCCTCGTTTTCGCTCGCCCCTTCGGCATCGCCGAAGAGGCGGTCGTAGAGATTGGCGGCGTCCGCCTGGATGTAGCCGGTATAGCCTTTGAGAAATTCCCGTGGCCCGTCGCTCTTGCGACGAGGCGTGTACCGAAAGACGACGTAGTCGTCGTCGGCGACGTACACCCAAACGTGTCCCTTGTGTGTCGAGCCGGGTGCCAAGATCGGGATGCCCGTGTCGTCGGTGTGGATCCGATGCGCGCCGAGCGATGCTTTGGCCATCGCGTCCGTGATGGGCCGGAGCAGGTCTGCGACTTGCTCGACCCAGTCGCACATCGTCGATCGGGCGATGTGCACGCCCTGGCGGTCAAATCCCTCTTCCAGCCGATGGAGCGGCAGGTGGTCGGCGTACTTGCTCACGACCACATGAGCGAGCAGACCCGGCCCGGCTAACCCTCTGTCCACCGGCGCGGCGTCGGGGACCGACGCTATCACGACTCCGCCTTCTTCGCACTTACACGCAGGCGCGTACTTGATGCGCGCGATCTGCACGTGCACGAGCGACGCCGGGCGATAGTCGAGGCGATCGCTCGTCTCCTCGCCGATCTTCACCTTGGCTTTGCCGCAGCACGAGCAGGTGCGCAGCGTTTCAGGCGGCTCGAGCTCGATGCGCTCGACAGGAAGATGCTCGGGGACCTTGCTCCGTCCGTGCGAGCTGCGCGGTTTCGCGCGTTCGGCCTCGGCCGGCTCGGGCTTCTCCTCGTTCTCCTGATCGGCGATGGCCTGCGCGAGCTCGGCAGGCACCACGAGCTTCGCGACCTCGGCGAAGGCTAGCTGCACCTGGTGCGCGTCGACGCGCTCGCTCTTGTTCTGAGCGCGCAGGTGCCGTTTGACCCGCTCGAGCTCGAGCGCGACCAGCTCGTAGAGCTTCTTGTACTCGTCGCGCTCGTGGGCGGCACGCTCTCGCTCCGCGCGCTCGCGACCGAGCGCGGCGCTGAAATCCGCCAGCCTGGCCTCGAGCTCCTGGATGCGCGCGTCGCCGTCGCTCACCGCGCTCGATGCTTAACGCACCCCGCGCCGGATGGAAAGACCTGTCAGGTCGCGGACGCAACTACTTCCGGCGCCGACGTCTTGCGATGCACGACGCCGACGCCGGTGGTCGCTCGCGCGAGATCGAGCCCTTCGAGGATCTTCGCGAATTCTGCCGCCTCGATCGCGACGCTCGTGTCGCCTGGACGCATCGCGCTCGGGAAGCGGAAAACGCCCCGTTCCAGCCGCTTGTAGAGCAGGCAGTACCCGGTGCGATCCCACCAGAGCGCCTTGAGACGGTCGCCCGCCTTGTTGACGAAGAGAAAGAGCGCGCCGCTGCGCGGGTCCTTGCCCAGGGCTTCCTTGGCGGCAGCCGCGAGCCCGTCGAAGGACCGCCGCAGATCCACCGGCGAGGTCGCGCAGTAGATCGGCATCTTGGCCGGCAACATCACGCACCTCCCAAAACGGTCAGAAGGCGACGCAGAGCACCCTCGTCGAAGTCCGCGCCCACGCGCACCGTGTGGCCCGAGCGAGTCACGACCTCCAACGCCTCGCTCGTCATCTTCGGGCGCGCAGGCTGAATCTCGACCTTCGCGAACGACACGCCCGCGACCGCGAGCGCCGAGCTCTCGCGCAGCCGCCGCTTCCAGAAGAACAGGCGATCCTTACGCAGCCCCTCGCGCGATGCGAACTCCTGCGCCGACAAGCCGCTCGCGGCCCAGCGCTGAACGCATTCCCTCCAGAACGGCTCTTCCCGACGTACTCGCGCCATCCGCGATCCTCCGCGGACGCACCCTACCCAGACCAGCCACCCGTCGGCAGGACGCGGTCGACCGGACGCTTACGGGTACGGCGTCCGTTGCTTCGTCCGCCGACGGCAACACCGTGGTGGCCGCGTGTACACGAACGGGAGCGTTCTGCTCGGAGACCCAAGCGGAAGTTTCTACCGAGTGTCGAGGTGGTCGGGCGACACGACGTCGCCAATGCAGAAGATCGACGGCACCTTCGTCGGTCCACCGGTAGTGATATTCGGTTCCGACGGCTACCCGGAGGTGTTGGGAGTCGGGACTGACGGCTGCCTGTACGAGACGTGGTTGGACTACGAGTCGGGTGGCACCATCGTCAACGGCCCCAACTATACGGGCTTGTGCGGGTTACGCCAATCGCTTGCCGTCGGCGCAGGACGCCGCCGCATGTACATCGTGGAGCCAACCGCGATCGAAGACGACCCCAACCTTACCACCAGCGGCTCGGCGTCGAGGCGATCGACGACTGATCGAAGCAAGCTCTCGCCGAGCGGCCAAACCCTGCACCCAATGCGGCTGTC
>CALKVG010000129.1 GCA_937998045.1 uncultured Myxococcales bacterium
GGCCTCCCCCACCCGGCCCCACCGCCGCGCTCCTCTACCTGGCTGTCGTCGGGTCCGTCATCGTCTTCCTGGCGTACTTCGTCCTCCTGAAGCGCGTCACCCTCATGACGGTGTCGACGCTCGCCCTGCTCGAGCCGGTCGTCGCGCTCGCCGTGGACGCCGCGGGGGAGCACGACGTGATCCTCTCGGCCCGCAGCTACGCCGGCGTGGGGATCACGATCGCCGGCGTGGCGGTGAGCGTCCTCGGCGGCGCGCCGCGGGCGGTTGTCGTATCCGGCGAGGGCGCCGGGAGTGGATGACGTCCCGGTCGGCGCGCGCCCTCAGGAGCCGAAGCGCGCCACGAGCTCTTTCGCCCGCTCCACGAACGCAGCGCGATGGAACCGCTCGAACTCGGTCCACGTGCAGAGCGTGCGTGTGTCCGCGACGCGGTCCACGAAGAGCGTGCCGTCGAGGTGATCGAGCTCGTGCTGGAACGTGCCCGCCGTGAGGCCGCGCACCTCGAAGTCCAAGTCCTTGCCGCGCCGGTCCCACGCCCGGACGCGGACGCCCGCGAAGCGCGACACTTCCCCGCGCAAATTGGGGACGCTCAAGCATCCCTCGTAGTTCCAGAACGTCTCCTCGGTCGTCGGCGCGACGACGGGGTTGACCAGGACCGTCAGGGGCCAGTTGGGCTTGTAGGGGTAGCGCGGATTGTTCGCGATCTCGATGACGCAGATGCGCATCGCCTCGTGCACCTGGTTGGCGGCGATGCCTGCGCCGCTTGCGTCGCGCATCGTGTCGATCATGTCGTCGATGAGCCGCTGCGCAGGCGGGCCGGCGAGCTCGTCGCGCGTCAGTTCGCGTGCGCGCTCGCGCAGGATCGGGTGACCGATGGTGGCAATCTTCCTCAGCGCCATGCGCGGCTCGTCCTGCCGAAGATACGCGGTCAACGCTTCTCCGCCAGGATTCAGCGCTTCTCCGCCAGGATGATGATCCGCGGCGATTCGTTCCCGAAAAATACGCCCGGCATCGCGATCCTGCCGCTCACCTCGCATACCTTGAAGCGGTGCTCGTGGAGAATCCTCCCGAGCTCGTGGAGGCTGTAGACGCGCACCGAGTACTCGATCTCGCGCGACCGCCCGTCATCGAGCATCATCGTGCGCTTCACCTTCATCCGGCTCGTGATGAAGTCGACGTTCATCTCGTCCATGCAGACGCACCCGTCGCCCTCGAACCACGCCAGCGAGGGCGACTGCCGGACGAGAAAGTCGCGGTTGATGACGTCGAGCAGGAGGAGGCCGCCCGTCTTCAGGGCGCGATGGACGCGGTCGATGACCTGCGCGTTCTTGTCTTCCTCGAAGTAGCCGAACGTCGTGTTCCAGCAGTACACGCCGTCGAACTGCGCCTCGAACGACATTTCGCGCATGTCGCCCTGGACGAAATTGAGCTTCGCGTCGTGGTCCTGCGCCTCTTCGCCGGCACGCGCGAGCATCGCGAGCGAGAGGTCGAAGCCGACGACTTCGTAGCCGCGCCGCGCCAGCTCGACGGCGTGGCGACCCGTCCCGCACCCGAGGTCCAGGACGGCGCCGCCGCGCTCGATGCTCAGTCGATCCTCGATGAAGTGAACTTCCGACGAGAGCTGCTCGTCGGAGAGGCGCTCGCAGGTCCGCAGGTAGTCGTCGTTGAAGAGGTCTTCCCACCAGAGGCGGCCCTTGCGACGCGCGGTCGCCCCCTCCGCGCCCTGCGGAGCCATGGTCCCGACGTGCGGCGGGACGATCACCAACGGCGGCTTGGGCGGGGTCGCAGGCCTGGCGGCGGGCGCCGGGGCTGCCGACACCGCGAGTGGGCGCGCCTGCGGTGGCGCCGCGGGGGCCTTCGGCAGCGAGGGCGCGACGTCCTCGGCCACCACCTCCTCCATCGAGATCTCCGAGCCCGGGTCCGACGTGCGCTCGCCGGGGAGGTCCTCTCTCGCGAGCTGCCGCGGCGCGGGGGTGGGGACGTCCTCGTCGAACGGGATGTCGACCCCCTCCGGCTCCGAGCTTCGAACGGCGATGGCCGGCGCCCTCGGGGTGGGCACCTCCTCGATCGGCTCGATCGACGTCGGGTCCACGGAGACGGGCGTCGGCTCGGAAGGCTCGGAGTCGACGGGGATGAGGTCCTCGGACGGGAACGGCGCCCGAGGCAGCGCCTGGGGCGTCGGGCGTTCGGGCTCGATCGCCGGGTCTGCGCTCGCGACCGCGTCGGTACGGCGCTCCTGCTCTCGAAGCTCGTTCGCTCGCGCGAGCACCTCGGCCACAGCTGGACCCTCGCTCGGGCCGATCGTGATGATGCGCATCGGCCTCAAGACGCCGCCCGACTCCTGCGCCAGCGAGGGGACGGTGTCGGCCGCACGGGGGGGGACGCTCTCGGCGCTTCGCGACGCCACGCCGTCCGCTCCCGCGCGGGCGGGGCTCTCCGCAGGACGCGGCGGCTCGGCCGGGCGTGGCACGGGGCGCGGGATAACCGGGCCTTCTCCGAAGCGTGGGATGAGCGGCTCGACCGGGCGCGGAGCGACGTTGTCCGTCGGACGCGGTGGGGCGACGCTGTCGGCAACGCGGGGGGCGGCGGGCGCAGGAGATGGCGATGGGTCCGGGATGGTGGCGACTTTCGGGCGAGAGACCTCGTCGTCGGGAATGCGCAGCATGCGGCTGCGCCGGCGAGCGCTGCCCCCGTCCCGGCTCAACCCCACGCGACCCGTGGCAGCCGCCACGTCGTCGGAAGGACGGGACGACGGCCCGCCAGAGGCAGTGCCGTCGCCGCCCGAGTCGAGGGGGTGCGGATCCGTGTCGGGCGCGGCCACTGCACCCATCGGGTGCTCATCGCTCGCGGACGGTGACCTCGTGCCGAGCGGCGCGGCATCGGGGTCCGGCCTCGGCGCCGGGCCTGCGCGGCGTTCTTCGCTCATCCGCTGTCTCCATGAAGCGCGCTGCGCCCGTTGCTCGCGCGCGCCGGTGCCTCCGCAGCCCTCACGAGCGCCTGCCCGTAGCGGACAGGACCCTCGCGGACGAGCCACTCTCCAGCCGCACGTCTCTCGACGAACATCACCGCCGTCGAGCCGAGGTGGAACACGCCGAGCTCCTCACCGCGCGCGACGTGTAGCGGTGGGTCGAAGGAGTGGTCGCCTACGGGCACATCGTCCGCGACGACGCCGAGCGTCGTGATGCGCCCGACGATCATGGCGACGATCATCACGACGGTGACTCGTCCCATGCCGGCGTCGGCGTCGATCTCGATGGCGACGCGCCGGTTGCGGCAAAAGAGCTGAGGTATGTGCCGCATCCCGATCGCGTTCACCGGGAAGTAGTCGCCAGGCATCGAACGGATGCGGCGGATGGTTCCGCCCACGGGCGCGTGCACACGGTGGTAGTCGCGCGGCGACAGGTACACCACGCAACCTGCACCGCCCTCGAATCGCCGAGATTCGGCCTCATCTCCGACGAGCTCGGCGACCGAATAAGGGCGCCCCTTGACCGCGAAGGTCCCGCGGCCGTCGACCGGCCCCGCGGACTCGACCCGCCCGTCCGCTGGGCTGACGACCGTATGGGCATCGGAGTCGATGGGCCGCGCTCCGGCGCGGAGCCGTCGTGTGAAGAACGCGTCGAAACTCGCCCAGTCCGCCCCTTTTTCGCACTCGTCGAACCGCACGTCGTACACGTGCGAGTAGACGCCGACCACGGCGCGACCGACGGGACTCGGCCACTTCGCGTCCGCGAGTTTGCCGATGGCCCGACCGATGCGAGCACGCGGGAGGACGCGCAGGATGCGGGCGGTTGCGTAAGTGACGGCGCTCATGGGTGCGGGCGCCCGTACACGACGAGCGAAGAGCCGCCCAGAATCGCGGCTCGAGACGAAGGGATCGCCCTTTGAACCATGCTACCTGCGGGTTTTGGAGCGGGTCAATCTCGGGTACGAGCGGGTGTGCGCGGAACAGCCGCCGCCCGGGTCTCGAGCTCCCCGGCCCTACCAGGAATACAGGGGTGCTCGATACACCACATCCCGCTAGTCGGCGCCGAAGGGGGGTTCGCCACGGGATCGGGCCGCTTCGCAGAGTCGTGACTTGACGTCAGGGGCTGGGGCCTGGGGATCGATCGTCTCGCAGGCGCTCTCGGGGTCGAAGGGGTCGGCCCCGATCGCCTCGAGAAAGGACTCGACGGCGCGCGGCTCGTCGCCGCGCATGCGCGCGAATCTGCCGCGGGTCGCCCACCACGGCCCGAACGAGGTGACGACCTGGTGCGGATCCGCCACGAGCGGCTCCCCTTGCTCGCGCCGCCCCGCGGCCTCCAGAGCCCTGGCCCTCAGCCAGCGGACGCTCGGATCGCCCATCGCGCGCTCCCACGCTGCGGTCTCGGTCGCGCTCGGCGTCTGAGGGACGGGACGAGGCAACCCGCCGGGCGCGCCGATCCGGTCGAGCTCTGCGAGCGCTGCGCCTGCATATGACGAATCGCGCGAAAGGAGGAGCTCGGCCAGACGCGTTCGATCCCGCAGGTCGCGCATGCGACTCGCGGCCGAGGGGTCGCCGTGTGTGGAGAGTCGCGGCTCGGCGCCCAGGCCGAGGAGCTCCGGCACCTGCTCCCGAGGGCGAGCCCCGATGTAAGCACGCCACCTCTCGTCCCACGTCTTGCGGTCCACGCCGCTCGCGACGGCGAGAGGGTCTTCCTCCTTGTCGCCGGTTTCATTTCGCAGCTGCCCCAGCAGCTTCGGGAGCGCTTGATCCCCCGCATTCTGCGCATAGAAGCGGACGAAGCTCGTCACCTCGGCAAAAGCCACCATCGCGGCGTCGGCGCTCGGCAGCATGGCGATGCTCGGGCCGAGCTTGTCCAGGGGGATAGCCAGGCCGAGCTCGGTCCCCCGCTGAACGACGGCGTCGGGCGCAGGTCGGTCGTCGAACGGGCCAGGCTCGCGCCAGCGCGTCTCTTCGCGCTTGGCGATGCCCTCCTGCAGCCAGAGAGGAGCCCGATCGCGCGAAGCGCGCGTCACCGCCAGGTGCGTCAGCTCGTGGGCGACCGTGTCGCGCCATGGGTAACCGTGCAGGCTTGCCCGAGGACTCAGGAGTGTGACTCGCCCCCACTTGGCGACGGCCACTGTGCCCGTGGTCTGCGCGCTCTTGTACGGGAGCCCGGTCATCGCCGAGAGGGACAGGAGATCTCGCACGACGACGATGCGCGTCGGCCGGGGCCAGTCGACGCCCAGGTCGCGAGTGAGCGCATCGCGCGCGCGCGCCACCGTGTCGAAGAGCATGGGGGCGAGCGCTCGGTCGTGTTCGTCTTGCCAGCGGACCTCGATGGCCATCGCGTCGTCCTTGTCGGCGACGAGCGCCGCCGTGACACGCTGGCACCCTCGCGCGATGTCGGCCAGCTGTTCGCCGGCGTCGGTCTTCTGGAGCTCCGGGCGGGCGAGGATGGCAGCCGCACCGTCGCAGTCGAGCTCGTAGATAGCAAGGCGCGCTCGCTCGAGCGCCACCGCGGAGTCTTCGCTATCGGTAACGGCCAGGACACGCCGCGCGTCGTCGAAGTCCAGCCCGACGATCAGCGACTGCGCGCGCATTGCGTCCGCAGAGGCGGCGCTCTGAGCGCGCGACGCCTCGGGGCCTGCCGCCAGGAGACCCAGCGAGACCGCAGCACAAACGAGCCACCGAACGCTCATCGCAGAAGTCCCTCCGCGTAACGATGCACCGCGTCCTTGAGAGCGCCGCTCGCCGGTTGACCGAGCCCGTGCACGACGCGCTTCCGGAACTCTTCGGGCCCCTTGTGTTCCACCGCCTTGGGGATGTCGACTCGACCAGGACCCGGTGCCTTCCCTTCGGTGCCCTCCTGCTGCGCGCCGCGCGACTCGTCCTCGTCGCCCTCCAGCTGCTGGCGAGCCGCCTCGAGATGGCGCTGCACCTCGCGCTGCCGCTCCAACCCCTTGTCGGCGTCGCCTTGCTTGAGCGCATCGGCGGCCTGTCGTGCCGCGCGCTCGGCGTCGTCGATCGACTCGATGGCCTGCTGCGGCAGCGACTCCCGATCCCGCGACTTCTGCGCGAGCTCCCGGGCGCGTTCGGCCAGCTTCTCCTCATCGGCACCGCCTTGCTCGAGGTCCTTCCGGGCGCGCTCCGCTGCGCGCTTGCGCATCTCGTCGAGCTGACGCTCGGCCCACTTCTCTTCGGCCTCGAGCTTGCTGCGCGCGTCCTCTACGCGCCTCTGGTTGATCCCGTTCGGGTCGTCGAGCCAGCCGCCACGCTGCAACATTTTCCGCGCCTCGTCGAGCGACTCCAGCGCGCTGCGCCCGCTCTGGACGGCGTCGTCGGAGTGCGCCTGTTCCATCGACCGGGCCATCTGTTCGGCGAGCTCGCGCGCGGCCGCGCCCTTGCTCGTCCACGAATCGCTGCCCATCCCGACGGACGGAAGATCGCGCGCCGCGTCGCGTACCGCCTGCGCGTGCTTCTGGATTTCGTCGCGCATGGACTTGAGCTCGTCATCCGACGTGGCGCCGGCGAGGGCCTGCTCCATTTTGGCCATCTCGCCCGCGTGATCCTGCGACAACCTCTCCAGTTCCTGCGCCGCCGCCGCCTCCGCCTGATCCACCTCGTCCCCCGAGTCGCCTTCGTCCTCGCCGGGAGTACCGCGCGCTCCGCCCGACTCGCCCCCCGCACGCCCGCCGCTCCCCTGGGAGCCGAAGGACGGATCCGGTTCGCGCAGCCGCGCCGCGAGGTCGCGCGCCGCGAGCTCCGCGTGCACGAGATCCACCGCCGCGCGCGCCCGCGCCACGCGCGCAAGATCGGCGTCCACGATCTCCCCCAGATCTCTGCCCAGAGGCCCGAGTCGCAGGAGCGAGCGTTCGCCGCCTTCGAGGACGACGCGTGCCGCGTCCATCCGCCGTGCGCCGCGCGATCGCGCATGGGACGCTCCCTCCTGCATCTGCGTTGCGCCGACCGCGAGGTCGTCCGCTACGTCGGCGAGCTGTCGCGCGGCGTCGCGCGAGTCTCGCACGGCGAGACCGCGGACGATGGCGTCGACCACCAGCACGTAGCGCTCCGTCGCCCGGACGACGCTCGCGTGCGTCGTGTCCGACGGCGCGCGCGACTCTGCCTCGATGGCCTTGCGCGTCTTCTGCTGCTGGGCAAAGAGCATGGCCGCCAGCCGGCGAGCGACCCGCACGCCCGCGTATGTCTCGCCGAGCGTCGCTTGAAGGCGAGCGTCGTCCTCGTCGGCGCGTCGCTTGTCATCGGTCGCCATCCGCTGTCGTGACGACGCGTCGCCCGACATCTCACGATTCAAGCGCCAAGCGAGGGAGTCGACGAGCGCGTCGCGCAGGCGACGCAACCCGTCGAGCCGGCGCGCCTCGGGCTCGCCTACCTGGGGCGGGATGAGCGTGATGGCCGCGCTCTTTCCCCACTTCGGGCCGGTCAGCGGGTCGTTGTCTTTCGCCTCGACTGTGACCTCGATGGGCGCATGGCTCTGCTTCACGAACGCATCGCGAATCTTGAGCACGTATCCGCCGCTCTCGCTCTTCGTTTCTCCGTCGAGGCGCGCCAAGACGCGCCGCTCCTCGCGCGTGCCCGAACGCAGGACCATGTGAACCTCGCGGAGGCCGTGGTCGTCGCTCGCGACGTACTTGACCGGGAGGTCGTCCGCCTCGTCCACGAGACTGACCTGCCGCGGTGCCCCCTCCAGCGTGACCACCGGCGCTTCGTCGGCGATCGATCGGATCGCGATGGCCACCGGCTCGGGGATCGCCACGGCGCCGAAGCGTGCCACCACACGCAGCGTCGTGCTTTCAGCGAGGGGCCATCGGGCCACGACGCCTCCCGCCCCATCCTCGACGAACGGTACCTCGGCGGAGCCGTCGCTCAGGAAGAGGCGGCGCGACGCGCGGACGGGCGTTCCGCGGACCGTGACGAGGGTGCCGTACGGCAACGTGAGGGAGGAGCGAGTCGACGTGCGCACCTCGGGCTCGTGCAGGTAGTCGGGCGGCCTCGCGACAATCTGTGCATCGTCGAGCCATCGCATCGCGAGCGGGGCGACTCCTCGTCGGGCAAAAAGAACGTCTGCCCCCTCGACCACGGCCCAAGCGTTCGCCAGCGCCACGCCGAAGGCGGCGATGCCGATCGCGAGCGCAGCGGCGCCGAAGCGCGAGGCGAGCCGCGTGGCGCGCGAGAGGATGCGTTCGGAGGGCAGGAGCGCGAGCGTCCGCCCGACGTGCAGCCGCGCGAGCTCCGCGGAAGTCGCGAGATCGCTCGCTGCCCCGTCGGGGCGGAGGAGGGACAGTGCTCGCAGGACCCGCTCCGATCGTTCCGGGTCCACCTGACGACCAAGCGTGCGCACGACGCGAGCCGGTTCGCGCGAGCGACGCCGTTCGATCTCGTACCAGGCGATGGCGGCCGCCGCGCTGAGGGCGATGGCCGCGGCGGCTGCCCCGCGCGTGCGAGCCGTGCCGCACCGAGCCAGGAGAAGGGCGAGAATCCACGTTAGCCCGACGGCGGCCGTCGCAACCCGGCGCTGCGATGCTCCGGTGGCTAGGCGCGACGCTCGGGTGAGCTCAGTGAGCGGCTCGAGTACGGATGGACCCACGACGACGGAAGCCTAGCAAGGCACACTCTCATTTCGAGGGACTGGACGATGGGGCGGGCGCTGGAGGCGCAGGCCAGGGAGGCAGCACACTGGGGAATGTCGTCGGGAACCCGGCCGGGAGAGGAAGCACGCTCGGGAAGGGCGGTAGCGTGCTCGGGAAGCCCGAAGGAAAGACGAACGGCGGGGGCAGCGGTCCGGCGTCCTCTCCCGGAGCGGAGGATGGGTGAGCCGACGGAAGTGGGCGCGGTGTCGTCGGCGCGGCCGGCTGCCGGTTCGAGACGAGGGAGGGGATCCCCCCTGGAGTCGGCGTGCTCGGCGCGGACGACGAGCTCGCCGTGGCCGAGCTCTGGCTCGCGGCGTTCGGCTCCGCCGATGGGGTGGGCGCTGGCGCCGGCTGTACGGGAGAACTCGATGCCCATGTCCCCGTGGCCGCCAGAACCGCGACCACCCCGCCGCCCAGCAGCAGCGAGAGCGCGACGATCGCGAACGTTCGACCGCGACGTTGCGGCCGGGAGGGCTGCGCGGGAAGGCCGGGAGCACCGGGTCCCGCTCCGTACATCGGCGGGGCCATGGCCTGGGCCATTGCGGTGGCGATAGGCGGCGCTCGAATCGTGTTCACGGCCGGCGGCTCCCCTTCCAGGCCGACCGGCGTGCGCGTTGCGGCCATTTGGGAGGTTGGCGGCTGCCCCGCGGGCAAGACTTGCTGGGCGGAGACGTTCTTGAGCGTCCCCGTCGCCGTGAGCTCTCCGGTCCCCCCTCCCGGCGGCGCGGCACCCGGGGGCGCCTGGGGGGCAATGGCGGCCGTGCCGGGCCTGCGCCCGCTCGAGGTTTTCTCGAGCGCCAGGCGCATCTCGGTCGCCGTCGGAAAGCGGAGCTCCGGCCTCGCGGCCATGGCCCGGTGCACGAGGCCGGCGATCTCGCGCGGCACCTCGGGCGCGGCCTGCACGAGCGGGATGACCTCGCCCCGCTCCACCTTCAACGCAACGATGCGCGCGTCGTCGCCGCTCACGGGACGCACGCCACTGATCATCTCGTAGAGCATCACGCCGACCGCATAGATGTCCGCGCGGGCGTCGACCTTGTCGGCGCTTCGCGCCTGCTCCGGCGCCATGTACTCGGCCGTCCCCATGACAACCCCTGCCACGGTGAGGTTGCGCTGCTGGGGATCCGTGCGGCGCGCCTTGGCGATGCCGAAGTCGATGAGCTTGAGCACCGGTCGCCCTGCGACGAACGTGACGAACACGTTCTCCGGCTTGAGGTCGCGATGGATCACGCCGAGCGCATGCGCGGCCTCGAGCGCCTGCAGGATCTGCAGCGTGTACTCGCACGCGATCGGCGTGGAGAGCTTTCGCTGCCGATCCAGCACCCCGGAGAGCGCCTCGCCCTCCAGAAGCTCCATCACGATGTAGGCGTGGCCGTCGGGCGTGCGGTCTACGTCCGTCACCTGTACGACGTGAGGGCTCCGAATCTGCGCTGCGACGCGCGCCTCCTGGAGAAAGCGCTCGACCAGGCCGGTGCGTCGCGTCAGCTCGGAGTGGAGGACCTTGATCGCCACGCGCGTGCCGAGCACCGAGTGCACGGCCTCGTAGACCGAACCCATGCCACCGTCGCCGAGAAGGCGCACCAGCCGGTACTTGCCATTGACGACGGTGCCGATGTCGATCACGCGGGCGCCCCAGCCTAGCATTGCCGCTGCGGACGCCCGCATTTTCGAGCGCCGCAACCGGCGCTCAGGCTGCGCGCTTTTGCAGCTCGTGCTCGGCGGGACGCAAGAGCTTTCCGACCGTGTCGGCGTCGGCGATCGCGGCGAATACCGGCCTCAGGGCGTCGTCGCGATCCTCACCGCCGAAGGCCCCACTCGGCGCGAGCGCGCGCGCCTGGGGCCCGTCGAGGACGAGGAACACGTCGTGGAACTTTCGCCACGGCGCATCGATGACATACGCGATGCGACCGCGATCGAGCGAGAGCTCCTCGCTGGCGCGGCAGATGAGTACGCGCTTGTCGGTGACGAAGTAGCGCGTGTCGCGCGCCAGGCGCGCGGGCCGCACGAACGCGGCGTACGCCACGAGCATGGCGACGCCGAGAAGGAGCAGCATCCCGAGACCTGCGGCGCACACTAGGACGACCGCCAGAGGCGGAGGGAGCGCGTGCAGGCGCAGCACCCGCCCGATCGTCGGCACCGATCGCGCCAGCGCCCGGACGAAAGCGCCCGCGAGCGCCGTGCCGCCGAGAGCCAGGGCCGCTCGCCGTGGCGTCCAGGCGGAGCCGAGCTGCGAGCCTGACCAGAGAACGCGTTCGCCGGGATCCAGGCGCTGCGCAAGCGGCCGCTCGCTGCTGCCCAGTGGTGCGCTCGGCTCGACACCGCGGATGACCGCCCACAGACGGTCGGGAGCCTCGACGTCGTGGAGCGTGACAGACAGCGTCCGGCGCAGCGCTCCCGTGGGAACGGCGCGAACGATGACGAGGTCGCCCAGGGACGGGTCGCGAGAGCTCCAGCGGATCAGCGAGTAGCTGATCTGCCCGATGTCGATCGTCCGGCGAATCGGGCCACGACGCCAGATCACGTGGCGTTCTGTCACCAGGTACTCGACTTGAGAGCGCCACCAGATGGGAATGCGCCACGCGCCGAGCGCCAGCGACGCGCACCATCCGGCAAAGAGGACCATCCCACCGACCGGCGCGCCGAGCGACTTCGCGACGACCACCGCATAGAGCAGCGTGACCGCAGACACCACCGCCGAGGCGATGCCCACCATCTTCTGGACGAAGGGGACTGTCACCGCGCGGCTTCGGCCCCTCCAGACGATACGCTCGCCGAAGAGCGAATCACGGTCCATCGCAGCCAGACTCCTCCCCCGAGCTCTGCCCGCGCCGACGAGAGACCGCTAGTGCCGCCATTCTTTACTAGATTGGGCCTCGAGCCGACGCGTGTCCAGGGGCGCATGCACGGCAGAGCGCCCCTGGACACGCGTCGGCTCGAGGCCCAATCTAGTAAAGAATGGCGGCAC
>CALKVG010000130.1 GCA_937998045.1 uncultured Myxococcales bacterium
GCCGCCGCGGCGAAGACGAGGACCGCGTCGACGACGAACATCGCCGGCCTCAGCGTGGGGAGGTACGCCGTGGCGAACGCGACGAGCGCCGCGGCGAAGGCCAAGAAAGCGAGGCGCGAAGTCGGCACCATTGGTGTCGCGAGTCGGCGATCCCACTCAAGATTCGTACTCGGCACACTAACCTCGAGCTTCGCCGGACGGATGATGGCTTCGATGCTTTTCATGTCACTTCTCCGCCTGGAGGATGGCCGACTCCGCCCCGTCCGACGCCGGCGCGGCGCCGTGCTCGCTCGCAGAGGCCAGATGTCCCGGTTCGTCGAGGTGATACCCGGCCTCACCGTGATCGAGGAGGTCGAGGCCGTCCTCCTCGCCCTCGGCCTCGGGCCGCAGACCGAGGACCGCTTTCACCGCCATGGCGATGATCGTCGTGCCCGCGACGGCCATCGCAACCGTGAGCCCCATCGCCTTGAGCTGCTCGATCCACAGCGTCTTTCCTACGATGCCCGCGAGGTTCGTGTTGAGATTCGGGTTGGCGTCCGCGGTGGCGAGAAATCCGGTGACGAGCGCGCCGAGGGTACCGCCGACGCCGTGTACGCCGAACGTGTCGAGCGCGTCATCATAGCCGAAGGCAGACTTGAGCTTCGTGCAGGCGACGTACGGCACCGCTCCGGCCAGAACGCCGATGATGACCGCGCCGCTCGCCGTGACGAAGCCCGAGGCCGGGGTGACGACGACCAGTCCTGCCACCGCCCCCGAGCAGAAGCCCAGCACCGTTGGCTTTCCACGCGTGACCCACTCGATCCCGGGCCACACGACCGAGGCGACCGCGGTAGCTAGTGTCGTCGCCATGAAGGCGCCGGCGGCGATCCCGTCGGCGGCGACGGCGCTGCCGGCATTGAAGCCATACCAGCCGACCCAAAGCATGCCGGTCCCGATCATCGTGAGGACGAGGCTGTGCGGATAGAACGCCCTCCGCCCGAAGCCGGCGCGCTTGCCCAGAATGAGGCAGAGGATCAGCGCGGACCAACCCGACGACATGTGAACGACCGTGCCGCCCGCGAAGTCGATCGCCTTGATGGAAGCCTTCGCGTTCCAGACGCCGTTCATCATCCCGTCGATCCACGCGTTGTGTCCGGGCCCGGGCGAGGTCAGCGCCTTCGGCGCCCCGTTCGTGATGTAGGCTTCGAGATCGGCGACGCGCGTGGCAAGATCGGCCGGCGTGGCGCTCGCCGCCGCGGCGGGGACGCCGACCGCCCCTTCTCCGTCGGCGAACGCGGAGGGCGCGGCGAACACGCCGGCGCCGATGACGCCGAGCAGCAGGAAGAGGATGGGAGCGAGTCGCCGAGCAGCGGTCGCGGCGCGAGCTCGACTGGGGTGTGAAGCGGCGGTGTTCATGGGTTCGAATGGTCGGGGGGTCACATTGCATTTCCGGCGTTCCGCCACCGCGGTCCGTGGACCGAGCGGGGTCGTATTTATGCCTGCTTTAGATTCCGCGAGCGATCCCTTCTTCGGTTAGAAAGGACGTATTTATTGCGCAATGCGCAAGCGGCGCGCGGAATTGAAAATCGCCCTGGTGACGAGCCTTCGCGCCTTCACGGGGAGAGGCGACGGGCGCCGTTTCGAGGCACGCCCGCCCACCGCTCCACCGCTTCCACGAGCTCGCGAGCATCCACGGGCTTGGCCAGGTGTTCCTGGTAGCCAGCGCGCACGGCTCGGTCGGCGTCCTCGGCACGTGCGTACGCCGTCAAGGCGATGGCAGGGATCCTCCCTCCCGCATCAGGGCGCGCGCGCATGCTTCGCATGAAGGCGTAGCCGTCGACTTCGGCCATGCCGATGTCGCTCACGATCACATCGAAGGGGCCTGCGGTTCGGAGCGCCTCTTGCGCACTGGCCGCGGTGATTACCCGCGCGCCGTCACCCTCGAGCACCCGGCGTACCAGCTCGAGCGAATCCGCTTCGTCATCCACGACCAGCACACGAACGCTCTCGAGGCAGCGTCGTCTCGTCGGCAGCGGCCTGAACTCGGCGATCTCCGTCTCTGTCGCCGCCGGAGCCAGGTTGGATGTGTCCACCGCAGGAGTGGGCAGCGTCACCGTGAATGTGGACCCGCGTCCGAGACCCTCGCTCTTCGCAGAGACGGTGCCGCCGTGTGCCTCGACGAGATGTCTCACGATCGCCAGACCCAAGCCAAGCCCGCCATGAGCACGCGACGTAGAGCTGTCCACCTGCCGGAATCGCTCGAAGATATGCGGCAGGTGTCCAGCAGAAATGCCACAGCCGGTGTCCTCCACGACGATCGTCGTCCCGGACTCGGACTCGCATCGGTGTGCGGTCACCGTCACGCGGCCCCTTGGCGGCGTGAACTTGATCGCGTTGCTGAGCAGATTCCAGACGATCTGCTGCAGCCGATCGGGATCGCCGACCGTGGTGCCGAGGTCCGGGTAGAGGTCCAGGACCAGTCGGACGCCTTTGGCTTCGGCGCCGTGGCGCACGGCATCCGCCGCAGCGTGGATCACCGAAGAGAGTTGCGTCTTCTTCATCGCAAGCCGCAGCTTGCCCGTGATGATGCGCGATACGTCCAGCAGATCGTTCACCAGAGGCGTCTGCGTCTTGGCGTTTCGCTCGATCACGGAGAGCCCACGTTCGAGGTTCGCCTCGTCACCGGGGTCCCTCCTCAGCATCGCCGCCCACCCGAGGATCGCGTTGAGCGGCGTGCGGAGCTCGTGGCTCATGGTCGCCAGAAACTCGTCCTTGGCCTGGTTCGTGGCTTCGAGCTGAGCCGAGGCCGCCTTCAAGGCCTCACGAGCCCGCACCTGCTCGGTGACGTCGAAGCCGCACACCATGAGCCCCTCGGTGTGGCCAGCCGTGTCCAGAATGGGCGCATACACGTAGTTGAAGAAGTGATCCCTGAGTGAGCCGCCCGGTCCGCGCGCGATGCGCACGCGCTCCTCGCGGCCGATGTGTGTGGTCCCCGAGCGGTACACGTCATCGAGCAGCGCGGGGAAGCGCTGGCTGCGTAGCTCCGGCAGCGCGTCCAGTACGGGCCTGCCGATGACGTCGGGCCCCCGCTTCCACAGGTCCAGCGCCACGTTGTTGATGGCCTCGATCACGTGGTCGCCACCCCGGAAGATGGCGATGGGGAGGGGCGCCTGCATGAACGTGCGATAGAGGTTGGCGCGCTGCTCGCGGAGCTCGCGAGCGCCCGCTGCGGCCGACAACCGCGCAGCGACCCGGACCAGCAGCTCGCGCGCGGTGAAGGGCTTCACGATATAGTCATTCGCGCCGGCCGCGATCCCCTCGCTCACCGCCTCCTCGCCGGCCCGCGCCGAGAGCAGGATCATCTGCGTGTCGCGCAGCGAGGCGTCCTCGCGGACCGCGCGAAGCAGGGCGAATCCGTCGAGGCTCGGCATCATCACGTCCGAGAGGATCAGGTCCGGAGGGTTGCGGCGGATGGCCTCGAGCGCTTCGCGCCCGTCGGCGACGACCTCGACGTCCCAGTGCTCGCGGAGCAGGCGCGACACGTACTCGCGCATGTCGGCGTTGTCGTCGGCGACCACGATCCGAGCCTTGGGCAGGGTACTCGCTGGGGACGGCCGGTCGCCGGCGGGCGGAGGAACGGAGCCCCGCTTGCTCGGCGTGTGTCCTGTCCACCGCGATGCCTCCTCGACGTACGCGCTCGCGGACGCGGCCGGGGACTGCAAGGGCCGCTCTGCGCGGACGCGATGGGCCGGGAGGTGCGCCGAACCGCGCGGGATCTTCACGGTGAAGGTCGTGCCCGCGCCCTCGGTGCTTCGCACGTCGATCTGCCCTCCGTGCATGCGCACGAGCTCGTGCACGAGCGCGAGACCAATCCCCGACCCTTCGTGGCTGCGCGACCGCGCACCCTCGATGCGGTGAAAGCGCTCGAAGACGCGATGCAGTTCGGCGGCGGGAATCCCGGTGCCCGTATCGCTGACATCGAGCGCCACGGATTCATCGAGCTCTCGCATCCGAACGGAGATCGACCCCTCGAACGTGAATTTGAACGCGTTCGACAGAAGGTTCAGGACGATCTTCTCCCACATGCCGCGGTCGACGTAGATAGGCTCCCGAAGCGCGGAGATCTCGACGTGGTAGGCAAGACCGCCACGCTCCAGCGTCGCTCGGAACGTCGAGGCCAGATCCGCCGTCAACGTGGTGAGGTCGGTGGGCTCGTACAGGGCCTCGATCCTTCCCGCTTCGATGCGCGAGAATTCGAGCAGCGTGTTGACGAGCTTGAGCAGGCGCAACGCGCTGCGGTGCAGTACGTCGAGCCGATCGCGGTCCTCGGCGTCGCGGGCCCCGGCCGCGCGCATATCCTCGATGGCGCCCAGCATCAGCGTCAGCGGCGTCCGGAACTCGTGGCTGACGTTCGAGAAGAACGCCGTCTTGGCGCGGTCGACCTCGGCGAGCGCGTCCAGCCGCTTCTTCTCCTCCTCGGCCGCTCGCGCGCTGGCCATGCTGGCGGCGAGCTGTCCCGCCACGAGCGCGAGGAAACCCTCGTAGCGCGCATCGAAGAGCTGGAACGGATTGAGACCGACGATCAGCAGGGCGGGTCGCCCCGACTCTCCCGAGCCCGCGATCGGGAGCACGATCGCCTTCGAGGGAGGCCGTGCCCAGGCCCCGACCGGAAGGGCGCCGTAGGAGCCGTCCAGCTCCACGAGGCGTGGCGACCTGCTCTTCAGAGCGTCGCGCACGGGCCAGATCGAGGGCTTGTCGAGGACGATTCGCTCGGGGGCCGCGACGTGACCGCGGTCCATGCCGGACGTCGCCGTGAGCGCGAATGCGCGCCGATCGTCGTCAGCCGCGTAGAGGAGCGCGAACGGGAGGTCCTTCGCGTTCGTCTGGAGCGCGGTCGCGGTCTCGAAGAAGACCTCCTCGAGGCTGCGCGCGTGGCTCGTTCGAGCTGCCTGTTCGCGGAGCAGCGCCAGCCGCCTCTCGCCGACGATGCGCTGCGTGTCGTCCGTGTTGGCGCAAATGAGACCTCCGATGCCTCCTTGATCGTTGGGCACGGGGCTGTACGAGAACGTGTAGTACGTCTCTTCGGGGTAGCCGTTGCGCTCCATGATAAAGAGCAGCGCTTCGTCGTAGGTGCCTTCGTTGCCGCGCATGACGCCGGCCGCTCGCGGGCCGGCCTGGTCCCAGACTTCGCGCCAGACCACGGCGGCTGGTTGCCCGAGCGCATGCGGGTGCTTGCCGCCCAGGATCGACTTGTACGCGTCGTTGTAAAGGTTCAAGAGCTCCTCGCCCCACCACAAGAACATCGGCTGACGCGACGTCAGCACGATCCGAATGCAGGTCTTGAGGCTCTGCGGCCACGAGCTCACCGGACCCAGGGACGTCTTCGACCAGTCGATCGCGCGCATCCGCGCGCCGAGCTCCCCACCACCAGCCAGAGTGGCATCCGCGCTCGCGCTCGCCGCCGGCAGCTGCGTTTCGTCCGACCCTGGAACGGATGCCATCTGGAGGGTTCTTCAGCGCGGCCGCCGAACGCGCAAGCACAAGGGGACGACGGGAGAGGAAGCCCATTTCGCGGCGGATGAGGCTCAATCGCGCGAGATCCTGCCTATTCGCGTTCTGACCGTCTGGCTCGAGGGCGGCGAAGGTCGAGCGTGACGAGTACGCGGCCGTCGTCCTGCTCGACCCCGCGACATTGGCCGGGTGACGCGGCGTAGAGCGACCCGGGACACTACGTGCCGAGAATCTCCCGCGCGCGCGCCTGATCCTTCGCGTCGACCTGCACGCGCACGCCGCCCGTGGCGCTCGTGAGGAAGGGCATCACGCCGGCGGTCTGCGCGTCGATCACGAAGGCGCGGATGCCCTCGAGCTCGAGGCGCTCCTTCGTGAGCTGGGCCTCGGCGACGTCCGGATACGTGGCGACCGTAACGAGTTCGTCCATCGGGGCGGACATTAGCACCGGGTGCGTTTGGCGAGGAGGTCGAGCGGCTTCGGGCATTCCCGCCGCATCCGGCAACGGCCGCATTCCCCTCCCCGCCAGAGGAAGTCGAAGCGCCGCTGCGCCTCGTCGAGCAGCCATTCGTCGTCGGTCAGGATGCCGGCGGCGATCATCGCCTCATACCGCTCGACCGTC
>CALKVG010000131.1 GCA_937998045.1 uncultured Myxococcales bacterium
CGCCGGCGGCGCCGTGGGGGACGGCAGCGTCGGGCCGGGCACGTTCGGCGACGGTGGGTGCTCGCAGCTCGGCGCGGCCTGCATGAGCGGAGCGGCATGCTGCTCCGGCAACTGCGCCAACAACGTCTGCAACTACCCGGCATGCGACGCGGACGGCAACGCGTGCACGACGGACGCGCAGTGCTGCAGCGGGTCGTGCACCGCCGGCAAGTGCGCGACGTTGAACACGACGTGCAGCACGCAGGGCAACCCGTGCGGCAAGACGCCCTGCTGCTCGGGGCTCTGCACGAACGGCACTTGCCAACCCTCGTCGTTCTGCCAGCAGACTGGCGACGTGTGCCGCGTGGGCACCGACTGCTGCTCGGGCGCCTGCAACGTAGCCTCGGGTCAGGCCCTGGGCACCTGCGGCTCTCCCCCCACGGGCTCAGCCAACTGCTCGATGCCCGACGGCGTCCTCTGCGGCGGCAACGCAGCCGACGGCGGAGTGATCTACGTGGACGGCGGCCTTCCCTCGTGCGGCGGCGGCTGCTGCAGCCGTTCGTGCGCGCCGTGGGGGCCGACTGGCGTCCTGGTCTGCCAGCCGGCGACCGGTTGCCACACGATCGGCGACCTGTGCACGAAGGATGGCGACTGCTGCGGCGCCAAGGGCGTGCCCAGCGTGCCCGCGCCTAACGGTATGAACGTCGCTTGCCAGATCAACCCCGGCGCCACCGTCGGCATCTGCTCGCTGGCGGGTCGGAGCTGTGAGCCCAATGGTGCCGTCTGCAAGCTGTCGACGATGTCATGCAACTCGACCTGCGACTGCTGCGCCGGCAATTGCGAGACGATGGACACCTGCAAGCAGGACAACGACGGCGTACCCCGGTGCGCCAACGCGCAGTGCGCCGACGCAGGCGGGGGGTGCGCCTCGAGCGCCGACTGCTGCAACGGCGCGCCGTGCGTGCCGACGGCGGGCGGCTCCTACCAATGCTACGGCTCTGCGTGCGTCACGTGCGGCGGTGCGTGCACCACGACCAGCGACTGCTGCGCGGGCACCACGTGCAACGTCGCGCCCGGCAGCACGAACGGCACGTGCGGACCCTGCGGCACGAGCAGCTCGTCGTCGGGCGGCAGCTCCTCCGGAAGCAGCTCCTCCGGAAGCAGCTCCTCCGGAAGCAGCTCCTCCGGCAGCGGATCGAGCAGCGGCTCGTCGTCGAGCGGTGGCAGCTCGTCGACCAGCGGGAGCTCGTCGGGCGGAAGCTGCGCGGCGTACGGGCAGCTCTGCACGACCAACGCCGACTGCTGCAACGGCGTGCCCTGCACGGGCGGTCGTTGCATCGTTCCGCTCCAGTGATCTCGCGACGTCGACCCCGCGCGGCGACCTCGACGTCGATTCCGCTCCATCGCCGTAGGGCCCCCGATCCTCCACCTTCACGCTACGGCTCGTACGGCTGGTATGTTCTCGGGTGCATGGGCCGCGGTAGCGTGCCAAAGAGCACGCGTCGCGGCCCCTGGCGAACACCATGCAGAAACGGATCGGCTGGATCGTCGTTCTCGTTGCCATCCTCGCCGCAGCGATCGGGTATGCCGGGTACCGCCTCAAGCACAAGCCGCCTGAGGTCACCTACAAGACCGCGGCCGTCGACAAGCGGCACATCGTCGGCCGCGTGACCGCGAGTGGAACGCTGTCCGCTCTCGTCACCGTGCAGGTGGGCACGCAGGTGTCCGGACGGGTCCAGAAGCTCTTCGTGGACTTCAACTCTCCGGTGAAGCAGGGGCAGCTCGTCGCGAAGATCGATCCGTCTCTCTTCGAGGCGGCGGTCCAGCAGGCGCAGGCAAACTACCTCTCGGCGAAGGCCGGCGTGGCGACGGCGGACGCAAACGCGGTCAACGCCGACAAGCAGCACGCACGCACAAAGGCGCTGCACGATCAGAGCCTGGCGTCGCAAGCCGACCTGGACACCGCCGAGGCGAACGTCGCCGTAATGCACGCCGCGGTCGACGCCGCGAAGGCGTCGCTGGCCCAGGCCTTGGCTCAGCTCAACCAAACGCAGGTGAACCTCTCGTACACGAACATCGTTTCGCCCATCGACGGCGTCGTCATCTCGCGGTCGGTCGACACCGGGCAGACGGTCGCGGCATCGCTGTCGGCTCCCACGCTGTTCACGATCGCGCAAGACCTCACCAAGATGCAGGTCGACACCAACATCGCCGAGGGCGACGTCGGCCGGTTGCAGGTCGGGATGAAGACGAATTTCACCGTCGACTCGTTCCCCGGCGAGAGGTTTCTCGGCAAGATCCGGCAGATCCGCAACGCGGCAACGACGGTTCAGAACGTCGTCACGTACGACGCGGTCATCGACGTGGACAACACCGATCTGCGCCTGCGGCCCGGAATGACGGCGAACGTCACCATCGTGTACGCCGAGCGCAAGGGGGTGCTCGCCGTACCCAACACGGCGCTGCGCTTTCGCCCGCCCCCCGCGCTGGCCGGGAGCGGCGCTGCCACGCGCGAGGGCCGCCGGCACTCGCGGGACGACGCCGGAGCGGCCGTCGACGCCCCGGAGGCGAAGACGATCTGGGTGATGCGCGGCGCGACTCCGCAGCCGGTCGTGGTGCACGTGGGGCTGAGCGACGGCGTGGTGACCGAGGTGCTGGACGGTGACCTTCAAGAAGGGGATCAGGCCATCACCGACTCGCAGAGCGGCGATACGCCGTCGTCCCCATCGGGCGCATCGCCGGCGATGCGCAGGATGTTCTGAGCGCGCGGGTCCATCCATGGATCGCCTGGTCGTCATCGAGCTCGCGGACGTCACGAAGGTGTACCGCACGGGAGACGTCTCGCTCCGCGCGCTCGATGGCGTTTCGCTGCGCGTGCGCGAGGGCGAATTTCTGGCGGTGATGGGGGCGTCAGGCTCGGGAAAGTCGACGTTGATGAACATCGTCGGCTGCCTCGACCGGCCGACCAGCGGCACGTACGTCCTTGCGGGCCGAAATGTCTCCGGGATGAGCCGCGGGGAGCTCGCGCGCACGAGAAACCATGTGCTGGGGTTCGTGTTCCAGCAGTTCAATCTGCTCGCGCGCACGAGCGCGCTCGAGAACGTGGAGCTCCCGCTCGAGTACGGCGGCGTGAGCTCGGCCCAGCGACGGCGGCGCGCGACCGCAGCGCTCGCGCGCGTCGGTCTCGCGAACCGGCTGACCCACAACCCGAATCAGCTTTCGGGCGGCCAGCAGCAGCGCGTGGCGATCGCCCGCGCGCTCGTGAACGACCCCAAGGTAATCCTCGCCGACGAGCCCACGGGCGCGCTCGATTCGCGGACGAGCGTCGACGTGATGGCGCTGTTCCAGGAGCTGTGGCGATCGGGCATCACGATTGTCCTCGTGACACACGAAGCCGATGTCGCCGCGTTCGCGTCGCGGGTCGTCGTCATGCGCGACGGGCGAGTGCTGTCGGACAAGACGCAGGAGCCGAAGCCGGCGGTGCCGGAGGGACAATGACGGTCGACGCGCGGGCGATGTCCGCTCCGCAGCGCGCGCAGGCACGAACCTCGATGACGGTGTCCCGCGGCCACTCGTTTACGCATCCCACTAGGTCCGTGTGGGACAACGTTCGGCGCGCCGGCTGCGCACGCCACGCGTCCCTCGCCGTCGCGTGACCGCAACGTGCGCACCGAACGATCTCCCGCGACCACGGCTGGATTGCCATCGCTCCGACCTCTGTAGGTGCAGTTTCCTTCAGCGGTAAGGTCCTAACCCGTTCCGAGAACGCAGCCTCCCGTTCATCTTCTCGATGTTCGCGCCGTCGAGCTTCGCGCCGTCCAGACACGCACCCTCCACGTCGCACTTCTCGAGATTTGCCTCTTCGAGGTCGGCGTTCGTGAAATCCGCTCCACGCAAATCGGCCTTCTCGACGTTCGCACCGGCGAGCTTCGTCGAGACGAGCCGCGCGTCGCGCAGGTTGCACTTCTCCAGGTTCGCGCCCGCGAGATCGGCCTCCGAGAGATCCGCTTCCTGCAGATCGCACTTCGTGACGTTGGCCTGCTGCATCACCGCCCCTCGGGCGCGCACGCGGACCATGTTCGCGCGCTCGAAATTGGCGCGCTTGGCGTGGATCCCGTCTAGGACGGCGCCCGCGAGGTTCACCCTCTCGACGTTTGCGCCGTCGAGGTTCGCCCTCGCGAGCGAGGCGCCCGCCATGGTCGCGCTCTCGAGGTTCGCGCCGCGAATCGAGGCGTCGTCGAGGTTGGCCCCCGCCAGGTCGGCGTCTTCGACGTTCGACCCGTCCAGGCGCGCACCGGTGAGATTCGCCCCGGCCATCCGTGCGTCCTCCAGGTTCGCGCCGCGCAGGTCTGCGTGGGCGAGGTCAGCGCCGCTCAGATCGACGCCGTCCTCCACCGCCACCTGGACGGCTCGCCGCAGGTCTTCGCCGTCGGCCCGAAAGAGCGCGTGACCGTCGATGTGGAGAATCTCGATGGGCATTGTCTGGCTCTCGTCCGGTACTGTACGCACCGGCGGTCCGCAGGCCATTGCCGCGCGCGCCGAAACGATTTGCCGATCGCGCCGAAACTCTCGCCGTCCGGCCGCATAGGTATTCTCCGCTTGCCACGATGGGCCGTCCCACCAAGGAGCCGCCGTCCGTATCGTCGATCGTCCCAGCGATCGTCGGTCACGCCCGGGAGCGCGGCCTGGATATCGCCGGGTTCGCGTGGCGCTTCGGATTGCCCGAGGACGTGGCGGTTCTCGAGCAGGTGACGGCGCCCGCCGATGCGCCGGAGGAGCTCTTGCGAGCCATCGCGCGCGCGGCGGGCGAACCGGACGTCGCCCTTCGCGTTGCGAGCGACCTCACGTCGCGGAAACTGAAGCTGGTGGAGCTCGCGATGCGTGCGAGTGCGACCGCGCGGGAGGCACTGGCGCTGTTCGCGCGGTGGGTACCTCTCTTGCACGATGGTTGCGAAGGGCGTCTGGAGGACGAGGGCGTCGCCTGTCGCGTGGAAGCCGCGCGCTGGGTGTTGTGGACGCCGCACCGGCCCCGCGGGGTCGGCCGCTACGTGCACGAACTGGTGCTCGCGTACGCGGTGCACCAACTGCGCGCTGGCGCGGGCGAGTGGCGACCGCTGCGCGTATGGTTCGCGCACGCTCGCCCCCCGGAGCTGCAGCCGGTGCAGGCGTTCTTCGGCACCGACGACGTCGCGTTCGGCCGCGAGGACAGCGGCCTGGCGTTCGGGGCCGCCGAGCTCGATCGACCGATGCTGCGCCCCGACCGCCACGCCGTCGAGACGCTCGCGCCGCTGGTGGACGCCGACCTTCGTTCCCGAACGCAGCAGGCCGCGACCTTCTCGGCGCGCGTCGAGGCTCATGTCGCGTCGTCGCTGCCCCACGGCAAGGACGTGGCGGAGGTCGCCCGCGCGATGCACATGAGCGCGCGAACGCTGCAGCGCCGCCTTGAACAGGAGGGTACGCGCTTCACCGAGGTCCTCGATCGCGCTCGCTTGCAGCTCGGCCGCCGGCTCCTCGCGGACGCGGGCGCAACGCTCGGCGAGGTCGCCTTTCGTCTCGGCTTCGCTGACCTCGCGACGTTCAGCCGCGCCTTCAAGCGCTGGACGGGAATGCCGCCCGGCCAGTGGAGGCGATCGTAGTGTCCCGAGTATTGGGCGCACTTCGAACGCGACTCGGGACACTACCCCACGAGCAACTTGAGCAAGCGGTCCACCGTCTTTCCGTACGGAGGTCGCAGGAGCCCCGTCGTGTTCAGGCGCGCCTGACGGAACACGGGCTTCTTCTTCGTGAACGTCTCGAACCCCTCGCGCGCGTGGTACTGGCCCATCCCGCTCGGCCCGATCCCGCCGAAGGGAAGATCGTCTTGCGCGAAGTGCAGCATGGTCTCGTTGATCGTCACCCCGCCCGAGATGGTCTCCGCGAGGACGCGCTCGGTCGTCTCCTGGTTGTGGCTGAAGCAGTAGAGCGCGAGCGGCCGGGGACGTTCGTTGACGTAGACGATCGCGTCGTCGAGCTTCTGGTAGGTGCTCACCGGCAGGATGGGCCCGAAGATCTCCTCCTGCATCACGAGCATCTCCTCCGTCGGCTCGAGAACGAGCGTCGGGACGAACTTGCGTGTGCCCTCGAGCGACTCGCCCGCCGGGTTGAGCTCGACGACATGCGCGCCCTTCGCCTTCGCGTCGTCGACATAGCTCTTCAGACGTGCGCGGTGCTTCTCGTTGACGATGGACGTGTAGTCCGGATTCGACGCGAGCGTCGGGTACATCTTGGCTACGCTCGCCTTGCATGCTTCGACGAACGCATCGCGCATCCCCGCGGGGACAAGCGCGTAGTCGGGCGCGACGCATGTCTGCCCCGCGTTGAAGAGTTTCCCGGCGACGATGCGATCGGCGGCGACGCGCGGGCTGAAGTCGTCGGCGACGATGGTCGGCGACTTCCCCC
>CALKVG010000132.1 GCA_937998045.1 uncultured Myxococcales bacterium
GTCACTCGGCGTGCGCCGAGCCCACGTGCGGTGCCGAGGCAGGTGCCTCCCGCGGAGAGGGTGCGTTCTCGTGCGCGCCCCGTTTGGCGACGAGACGCTCGACGGCGACGAAGAGCGGCGGCACGAGGAAGACGCCGAGGAGCGTCGCCGCGAGCATCCCGGAAACGACCGCGGTGCCGAGCATCTGCCGCGCCGCCGCACCCGCGCCCTTGGCGATCCACAGCGGGATGCACCCGAACACGAACGCGAACGACGTCATCAGGATGGGGCGCAGGCGCAGGCGCGCTCCCTCGAGCGCTGCGTCGATGATCGGCCGCCCCTGCTCCAGGCGATCTTTGGCGAACTCGACGATCAGGATCGCGTTCTTCGCCGTGAGCCCCACGAGCATTACGAGGCCGATCTGCGCGTAGATGTTGTTGTCGAAGCGCCTGGAATAGAGGCCCAGGTACGCGCCGAGCACGGCGACGGGCGTACTCAGGAGGACGCTGAACGGCAGCGACCAGCTCTCGTAGAGAGCCGCCAGGATGAGGAATACGAAGACGAGCGACAGCCCGAGCACCCGCGCCGAGCTACCCGACGCGACCTTCTCCTGATACGAGAGCGCGTTCCAGCTGTATCCGATCTCCGGCGGTAGCGTCTTCGCGGCAACCTCCTCCAGGGCGTCGAGGGCCTGCCCGGAGCTGTATCCGGGCGCGTTTCCGCCGAGGATCTCGACCGCGCGATACAGGTTGAAGCGAACCGTGTACTCGGGCCCGCTCGTCCGCCGGACGCGGACGAACGACGACAGCGGCACCATCTCGCCGCGGTTGTTGCGCACGTAGAACTGCCCGATGTCCTCGGGCCCCGTCCGGTATGACGGCTCCGCCTGGAGGAAGACGCGCCACTGCCGGCCGAAGCGCGTGAAATCGTTCACGTACGATCCGCCGAGGAATGTCTGCAGCGCGTTGTAGACCTCCGTCACCGACACGCCCTCGGCGAGCGCCTTGTCCTTGTCCACGTCGGCGAAGAGCTGCGGCACCGCAGGCGAGAAGTTCGGTCGCACGTTGGCGAGCTCCGGTCGCTTGCGCGCCTCGGCGACGAACTTCCCCACGTTCTGCGCGAGAAGTGCGTAACTTCCGCCGCTCTTGTCCTGAAGAAACATGCTGAAGCCACCGGTCGCGCTGATGCCCGGGATCGCCGGCGGAGCGACGGCGAAGACGCGCGCCTCCGGAATCCGCGAGAATGCAGCGTTGATGCGGCCGATGATGGCCGTCGCGGACATATCGGGCGTGTGGCGCTCGTCCCACGGGGTGAACGACACGAAGCCGGTGCCCGTATAGCTCGCAGCCGTGCGCGTGAAGAAGCTGAAGCCCGCGACGCCGTTGTACGTGCGGATCCCCTTCTCCTTCGCCAGGATCGCATCGATCTGCTCGTAGACCTTCATCGTCCGCTGGAGGGACGCGCCGTCCGGCAGCTGTACGCCGATGACGGCGTAGCCCTGGTCCTCGTCGGGCACGAAGCCGGAGGGGAGCTTCTTTCCGAGGGCCCAAGAAGCGGCCGACACGCCGAGGAGGAGGACGAGCGGGATCGCCAGCTTGCGCACGAGCAGGCGGCTGACCCCGATGTACCCGTCGGTCGCGCGACCGAACCACCGGTTGAACCCGTCGCCGAGGCGCCCGAATAGCCCGCGGTCCTGCGAGCGCGGGCGCAGGAGGATCGCGCTGAGCGCCGGACTCAACGTGAGCGCGTTGAACGCCGAGATGAGCACCGACACGGCGATCGTGAGCGCGAACTGCTGGTAGAGGCGCCCGGTGACCCCGCTCATGAAGGCGACCGGGATGAAGACCGCCGCCAAGATGAGCGCAATCGCGATGACCGGGCCCTGCACCTCGGACATCGCCTTCAGCGTCGCCTCGCGCGGCGACATGCCCTCCTCGATATGGTGCTCGACCGCCTCGACGACGACGATCGCGTCGTCGACGACGAGACCGATGGCGAGCACGAGGCCGAAGAGCGACAGCGTATTGACCGAGAAGCCGAGGAACGGGAAGAACGCGAACGCTCCTATGAGCGAGACGGGGACCGTGAGCAGCGGGATGAGCGTCGCCCGCCAGCTCTGGAGGAAGGCGAACACGACGATGACGACGAGGACGATGGCTTCGAGCAGGGTCTCGACGATCTCGCGGATGCCGGCGTTCACCGGCGCCGTCGTGTCGAGTGACACCTTGTAATCGATCCCGGGCGGGAACCTCTTCGCGAGGTCCGCCATCGTCTTGCGAATGTTCTCCGCGACGTCGAGCGCGTTCGACCCCGGGGTCTGGAACGCCGCGACGACCGCCGCCGGCTTGCCGTTGAACGTGCCGTACTGCTGGTAGTTGAGCGACCCGAGCTCGACACGCGCGATGTCCTTCACCCGCACCGCCGATCCGTCCGGGTTCTCGCGGACGATGACGTTCGCGAACTCCTCGGGCTCGACCAGGCGGCCCTGCGCGCGCACCGTGTACGTCAGTTGCTGCCCGGGAGGCGCCGGTTCGGCGCCAACCTGGCCGGCGGGGTTCACGACGTTCTGCGCGCGCAGCGCGTTCTGCACGTCGGTCACCGTCAAGCCGAGGCGAGCGCACACGTCCGGCTTGAGCCAGATGCGCATCGAGTAGTCCGACGATCCGAGGTTCCGGATGTCGCCGACGCCCTTCACGCGCAAGAGCGCGTCGTTGACGTTGATGAGCGCGTAGTTCGCGAGGAACGCCGGGTCGTACCGGCCGTCCGGCGAGTACAGCGAGATGACCATCAGCGGGAACGCGAGCGACTTCTTGATCGTGACGCCGAAGTTCTTCACGTCCTGCGGCAAGAAGGGCTGCGCCTGCGAGAAGCGGTTGTTGACGAGGACGTTGTCGATGTCGACGTCCGTCCCCACGTCGAACGTGACGACCTGGTTCATCGAGCCGTCGTTTGCGTTCGTCGACTGGACGTAGAGCATCTTGTCTACGCCATTCATCTGCTGCTCGATGGGCGTCGCCACCGATTGCTCGATCGTGACCGCGTCCGCGCCCGTGTAGGTCGTCGTGAGGTTCACCTGGGGCGGCAGGATCTGCGGGAACTGCGCGATCGGCAGGCTCACGAGCGACACGACGCCGATGAGCACCGTGACGATCGCGATGACCATCGCGACGATCGGACGTCGTACGAAGAATGCCGAGAGCACCCGGGCCTCCTCAGTTGCGGCTCGCCGGGGCTGCCGGCGGCGACGACGAAGCGGCCGGCGCCGACTCCGGCGCGGGCCTGGGATCCACCAGCGCGCCGTCCGACGCCTTCTGCACCCCGTCGACCACGATGCGGTCGCCCTCGACGACCCCGTTGGTGAGGATCTGCAGGCCGTGCGCCGAAGGCCCGAGCTCCACCTTCCGGAGCTGCACCTTGTTGTCCGGGCCGACGATCGCGACCGAGTACGTCCCCTGCACGGGGATGAGCGCCCGCTCGGGGACAACGAGCTCGTCGTGCCCCGCCTCCGTGCGACGGATGCGGGCGCGGGCGTATTGCCCCGGGCGCAGGAGGCCGTCCGGGTTCGCCGCCAGCGCCTGCACCTGGATGGTCCCCGTCGTCGCGTCGATCTGGCGGTTCGCCGTCACGATGACGCCGCGGTGCGCGTAGGCGCTGCCGTCGGCGAGCACGAGCTCGACGCCCGGGTCGCCGCCTTCGGCGGTCCCTCCCGAGTCGAGGCTCGCGAGCTGCTTTTTCGCCCACGCGAGGTCGCGCATCTCCAGGTGCCGGAAGCGCTCCGGGTAGCGGACGTAGTCGACCTCGCTGATCGCGAAGTTGATGCGGATCGGGTCCGTCTGCGACACCGTCGTGAGCAGCGTCGGTCCGTCCTGCCCGACGAGGTTTCCGACGCGCACCAGCGCGAGCCCCGCCACGCCTTCGATCGGCGACTTGATCTGCGTGTACGACAGGTTCAGCGTCGCCGTCTCGAGCGCAGCCTGCGCGGAGGTGATCTGCGCCTGCGTATCCGAAAGGGCGGCCGTCGCATTGTCCAGGTCCTGCTGGGAGATCATCCCCGTCTGGTGCAAGCCCTGATCGCGCTCGAGCTGGATCCGGTTGCGATCGCGCGCGACCTTCGCCCGCTCGAGACTCGCCTTCGCCGATGCGACAGCGGCGCTGTACTCGGTCGCCTCGATCGTGAAGAGGAGGTCGCCCGCCTTCACGCGCGAGCCGTCCTTGTAGGCCTGGGTCCGCAAGAAGCCGCGGACGCGGGCGCGGATGTCCGCGTTGTCGTATCCGTCGAGCACGCCGACCGATTCGACGTAGAGAGGCACGTCCCGCTTCGTCACGGGACCGACGTACACCGTGGGCGGCGGAGGCGCGCCCGTGGCGGCCTTCTTCTCGGCGCACGAGGTGAGGGCTAGAAGCAACACTGCGGCGGGGAAAAACTCGAGCGTTCTCAATACACACACTCCGCGTCGACGAGGACGGCGTTCGCGCGGGCGTCGTCCACCTGGAATTCGAGGATGGCCAGGTCGATATCGGCCTGCCGGAGGGCTTGCGCGGAGATGACGAGGTCGAGGCTGGTACCGAGCCCTTTCGCGTAGCCGTCGCGCGTCCGCGCGTCGATGCGCGCGGCCAGGTCGCGCTGCTCGCGCGCTACGTCCCGCGTGCGCCCGAGCACGCCCACCGCTCGGCGGGCCTGCACCGAGGCGACGACCGCCTCGAGGCGTGTCGATACGAGGGCCTGACGGGCCTGCTCGAGAGCGGCGCGGCCGTCGCGCAGGGCCCCGTAACGCACGCCGCCGTCGTACAAAGGGAGGTTCACCGTGGCGCCGACGGACCACGCCGTGTTCGGCGCGAGAACGGGCTGGTTACTGTACTGCAAGGACGAGGACAGCCCCAGGGTGGGAGCGAACATGAGCTCCGCGTCGCGAACCGCGCGCTCGGCGATCTCGACGCGCGCGCGGGCCGCGGCGACGTCCGGGCGGCGCTCGATGTCGTCGTTCAGCTTGCACGTTCGCGCGACGGCGGCCTCGAACGACTCGAGGTCCGCCCCTTCCGGCGGCGAGAGCGGCGTGCGCGATCCGAGCGCGACGCCGAGCGCCTCGCGTGCCTTCAGGAGGGACTCGTCGCCCGAGATGAGGGCCGACCGCGCCGACGCCACGTCCTGCATCGCCCGGTCGACGTCGAGCTCCGTGCCCTGCCCGTATTGAAGACGCGCACGCGCCAGCGCGAGGCGCTCGAGGGAAGCTCGCAGGCCGACGCGATTGAGCTCCGCCACGCGCGTCGCCGCGAGGGTCGCCAGCATCGCGTCCACCACCGCGGCGGCGATCTGGCGCCGCCGGTCCTCGAACGACAGCTGCGCGGCCTCGATAGCCCGGTCGGCCGTGCCGACGCCGTAGATGCCGCGCGGGTTGATGACCGACCAGGAGACGGTACCTCCGACGGTGAAGACGTCTGCCGGCGGCGTGACCACGGGGAACGGCATTACCGCACCCATCCCCCCCGTGCCGGGTGCGTACCCGGCGAGCGTCGCCCGCAGCGGCGAGAGGAGCTCGTGGGTGTACGTCCCCTGAGCCTGCACGACGGGAAGGACCGCGGCGAGGGCGATCCGTCGCTGGGCCGACGCCCGGTCAACGGTCTCGGCGCTCGACAGATAGTCCGGCGACTGCGCGCGGATGAGCGCGAGCGCTTCGTCCCACGACCCGATGGATCGGGGAGCGGCCGGGGGCGGCGCGAGCATCGGGTCATCGACCGGAGGCGCCGTGACGGAGGGGACCACGGTCTGGCTCGAAGGGAACTGGGGTGGCGCGGGCGGAGGCGCGGCGGCACGGGCGGCGGACTCGGATCCCGCGGCCCAAAGCAGAATCGAGAGAGCGGAGAGGGTTCGGTGGGAGAGGCGGCTCATGAGGGGACGCCCCACTTGGGGCAGGGACGGACTGCGCGGGCGGTATCCGATGCAGGAGAGCACCCCCGGGTTTTAAGCTGAACCTGCCCTCCGGTTCGAGCTTTACGATGCAAACGGGCGCGGTTCGGTTGCCCCGCGATGTGTCGGCACGGCATTCCGGACCCTCCACACGCCGGACGGCGGCGTGCTCGCGCTGGTCGTCATCCGCTCGGGCGCGACCGTGGGAGCGCGTCTGCGCGTCTGCGGTGGCCGACCGCGGGCGGCGGCGACTTCGATGGACGGCCTTGATTGCCCGGGCCTCCGAGGTTATTTGCACACGGTCTGAGCGTTCGAGCGCTCTTGAATCTGGATGCGCCCGGCAACTACGTCCGCGGGCGCCCGTGCCGTCCGACACGACGCCGACCCCAGGAGTTTCTCGAGGGGGCGCGCGAAGCGCAGTGTTTGCATGCGTGACACAGTTCAACGGGGGGGAAGCCGGATGCGCGGCCGGGTAGGGAGGGATGCACCGATCCACGGGGGGGCGAGGCGCGCCGCGGCCCGGACCGCCGAGC
>CALKVG010000133.1 GCA_937998045.1 uncultured Myxococcales bacterium
GTCGCGGGCGACGCGCCCGCGCCGCCCGCGACCGACTCGAGCCCCCCCACGAGCGACGCAAGCTGCGGTCAAGACGCCGCGGACCCCGGCGCGAACCCCACCGGAATGCCGCTCAGGCCGTTCCCGCAACACGCCGGTTATCGCGGCTGCGCCACGTGCATTCATCCGACGGTCTCGCAGGACCAGATGGATTCCGACGTCGCGGCGTTTTACGACGGCTGGAAGAGCAAGCAGATCATGACCTTCTCCACCGGAGACGTTGCCGGGGAGAGCTACATCAGCGCGGGCGCCAGCGGCGCGATCAACGGGTGGCCGGCGAACGTCCAGCCTGTCACCCAGTCCGAGGGGCACGGGTACGCGATGCTGACCATCGCGCTCATGGCCGGGCACGATCCCGACGCGAAGAAGACGTTCGACAGCCTGGATCGCGTCCGCAGGGCGTTCCCCTCGAGCTCCGACTCGCGCCTCATGTCCTGGGCGCTGCCGAGCGACGGAAAGACGTCCGAAGCCGCGCAGCCGCCCGCCACCGACGGCGACATGGACATGGCCTATGCGCTTCTCCTCGCGTACTTCCAGTGGGGAGACGAGGCGAACAACCACTACCTCGCGGAGGCGAACTCGGTCATCGCGGGGGCGGAAGCCCAGTTCATCACGACCGGGACCGGCATGTATTTCCCGCGGCTCAACATCGGCGATCCGAATCACCTCGGCTCGGTCGCTCCGGAGTCGAAGCCGTATCTGTCGCGGCCGTCGGACTACATGGTCGACCATATGCTGACGTTCCACGCGATCACCGGCCACCAGGTGTGGGCCGACGTCGCGACCGTCTCGACGAACATTCTGCTCGCGGTCCGAGACTCGACGACGGGGCTCGTGCCCGACTTCGTGGTGGACGATCCGCCGGTTCCGTCGGCCACGGGAGATGGGGACGAGGGGCTCTGCTACCAGTGCTACGACTACAACTCCTGCCGCGTTCCGTGGCGCCAGTCCGTCGCCGTCGCACAATACGGCTTCGCTGCGTCGAGAGACGTCGCGTCGAAGATGATGGACTGGGCGCGCGCGAAGTACAGCGACACGCCGTCCAATATGGGCGCCGTGTTCAACCTGGACGGGACCGGCGGCACCGGCGGCAACGACCCCGCGTTCACCTCTCCGATGGTGGCCGCGGGAATCACCGATGGCGCCGCCCAAAAGTGGCTGGACAGCGGCTGGGCATACATGACGGGAGTGGACAACGGCTCGTACTACGGCGGGAGCATCACGCTCATGAGCATGATTCTCCTGTCGGGCAACTGGTGGGTTCCCGCCGCCGGCGGCTGTCCGTGACTCGCGTGTGGGGAGACGCGACGCAACCTACCCATCGAGCCGCCATCCAACGGGACATGAGAAGCGCAATCCCCATGTTGATGGTGTGCGCCATGGGCTGTTCGCAGCCGTCCAAGTCGCCCGCCGACGCTCGCGATGCGAGTCGGGATCGGGCCGCGGAGGAGCTCGCCGATGCCGCGCAGGTCGTCCGCGAAATGAACCAGATCGGGTCAGCGCACCGCGAGCGGGCACGATGCGTCGCCGTGCTTCCGTCGCTGGTCCGGGCCGGCTTCATCGTGGGAGGGCGACACGGCGACGGCGTCGTCTCGTGCCGAACGTCGTCCGGATGGAGCGCTCCCGCGTTCATCACCATCACCGGAGGCAGCGCGGGATTCCAGATCGGCGTCGAGTCTTCGGATCTGGTCATGCTGGTGATGACGGACCGGGCCATGGCGCAGCTCTTTCGCTCCAACTTTGCCGTCGGCGCCGACGCGTCGGCGGCCGCGGGTCCCGTGGGCGAGGCGGCACAGGCCGGGACCGATGCGAGTATGAAGGCCGAGATCCTCTCCTACGCCCGCTCTCGGGGTCTCTTCGCCGGGGCTGAGCTGAGCGGTGCCGTCGTCAAGCAGGACACCGACGCCCTCGTGGCCGCCTACGGTGCAAGTGCCGACGTTCATGCGATCCTCGCCGGTGACGTGTCGGCTCCCAAGGAGGCCAACGCGTTCCTGGCCAGCCTTGGAGCGGAGTTCGGGTCTGGCCCGGTCGCGAGCGCAAAGTAAGACGCTCGCGTCGAGTCGCGCCGCGCGCGCGCGGACCCCATGGCAAGGCGCTGGGAGGTCCACCCAGGAGGTCGATGGGTGACACGCGCGTTCCTCTCGTACCGTGCCGTGCGCAAGTTTTGTAGCTCGCGTATTGCGTGGCGTCGTCACCGCTGCTGCGGTGGCGTGGCACCGCCGCTGCGCCGCCTCTCGCGATCGAGAACGGGGTACGTCCGGCGACGCCCACGCTCGTGGAGCGCTTGCATGTAATCACAGGTGCCGATGGGCCCCACCCAGACGCCCGTCTGTCGAGTGCGATACGCACCGCGACCCGGATAGTGAGCCGCACGCCACTCGCCGGTGCGTTGCCCAAGGACGGTGATCGCCCCGCGCTCGTTTCCCCACCAACTCTGATGAGGGCATGGTTTTTATCCGGCCGGCACCGTCAAGGTCGGGCAGTGCCAGACGGCTCACTCCCGCAATGGCGGTCGCCGTCTAGCCTTTCGCCGCGTGCGGCCGGGTGCGGTCTGAGGAGGGTCTATGGTTAGCCTGCAGGTGAAAATCGCTCTGAGCGCGGCATTCGGTTATCGCTCGACGCAAGGAGGCGGTCGATGAATCGGATCCTATCGCGCCGGATGATCCTGCAGGGCGCCGCAGGCGCTGCGTTCGCGCTGCCACTTCTCGACAACATTCCGCGCGCCCATGCGCAAGCCAAGAGCGGCGACGGCGGCGCGGGCGATGCCGGGCTCCCCGCCCCCGGCAAGGGCGGCCCCAAGCGCCTCATCATCATGTTCAGCCCGAACGGCACGATTCCGTCTGCCTGGCAGTCGAGTGGCTCCGGAGCCAACTTCATGCCGGGCCAGATCCTCCAGCCGCTCGTCATGGCCGGCCACCAGAACGACCTCATCGTCGTCCAGAACCTCGATACCAGTGCGTCCATGGATGGACCCGGCGGCGATGCCCACGGGTTGGGGATTGGGTGTCTGCTCAACGGGACCGAGCTGGCCTCGGGCAGCACGTTTCTGGCCGGATGTGGGGTCGCGGGTCAGTTCTGCGGGTCGAGCGGTTGGCCGGGGGGCATCACCATCGATCAGTTCATCGCGCAGAAGCTTGCCGCACCGACACCCCGCCTCAGTGTCGACTTCTGCATCAAGACGATGCCGGCAAGTCTCTGGTCGCGTATGTCCTACACAGGGCCCAACGGCCTCACGGTCGAACCCTTCAACGACCCGCTCGTTGCGTTCATGCAGCTCTTCGCAAACGTGGGCATGTCAAGCTCGGCGGTCGCGCTCCAGACGGCGCGCAGAAAGAGCGTTCTCGATGAGGTGACGGGGGAGCTTTCGTCGTTGACCGCGTCGCTGTCAGGGACGGACAAGTTCAAGGTCGAGGCGCATCTGACGCAGCTGCGCCAGATCGAAACCGGGCTGCAAGCGCCGCCGATGAGCGCCTGCATGAAGCCGACTCAGCCCATGCTTGGAGCGAGTACGCCCGTCCAGATCAACGGCAGCGGAATGGAAGTTCATGGCGACCCTTCCGTCGACGCCGACGTTCCGGTGAGGAACACGACCGCCCAACAGATGCTCGTCGCGGCGATGGCATGCGACATGGCGCGCGTGGGCACCATCATGATGGCCCCGTCACGAAGCGACATCTTCTTCTCGTGGCTCACCCAGGCGGCCCAACAAATGAAGCCGGTGCCCGGCATCAGCTACCCCGTACCCAACGAATCGCACCACGATTTGTCGCACGAGCCGGATTCGAACATGGCAGCGCAGCAGGGACTCATCGCGATCAATCAATGGTACGCGATGCAGGTCGCTCAGGTGATCTCGCTGCTCAAGGCGCAGCCAGAGAACGGCGGCACCATGTTCGACAACACGGTGATCCTCTGGGCCAACGAGTTGGGTATCGGCAACATCCATTCGCATACGGACGTTCCCGTCTTGCTGGCGGGGAGCGCCGGCGGATATCTCAAGACCGGTCAGGCAGTGACCATGGGTGGCGGCTCGCCCGACTCGCCGGGCACGCCGTACAACCGGCTGCACATCACGCTGGCCAATGCGATGGGCCTTACGGACGTGACCAGCTTTGGTACGTCAAAGTTCTGCTCGAGTGGGCCGATAACGGAGATTCTGGCCTAGCCGGCGGCTGCGAGACGCGGCACGTCACACGGAGGCACCGCCGAACCCGAACTCGTTACCGTCGGGGTCGCGGTACGCGACTTTGCGGACGCCGTTGGCCAAAGTTTCCCGCTTCGCGGGGGCGAGTCCACGTTTGGCGAACTGCGCGACGAGCGCGTCGAGATCATCGACGAAGACGATGTGCCGCGCGTGACCGGCGTGCTCGGGTTGCCGCGCGTCGACCCGTCAGCTGGCTCTCGCGGCTGCCTTCAACGCGGGGTAGAGGGCGTGGAAACGGCGGTACGGGGCCTCGTACGCCCGGTGAGCCGACGCATCGCTCGGAGTCGGCTTGAGCCGCTTGAGCGTGAGGCGGCACGCGGCCGGCAGATCCGGAAAAGCGCCCGCACCCACTGCCGCCAGCAACGCAGCCCCGTAGGCCGGCCCCTCCTCGCGGTTCACGCGGATAACGGGCAACCCGAAGATGTCCGCCTGCATCTTGCGGACGAATGGACTCCTGGCGGCCCCGCCGGTCGCCAGGACGCGATCGATGGTCTTCGTTCGGCTGCGCAGAATCTCCAGCGAATCTCGCAGCCCGAAACAAATCCCCTCCATCACTGCGCGGGCCATGTGCGCCCGCGTATGCGCGAGAGACAACCCCACGAACGCAGCGCGGGCCGACGCGTCCCGGTGAGGCGTTCTCTCGCCTTGGAGGTAAGGCAAGAACGTCAGACCCTCGGCACCGGGCGCGATGCGCGCCGCCTCACGATTGAGCACTTCCTCGACGCTCTGCTTCGGCGAACCCTTGGCGACGTCCTTCGCGAGCTCTCGCGCGAACCAGGAAAACGCGCCGCCCGCCGTCAACATGACCCCCATGAGGTACCAGGTATTCGGAACGACATGGCAGAACGTGTGGACCCGCATCGCCGGATCGACGCGAGGCGTCTCGGACACGACGAGCACCGTACCCGACGTCCCCCAGCTCGCCACCGCCTCGTCGACGGAAACAGCGCCCACGCCCAGCGCCCCGCATGCGTTGTCCGCTCCGCCGCCCACGACGGGAGTCCCCTCGCGCAGGCCCAGCGCCTTGGCGGCGCCCCGGCTCACCTTGCCGAGAGCCTCGGCGCTCTCGCCGACGTCCGGGAGGATGCTGCGGTCCAGGTCCATCGCATCCACGATCTCCGCGCTCCAGCGACGGCGTGCGGTGTCGTACATGAGCGTCGCGGACGCATCGGACGGCTCGGTCGCCAGGACGCCGGTCATCCGGTAGCGGACGTAGTCTTTCGGAAGGACGACCTTCGCGAGCCGTGCGAACGCGGCTGGTTCATGGTTGCGGAGCCAGAGCACCTTCGGAAGGGTGAATCCCTCCAGGGCGGGGTTGCAGGCGTGCTTCGCAAGCTCCTTTTCACCGATCCGTTCGGTGATGCTCCGGCATTCCTCCGAGGTTCTGCCGTCGCACCACAAGAGCGCGGGACGTATCACTCTGCTCTCGGAATCGAGGAACACCGACGAGTGCATCTGGCCCGACAGCCCGACCGAGGCGATCCGCGCTGCGGGAATGCGAGCTGACCGAATCAGCCGCGCGACGGCGCGCGTGGTGGACGTCCACCAGTCTTGTGGCTTTTGCTCCGCCCACCCCGGCTGGGGCGTCGAGAGGGGATGCGGCGCCGTGGCGGATCCGGCGATGTGACCGCGTTCGTCGATGAGGGTCGCTTTGACGCCGCTCGTGCCGACGTCGATCCCCAAGAAGTAGTCCATGGTGGGAGGAGGGCGCGCGTGAAGGCGGCGACGCTCACGCTCACCAGGTGAGGGTCATACCGCCGTTGACGAAGTCTACCGTCTGGCTCGGCGTGATGATGTTGGTCATTTTCGCCGGATCTTGTTCGGTTTGCCAGGTGATGTCCGAGCGGAACCACTCGAGAGCGAGAACGAGAACGCCGACCACCCGCTGGTAGATGCCGACCGAGATGCCCAGCTGCTGGGACGGAAACTCGGTCGTCATGGATGTCAGCGGGGCCGTCCCGTCGCTCGTGGTCCTCTTCACTTGATTGACGCCGACACCCCCGCCAATCTTCGTGTCGCCGAAGGTCAACGAGGCCACGCCGAGAAAGCCCTGTTGATGACGAATCACTCCGAGAGAGTCGCTGAATATCGGACTGTCTTCCATCGCAGCATAAATCCCGAGCCCCCTGTCTCTTATACACATCTCCGAGCCCACGAGACAGGCAGAAATCTCG
>CALKVG010000134.1 GCA_937998045.1 uncultured Myxococcales bacterium
CTCATGTGGGGGGCGGCGACGCGCGGAACGCAGCCGGTCGTCTCGAGCGAGGCGCGGGCGGGGTTCGGCGGCGACGACCTTCTCGCAGAGCTCGTGGCGGAGCACTCGCGCCCCCTGCCGCCTGACGTCACCACCGGGCCCGAGGCGGTCCGCAAGCTGGGTCGCTATGTGGACGTGCCGGTGCGACCGGCGAGCTTCGAACGAGACGGCGCGCATTTCGTCGGCGGGCGCGTGATGCCGCTGCGCTCGCAGCGCGCAGCCATGCTGCAGTACGTGGTCGGCACGGGCGACGACGCGCCGCGGGTGAGCGTGTACGTGTACGACGCGCAGAAGATCCAGATCGATTCGGCGAACCTAGCTCCACGGGCCGTCGGCTCGGCGGAGGTGCGCGTCGGCCGCGAGAAGGGGTACTCGGTCGTGGTCGCTCAGCGCGCGGGCGTCGGCTACCTCGTCACGAGCGATCTCGACCCCGACAAGAGCGCTCAGCTGGCGGCGATGGTCTACGAAGATCGCTGAACCAAAAGGGTCGGCTATCCTCGCGTCGATGCGTTTCGTCTACGTGATGGACCCGATGGATCGGGTGCTCCCCGATCGGGATACGACTTTCGCTTTCCAACGCGCCGCCCAGCGGCGAGGGCACGCGACCCTGCACTGTCAACCGCGCGACGTGTTCGTAGAGGACGGCGAAGTTTGGGCGAAGGTTCGCGAACTGACGGTGCGCGACGAGGCGCCGCACTTCGCGTTCGGGAAGACGCTCGACGTCCGACTGGCGGACGTCGAATGTGTCCTCATCCGGAAAGACCCTCCCTTCGACTCCGAGTACTTGTACGTCACGCTGATGCTCGAGCGTCTGCGCGGCCGCGTTCTCGTCGTGAACGACCCACGCGGACTTCGCGACGCGAACGAGAAGCTCTATACGCTTCACTTCGCGCGCCATATGCCGCGAACGTTGGTTACGGTCGAGCGCGCCCGCATCCACGCGTTCGTGGCAGAGGTCGGCACCGCAGTCATCAAGCCGCTCGACGGCGCGGGCGGCAGCGGCGTCATGGTCGTGGATCGCGGGGACCGGAACACGCGGTCGATTGTGGACTACATGACGCAAGAGGGCTCGCGGCACGTGATGGTGCAGGAGTTCGTCCCCGCCGTGCGAGCCGGGGACAAGCGGGTCCTTCTCCTGGACGGGGAGATCCTCGGAGCCATCAACCGCGTCGCCCGCGAGGACGACGTCCGCTCGAACATCCACGCCGGAGGCCGCGTGGAGCCGTGCGACGTCACTCCGCAGGAGCGAGCGATCGTGGCCGACCTTGCGCCCCGACTGAGTGCGGACGGGTTGGTCTTCGTTGGGCTGGACTTCATTGGCGGTAAGCTCACGGAGGCCAACGTCACGTCCCCGACCGGGATCCAGGAGCTGAGCCGTCACGTGGGGCGCGACGTCGCCGAGAACGTCATCGTATGGATCGAGCGCCGCGTGATGCACTACCGCCCGTCGCTGCGCAGCATCCCGCCGGCTTGATTGTCACATGCCGATCACGGTTATCGTTCGTTCGGCGGCCGGCGACGGCGCGTCTCCGGGTCGCACGGAGCATGGTCGAAACCCGGTCGGCGCGTCTCCAGCTTTGCCGGAGCGTGGTCGCAACCTAGGTGAGAACCGACTGACGTTCGACGGGATGCAGCCGATCGTCATCGGTCGCGGCCCGAGCTGCGACGTGCGCCTTCCCGATCGGAGCGTCAGCCATAGGCACGCGTCGCTCCGTGCGCAGGGCGCCGACTTCGTCCTCGTTGACGAGGGCAGCATGAACGGAACCTTCGTCGGCGGCGCGCGAGTCGCGGCGCGGACGTCGCGTATCGTGCGGTCGGGCGATCTCGTTCGGGCCGGGCGGGTCTGGTTGGAGCTGCGGCTCGATCGCAGCCCCATCACGCGCGACGTGGCGGCCGCCACGCGGGATCTGGCGCTGGCGCTCGTGTCGGAAGCGCTGGCTCGGTCCGGGACGGATTCGACGACCCGGGTCGAAGTCGTCGAGGGTCGCGATCAGGGCGCGCGACTGGCGCTCGTCGAGGAGAATCGCCCATATGTCCTCGGGCGCGCAGCCGAGTGCGACTTTCCTCTCGCGGACGCCGACGTCTCACGGGAGCACGTGCAGGTCATCCGCCGTGAAGGTTTGGTCGTCGTGCGTGATCTCGGCGCGAAGAACGGGACGTGGCTGGCGGACAATCGGCTGCCGGCCCGAGGCGAGGCAGCCTGGCGACCCGCGCAGATGATCCGGGTCGGACGCACGGTGCTGGCGCTCGTCGAGCCGCTCGACGACGCGCTGGCGCAGATCGAAAGCGATCCCGACGAGGCGCTCGCGCCCGACGATCCCATCGCGCCGCCGCCCTCGGCGACCCCTGCACCGGGCGACCGGGCCGCGAGCGAACCGAGTGGCGCTGGACGAGACCCGGCGGCCGCCGCTGTACCTGCGGTAGACAAGGGCCCGGAAGGGCCCGCGCCTAGACCGGTGAGGCCGCGTCCCGTGTGGTCGGCCACGGATCTCGTGGTCGTGTCGGCGGCCGTGGCCGTGCTCGCGTTGAGCATCGCCGGGCTCGTCTGGCTGCTTCGCGGCTGAGGGACGGACTCGCTAGGGCTCGCGGTTGTCGGAGCGACCGGCCTCCGCGCTCGCCATGCCCGGCATCGTTCGAGCGTTGGGATCGTTCATGTGCTTGTTGCGCGAGGACGCCGCTCGGCGCGCGGTCCCCGGAGGATAGGACTTCGGCAAGCCGTCGAGCGGTATCACGGCGAGGAGCTGCTCCAGATCCGCCGCGCTCTTGGGGCGCTCGTTCAGGCGCTTCTTGAGGCACTTCATCACGGCCGCGTCGAGCGCCTCCGGAATGGGAAGGTCGGGTCGCCGCTGCCGCATCGGCGTGGGTATCTGGCGCTGATGCAGATCGAGGAGCTCACGGCGATTCGAAGCGACGATCGGTAACTCGCCCGTGAGGGCTTCGTACATCATCACGCCGAGCGCGTAGATATCCGTGCGCTGCTCGACCTGGGCACCGATGCACTGCTCCGGAGCCATGTACTCGGGAGTGCCGAGCGTATAGCCAGTCTGCGTCAGCGACTCGGCGGTCGCGAGTTTGCTCATACCGAAGTCGAGCACCTTCGCGACGCCATCCTCGCAGAGAAAGATGTTGCCCGGCTTGAGGTCCCGATGCACAACGCCCTTCTTGTGGGCGGCATGTAGCGCCCGACATACGTCGATGAACACCGGGATGGCGTACCCGGGCGCGAGGAGGCCATCGCGAGCGAGCCGGTCGGCGAGAGAGCGGCCCACCAGACGCTCCATGACGACGTAAATGCTGCCATCGGGCATCTGATCGAGGTCCAGCACGCGAACGACGTTCGGGTGCTCCACGTGAACCTGGATGTAAGCCTCGCGACGCAGTCGCGCGATCTCCCCGCCGTCGCGAGCCGCGGCTCCCCGCAGGACCTTCACCGCCACCTCGTGACCGAGGGTCACGTGCTCGGCGGCGTACACCACGCCGATTCCCCCCGATCCAATCTTTCGCCCGATCCGGTACTTGCCGCCGAGGACCGTGCCGCCAAGGTCGCCGGGGGTCGACCCGAGCTCGCCCTTCAGCTCCAGCCCGCGCTCGAGCGCCGCGATGCGATTGCGTTCGAACGTTCGCTCGCCGCGCTCCTCGCGAGCTCGATCCCACATGAATCCTGCGCCTCCCCCGAGGACAGCGCCGAGTGCGCCCGCCAGGACGCCTGCCACGGCGCCGCCGGCCACGGCAACGACGCCGGCACAGGCGGTGCCGGCTCCGATAGCACCAGCGAGTACCCCGCGACGCGAGCGGCGCACGTCCCAGCGCACGTCGTAAACGCACGCATCACCGCCCTTGGCGGTGCACGCTTCGTGGAGAACTTCGGCCTCGTCGAGTCCCCAGATGCGCGGGAGGCTGGCCAGCTCGCCGACGCGGGCATCGCACAACAGCTCCTCACCGTCGAGATCCGCTCTTTCCGTCGATTCGTCACCAGTGTCGGCTCGGGGCCGATACGTCATCCGGACGCTCTGGACGTTCCCCAGACGTTTGCGCTTCTCGTCGGCGCGCTCCTCGATCTCCCACGTGCCTATGCGCGTAACCTCTCGGGCGTTCTGCGCGAGATATCGGTAGGCATCGATGGGCCGCTCGCTGGCTCGCAACATCCGTACGAGCACGCCCAGCGCCTCCGGATGGGTAACCCAGTCACCCCGATGACGAATCGCGTCTCGCCCGAGTAGCTCCGCGACCGCTCGCAGAGCCCGCCGGGCCGCGAGCTGACTGACCCAACCCGTCTCGTTGTCGACGGCGGAGGGCTCGATTCCGGCGCCCGCGAGGAGCTGTCGGGCAGCACGCTCACCGTTTTCCGTGCGCGCTCGCAGAAGGTACGTCTTGAGTACCGACGCGCGGAGTTCTTCTTTGCCACCCTGCCGGACCGTACCGCGGGAGATCGGCGGGACGCTGCTCGCCATCTATAAAGCGTACGCCGCCGCCTGCGCCAAGGGAAGGCGGCCCCAGGCTACTCGGGTCGATGGGCGACGCCGGCCTCGCGCAGCCCCCCCAGCGACGTGCCGGCGGGGGGGGACTGGACCCGCCGCTCGGGAAGCGGCTAGTCGAAGCCGCCGCCTAGAGAGAGCCCCGCGTACCCGGGAGCGACCTCGGGCAGGATGCGCAGGCCCGTCGCCGGAGTCGCACTCGGAGCCCTCGGATGCTCGACGAAGTGCCAGATCAGGCCTGCCGCAACCGCCGCAGCGCCAGCGCTGCCTACCACGACGCCTGCGACCTCGAGCGATCGACCGGTGTTCCCGTCGTCAATCGCAGAGCTGCCGGTGGGGCCGCGCGGGCAATTGTCGTGCTGCGGGCCACAGATGGTCTCGGCGTTGGAGACCTTTCCGGCGCCGACGGCATATGTGACGACACCACCGACAAGCAATGCACCTCCGACGCCGGCAACAATCCACGGGCCGAGCGTATGGCGCGAGGCCTCCTCTTGGGGCGAAGGCGGCGGGGTTAGCGGCGGGGCAAAGGCGGAGGCGCTCGTTTCGGGAGGAGCAGTCAGTAAGGGCGGGGGCGCGCCAGCGCTCGGCAGCGCCGCGCTCGCGGATGCCTGCTCTTGCGCGAGTTGGTCCTTCAGGTTCCTGATCCGGCGCTCGATAACCTCATGATCCGGCGCCGCCGGCGCGCGCTTCTGGTACTCGTCGAGCGCCCGAATGGCCTCGCGCTTGTCGCCCTTGCGCTCGTACGCGGTTGCGATGATGGGGAGGATGCCGTGGACGCTGCAGTCGATCGCGTAGGCGTCTTTGAAGTAGCTGATCGCCTTGTCGTAGTTTGACTCCTCGAGGAACTGCTTTCCGCTGAGGAACACCGTATGTGCGCGATCGCGGTCGGCTTTCGTGACCTTCGCGTCTTCGCAGGCCGGGGGATAGCTGGACGGCGCGGAGGTTTGCGCGAGGGCGGGGACTACTGCGGCCGTGCCCAGAAGACCGAGCACGAGGAGCGGTGTGCGAGGAAGACGCATCGGCGGTGCTCGGCAGCGACGGTAGCACAAGGGTGTTGCCGAGATCACCAAAGTGCCCCGCTCGCCGCAGCCATCGACGGCTGCGGAGCGCCTCCCTGATGGTCAGGCAGAGCGTCGGGTAACAGCGTCGGGTACGGGGTCAGGCAGAGCGTCGGAGACGGTCTGCTCGCAGCGGGTCGAAGCTCAGGGAGCTCTTGGCTTGATGGGCGAGCCGAACGCCTGGTCGTCGCCGACGGCCGCCCCGGCGAGCGGGCCGTGGGGCATCTGCTCGCCGTGCTGCTTGCGCTGCTGCATTTCGTACTTGCTCGGGCACTTCGCGAGGACGCTCGACGCCTCGAAGCTACCGTTTTCGCGAAGCTCGCCTTCCACCGTAACCCCCACGTCCATCTCAGGGACGTCGCGGAAGGTGTCGGGCACGACGCACTGGGCGAAACGAACCGGAAGGTCGGCGCCTCGCTTCTGGATCGTGAAGCGGTACTCGCAAGGCTGGTCCCGCTTGACGAGGGAGCCGTGCACGAGGTCGCCCTCGGCCCGAACCGGTCGGCCCATGAACTTGCCCTTTTGAGCAAGGAGCTCGTCGACAGGCTTGGAGTAGATGGCCTTGTCTTGCATGCCCGTGAGGACGAGGGTCGCGATCGCGGCAGCGCCCATCGCGAGGGCCACGGCCGCGACAAGGCCGGTCCATCGTCTGCGGCCCGGCTCGTCCTCGTCGCCGGCGGCCTCGCGACCGTGGCGCTGGCGTGGCGGTCGTGCGTCAGCAGGAGCTTCGAACGGGTTCGGCTCGTCGGCCATGGCTCGGCTAGATCGTAGCGTCGCCTCCCATCGCGTCAAACGAGTCGCACACCCGTCGAGGCGTTCGCGGAAGGCGTCGTCACGGTGTACACTCGAGTGGTGACACCCGCTTCCGCGCTGCTCCTCGAGGACCCCGTCGCACCAAGGTCCGCCCTTCGCGGGACAAGATCGGGGCGAGCCGCGGGACCCTTGCCGCCGCTCGCCGAAAGATGACCGACGTCCTTTCGCTTCCCGTACTCGTGCTCAACCGGCACCTTTCGCCGGTTCAGGTGACCACGGTCAAGCGCGCGGTCGTGCTCCTTTACGGCGGAGTCGCTCTGGCGCTCGACGAGGGGGGTGAGTCGTACGACTTCGAGGTCTGGCGCGAGCTCCCGGTTCGCGAAGAGGACGACGGCATACCGCTCGTCAACGGTTCCCTTCGGGTCCCGCGCGTGGTGCATCTTCTCCGCTACGATCGAACACCGCGCGTCACGGTACGGCTGACGCGGCGCAATCTCATGTTCCGTGACGCCCATCAGTGTCAGTACTGCGGGCGCCGCCCTCCGCTGCGCGATTTGAACATCGACCACGTCGTTCCGCGCTCGCGCGGAGGCGACGACTCGTGGGAGAACCTCGTAACGGCGTGCCGAACGTGCAACCTGCGCAAGGGCTGGAAGACGCCGGAGGAAGCGAACATGCGCCTCGCCCGTCGTCCCTTCCGCCCGAAGTGGACCATGACGGCGCAGATACTCCTGGGCAGCGGCTGGCGCTTCAAGGAGTGGGAGCCGTTTCTCAAGGCCGCGAGCTAAAGGCCGCTACGGGGCGACGACGGCGCCGTCGACGCCCCGTAGCGGCCTTTAGCTCGCGGCCTTGAGA
>CALKVG010000135.1 GCA_937998045.1 uncultured Myxococcales bacterium
ATCGAGTAGAGCGTGTCGTCGGTGTGCGCGTAGATGGTCGTCTGCACCGTCACGCCGGCGTCGCCCGTCGGCTGCGTGGGGATCGAGCCGTCGCCGCCGAAGGTGCCGCCGTCGGTGAACCCGGCGCCGCTTCCGGAGCTGCTTGCGCTTCCGCCGCCGGTGCTTCCGCCGCCGCTGCCGCTGCCGCTGCCGCTGCCGCTGCCGCTGCCGCTGCTTCCGGTGTTGCCGAAGCCCGACGGCGAAGACGGCCCCCCGCAACCCCCGGCGAACGCGAGCGCGGACGCGAGGGGCACGAGGAGGAAGGCGCAAGCGACGGCGAGGCGCATGCGCTTGCCGTAGCGCTGTGCGGCTCGCCTTCAAGGCAACCCGGATTCCGCAGCCGGTCACCATCCGTCGCTCGCAGAAAATTGCATTCATCGCTGTAACGCGAATCGTACAGGCGCGCCGATGGGGCGCGCTCCGAAGGCCCCGAGCGAGGCTCGCACGATCGTGGCGATGACCGGGTAGCCTCCGGTCGTCGGGTGGTCGGGGCCGAGCACGATGGGCTGACCGGACGCGGGGACCTGAATGGCGCCACGGAGCATCGGCGCCGAGGTTCCGGAGTCCGCGTCCGTTCGCGGAAGGGCCGGGCCGACGAGGCGGGTTCCGATCCGGTCGCTGCGGGCATCGACGGCGAACTCGGCCTCGAGGAGAGCTGCGACGGCGCGCCGGTCGAAGCGGTCGAGGTCGGGGCCGAGGACGACGCGGACCGGAGAGAAAACGTCGGGCGGCGGGGGCGGCAGGGCGTCGTCGTCGTGCCGAGGGGCGTCGCCGACGGGCAAACGGTCGCCGGCGCGAAGGGCGCGGCCGAGATAGCCGCCGATGCCGGCGACCAGGAGGGTGCCGCGACCGCCGAGGATGCGCGGGACGTCGAAGCCGCCGCGGACGGCGACGTAGCGGGCGCGAGCCGCGCTGCCCGGGACCGCCCACGTGTCGCCCGCAGCCAGCGAAATCGGCTCGCCGTCGTCGGCGGCGACGACCGCCGGCGCGACGGCGCGGAGCGACATCGACCCGAAGAGCTCGATCGCCGCCGCGTCGTACGCGTTCCGTACGGCGGAGTTGGCCCTCGCGAGGAGCTCCGGTACGAGCGCGCCGCCGGGGGGGACGCCCTCGTGCATGCGTCCGCGGCGCCCGGCGTCCTGCAGGGTCGCCAGTCCACGCGTCGCGAGGACCTCGATCATGGGGTGGACCTGCGCGCATGGGGCACGCCGGCACTCTCCCCCTCGGGGTCGATCGCGTCCTCGAACCGCACGCGATCCCCGACGGCGAGCGCCGCGCCCGTCGCGGCGTCGAACGCGACGAAGTCGACCGCCGTGCCCACGAGGTTCCAGCCGCCCGACGACGCGAACGGGTACACGCCCGTGTACGGGCCGGCGAGGCCGATCGAGAGCGCGGGGACTCGCGGCCTCGGCGACGGCCGTCGCGGCACGACCAGGCGCGGGTCCAGCCCACGCAGGTACGCGAAGCCGGGGAGGAAGCCGACCGCAGCGACGACATACGAAGCGCCCGTGTGCAGCGCGATGAGCTCCCGTACGGTGAGGCCGGCGAGCGCGGCGACCTCCGCGAGATCCGGGCCGTCGTAGCGCGCGCGGATCGTGTACTCGCGGGGTACCGCGCTCGCCGCCGAGCCGCCGAGGGCGCGCTCGACGGTCTCGCGGATGCCGGGGGGCGGGCGCGCCGGATCGAACGCGACGACGGCGAAGCCCTCGGCAACGACTGCGTCTTCTACCCCGGGGAGCGCGCGCAGCGCGTCGAGCACGCCGCGGGCGTTTGCGTTTGCGGGGAGACGGATGCGCCAGCCGGCGTCGCCGAACGGCTCGAGCACGACCGGCACGGATCAGACCTCTCCCGGGCGCCGCAGCGACGCGCCGGAATCCTCGATGGCTTCGCGCACTGCGCGCGCGATCGCGGCGGCGCCTGGCGTGTCTCCGTGGACGCAGATCGTATCGACGCCGCCGTGGCGAAGGAGCTCCCGCGCGCGCGCCGCCGCCGCGCGCGGTTCGAGGATCAACGCTCCCGGCTCACTCCTCGGGACCAGCGTCCCGTCGGCGCGCGTCGCTCGGTCGGCGAAGCCCTCACGCGCGTACGCGTCGCCGGACCTGGCCACGGCTGCGGCGAGCTCCCCGACGGGCGGGCCGATGATCGTCACGCGGGAGCCGAGCGCCTCCCGCACGCCCGCGAGCAAGGCCTCGGCCGTCTGCGCGTCGTCGCGCGCAGCGTGGTAGAGCGCGCCGTGCGCCTTCACGAACTCTACGCGCGCGCCGGCGGCGCCCGCGACCGACGCCAGCGCCGCGCACTGGGCGGCCACGGCGGCGCGCAGAGCCTGCGGGGTGAGGGACATCGCCCGGCGCCCGAAACCATCGCGGTCGGGGAACGAGGGGTGAGCCCCGACGCGCGCCCCGCGACCCAGGCATAGCGATACGGCGCGGGCCATCGACGCTTCGTCGCCCGCGTGGCCGCCGCAGGCTACGTTCGCCACGTGCGCGCAGCCGTACAGCTCCACGGGCTCGGCCGGGAGCTCGCCGAGGTCGATGTTGAGGAACATGCCGCCCGCAGATCGTGGGACCAAAGCGGCTCCGAGACAACTCAGCGCGGCGATTCGGCGCGCGTGCGCGCGCGCACCGCGTCGCGGACGATCTTCTCGATGAGCCCCAGGCTGAACGGCTTCTCGATGCGGCGGTTGTCGACCGACGCGAGGAACTCGGCGGTGCCCGAGCTGAACGCCCCGCCCGACATGAACACGATGCGCCGCTCGAGCCCGGGCCGCTCGAGTCGGAGCGCCTGGTAGAAATCGACGCCGCTCATCTCGGGCATCGTAACGTCGCAGAAGATCACATCGAAGCGGTCGTCGCTCCGCAGGAAAGCGAGGGCGTCGCGCGCCGTCTCGATGGCGACGACTTCGTGTTCGGGCGCGAGGAGCTCTCCCAGCGTCTCGCCGATCGAGGGCTCGTCGTCGAGGACGAGGACTCGCGCCACGGGTTCGCCACGAACCGGGAGGTGCGCCGGGACCGTGCCGCTCACCGCCTCACCCGGGACAACGATGTCGCGAGACGGCGGAGGCGGATCCGAGCGGTGCCCCGAGCTCGTCGGCAGTACGACGCGAAAGGTCGTGCCTTCGCCGGGGTGGCTGTACGCCGTGATCGTGCCTCCCAGCGATGCGACGATGCTGTGGCAGACGGTGAGCCCGAGGCCCGTCCCGACGCCCACGGGTTTCGTGGTGAAGAACGGATCGAAGATGCGCGGCAGCACGTCGGCGGGGATCCCGCTGCCGTTGTCGCTCACCTCGAGGACGGCGTGCGTGGCGCCTTCGGGGCGGACACCGATCCGGATCTCGTTCCGGTCGGCGCTGAACTCGGGCATCGCTTGCGCGGCGTTGAGCAGGAGGTTGATGACCACTTGCTCGAGCCTGCCCTCGTTGGCCCACACCGACCCTGTCTGCTCGATGGACGTCGTGACGCGCGCGCGCCGGTGAACCTCGTGCCCTGCGATCTTGATCGCAGCGTGGACGATCGCGCCGAGGTCCACGTAGCCGCGCGCCTCGCCGTCGGCGCGCGAGAAGCTGCGGAGGTCGCGCACGATCGTCGAGACGCGCTCGGCCCCCTCGCGGGCCTCCTTGAGCATCTCCAAGATCGCGGGCATGCTCGAAGGATCCTTCGCGACGCCCGGGAGCTTTCGGGCGACCCACTCGAGGTTCAAGAGGACGTAGCCGAGCGGGTTGTTGATTTCGTGCGCCACCCCGGCCGCCATCGTGCCGAGCGCCGCGAGGCGATCCGCCTGGACGAGGCGAGCCTCGAGCTCCTTGCGCGCGGTCACGTCGCGCCCGATGCAAAGAACCGCCGGCTGCCCGTCGTGCTCGAAATAGACGCTCACCGCCTCGAGCAGGACCGTCGACCCGTCCGGCCGCCGCACGGTGTACGTCATCGGCGGCTGCGGCTGCTGGCCGTCGACGATCGCGGCCTCGCGCATCCGGCTGATGGTGGCCTCGCCGTCGTCGAGCGCGTTGGCGAGCGGCTCGCCGTAGACCTCTTGCGCGCTGGCGCGCCCGAACGCGCGGACCAGTGCCGGGTTCGCGTACACGATGAAGCCATGGCGAACGATGGCCATCGGCTCGGGGGCCTGCTCGACCATTCGGCGGAAGGTCCCCTCCTCCGGGAGGGGGTGCGCTCCGGCGGACGTTTCGCCCATCGAGGTCATCTAGACGCGCGAAACCGTCGCGTCACGTCTCTTCGAGCCGCTCCGGCGGGACCTCCGGATGAGTCGTACCCTGTGGGGGTTCCCGGCTGCGAAACGAAATCGGCTGGGGAGCGTACGATCGGGCAGACCCCCTGCGCGGAGGCGCGTCCCGCCGTGAAACCCCTTCCGAAACCCCAGGTGAGACCCGACGCTGGCGAGATCGTCCCGTCGATGGAGCGGCGCACCTTCTTGCGCGCGCTCACGGCGGGAAGCGTCGTCATCGCCCTCGGCGGAGGCGCCTACGTCCTCGCCGACAGCGAAGAGGAGCGGCGCGCGCGAGCGACCTCGCGGCCGGACGGGCGCCCACGCCTGCCGCCCAACCAGTACCTGCTCAAACGCTTGCGCCCGATGGGCGGGGACGAGGGCGACCCGAGCCCGGGCAGCTGGCGACTCACCGTGCACGGCGAGGTAGAAAACCCGTTCACGCTCGACTTCGCGCAGCTGCTCGCGATGCCGCAGGTGGAGCAAGAGTGCGACGTGCACTGCGTGACCAAGTGGAGCGTGCTCGGCGCGCGGTTCACCGGCGTGCGTGTCGCCGATCTGGCGGCGCGCGCGGGCGTCAAGCCGAGCGCGCACCACGTGATCTTCGAGGCGGCGCACGGGTACACGGCGAACGTCCCGCGGCGGGAGGCGCTCGCCCCGAACGTCCTCGTCGCGCATCGCCTCGACGGCACTCCCCTCGCCCGCGATCACGGCGCCCCGGTGCGCGCCCTCGTGCCGGACCTGTATTTCTGGAAGAGCGCAAAGTGGCTGACCGGCATTCGGTTCACGCAGCGAGACGAGCCCGGATACTGGGAGACGCGCGGTTACCACAACCACGCCGACCCCTGGAAAGAAGAGCGCTATGGCTGAAGCCCGTCGCAGGCGCGTCCAGTGGCGCGCGCTGCTTCGAGCCGTGCACCGAGACGTCGGGTACGCCGCCGTGGGGTTGACGTTCGTCTACGCGGTGAGCGGCATCGCGGTGAATCACGTCGCGCAATGGGACCCGAATTTCGCGAGCACGACGACCACTCACGAGCTCGGGGTGCCGCTCCCTTCCGACGACGAAGCCGCCAAGCAGCTCACGCTGGACAAGCTGGGGATCCGCAGCGAGCCGCGGGAGGTCTATCGCGAGGGCGACGAGCTCGAGCTCCTCTTCGAGCACCGCACGCTGCACGTCACGGTCGCCACGGGCCACGTCGTCGACGAGGAGCAGCGCCCGCGCTTCTTCGTGCGCGCGGCCAACTGGCTGCACCTCAATCGCGGCAAGAAGGCGTGGACGTATTTCGCGGACTCCTACGCCGCCGGGCTCCTCTTCCTGGCGACCTCCGGCCTCTTCATGATCGCCGGCAAGAAGGGGTTCTTCGGGCGCGGCGCCTTCTTCGTCGCGGCGGGCGTCGCCATTCCCATCGCCTACCTCGCGCTGGTGAAGGGTTAGCGTCCTACTCCATTGGCGGGTCGGGCAGCGACCACGAGCCGCGCCGCGTGGGGTGGGCGAGCGTCTCGCGCAACACGGCGAGGAACCGTGCGCGCGGCCATTCCTCGGCGCCCATGGCGAGGGTATGCGGCGTCGCCACCTGCGCGTCGATGATCGGGAAGTCCCAGCGCGCGACGCGCTCGGCCAGGGCGACGAGCGCGACCTTCGACGCGTTGGGCTGCCAGGAGAACATCGACTCGCCGAAGAACATGCGACCGAGCGACACGCCGTAGAGACCTCCCGCGAGCTCGCCGCCCTGCCAGCACTCCACCGAATGCGCGTACCCCATGGCGTGCAAGCGGCGGTATGCCTCTTCCATTTCGTCGGTGATCCACGTGCCGTCCTGACCGGCCCTCGGCGTCGACTTGCACGCGCGAATCACCTGGTCGAAGGCGTGATCGAATCGCACCTCGTACGTGCCCTTGGCCATCGTGCGGCGGAGTGTGCGTCCGACGTGCAGTCGGTCCACTGCAAGAATGCAGCGCGGATCCGGTGAATGCCAAAGGATGGGAAGCCCTTCATCGTACCATGGGAAAATTCCAGAGCGATATGCAAGGAGCAAGCGCTCCGGGCTGAGGTCACCGCCGACCGCAAGTAATCCCTCGACCGCCTGCTCGGGCGGTGGGAATACCAAGGAGCGTGTCAGTGCATAAACGGGCACGTGAACCAAGATAGTGCCTGGGCAACCAACGCAAAGAAGACCGTGTCGAGCCTTGACACCACCCGCACCCAGATGGCCAAGCTCTCATGAGCAACACCATGAGTACGAGCCCCGACATCGCCTTCCGAGACGCGCCGACCGAGCCGTCGGATCCCGCCGGCCCCCCGAGCTCGACCACGCGAGCGATGCCGCCGCCACTGCCGGACAATGCGGCGGCGGCGCCTCGCTCCGAGCGCGTGGCCGCCGATGCAGCGTTCGCGGAGCGTATGCTCGAGCGCCTCGCCTGCAGCGACTACGCCGGGGCGCTCATGGCCGCGGAGGCGCTGCTCGAGACGCACCCCGGCCATCAGGATCTGCTGGACACCGCGCAGATCGCGCGTTCCGAGCTGCGCAAGCTCTACACCGCTCGCCTCGGTTTGCTCGACCGGACCCCGCGCCTCGCGATGGATCCGGACGGCCTGGCGACATTGCACGCGCTCGACTTTCGATCGGGGCTCGTGCTCTCGCGCATCGACGGTCGTGCGACGCTCGCCGAGATCGTCGAGTCGAGCGGCCTGCCGTCGTGCGAGGCGCTGCGCGTTCTGTCGGAGCTTTACCTGCGCCGCGCGATCCTCCTGCCCGAGTGAGGGCAGGAAGCGCGCGAGGGGGCTCATGGGACTGTTCCGGGGCTTCGGCGCATTCTTTCAGGGGATGGCGTTCGTCGTCGCCAAGCCACGCTTGTGGCCGCGCGCGATGGTCCCGGTCGCGACGGCGCTCGCGCTCTGGACCGGATTGGGCGCGCTCGGCGCGTGGGCGGCGGTCCGGCTCGCGCACCGTCTCGCCGACGGAGCGCTCGCGGCCGGCGCGCTCGCCGTATTGTTCGCGGTACCGGCCGTCGTCATCGCGCTCGCGCTGGCGCTCGCGCTCGCGCAGCCTCTCTCCGGCTGGGCGCTCGACGGGATCGTTCGGGAACAGCGCAGGGCGCTGGCGCTGGCGCCTCTGGCGGAAACGGCGGCGCTGGGCGCTGCCGCCTCTTCCCTCGCAGGAGGGCTGCTCGCGTTCGCGATTGGCGCGCCCACGATTGCGGCGCTGACGCTCGTCGGATGGCTCGCGCCGCCGGCGCTGGCGGTGACTGTGCCGGCGAAGGTGGTGGTCGCGGCGCTGCTCGTCGCGTGGGACTTGACGGACTATCCGCTCGCGCTGCGCGGGGTGCGTCTGCGCGATCGGTTGCGGTGGTTCGGGGGGCGGCTAGGGTCGATGCTGGGGTTCGGCCTCGCCGCGGTCGTGTTCTTCAGCGTGCCGGGGCTCGGGTTGTTGGCGTTGCCCTTCGGCGTCGCGGGTGCGGCGCGACTGGTCGGCTAGAAGGCGGCTCGCACCAGCATCCCACCGCCGCCGGGCGCCACGGTCGGCGCGATGAGCAACCCGGTCGCGGGACCGGACCTGTCTCTTATACACATCTGACGCTGCCGACGATCTTACGCGTGT
>CALKVG010000136.1 GCA_937998045.1 uncultured Myxococcales bacterium
CTACACGCGTAAGATCGTCGGCAGCGTCAGATGTGTATAAGAGACAGCTCGAAGTCCGGCCGACCATGCAGCTCCAGCGCCTCCTCGATGGACGTTCGGAGCCGGGCGCGGTCCTCGGCGAAGATCTGCTGCGGGAAGCTCCCGACCTCGGGGCGCGCGAGCCTCGGTACACCGCAGCTGGCGAGCGCCTCGCGCAGCTCGGCGAGGAGCAGCGTGGCGCTGTCGTAGCGCTCGGCGGGATCCGGCGCCGTCGCCCGGGCAATCACGTGCTGCAGCTGTCCGGGGATCTCGGCCATCGTTCGGTCGCGCGACGTGCCGCTGCGACCGTCGTAGAGCGCGCGCAGGATCTGCATGTCGTTCTCGAGGCCGGCCCAGAACCGCCGACCGGTGGCGGCCTCCCAGAGCATCACCCCGAACGCGAAGACGTCGGCGCGCGGATCGGCCGGCGCACCGGCCGCCTGCTCCGGGGCCATGTACGCCACCTTGCCCTTGAGCAGCCCGGACTGCGTCTCGGCGGACGACGCCGTCGCCTTCGCGATGCCGAAGTCGAGCACCTTAACCTGGCCGTCGTAGCCGACCACGATGTTGTGCGGGCTGACGTCCCGGTGAACGATCCCGAGCGGCTTCCCGTCGTAGTCGAGCGCGGAGTGCGCGTAGGCGAGCCCCTCGAGCGCGCTGGCGAGGACGGCCGCTTGCCACTCGAAGGGGGCCCCTCTCCCGGCCCGCTTTGCCCGTGAAACCACGCGGTGGAGCGACTGCCCGTCCACGTACTCCATCGCGATGTAGTGACGATCTGCCTCGCTGCCCGCCTCGACCGTGTGCACCACGTTCGGGTGATTGAGGCGCGCGGCGAGGCGCGCCTCTTCCAGGAACATGCGGACGATTTCCGGATCGCCGAGAAACTCGCGCCTCAGCTCCTTGAGCACGAGCACCTTGCTGAAGGACCCCGGACCGCGCGCCAGCGCGAGGTAGACGATCCCCATCCCGCCGCGCGCGAGCTCGGCGATGATGCGATACCTGCCGAGGGTCCAGACGCGCGGGACGCACGCGGTCGTCTCGGGCGCGGCGCGTTCTGGACGGCCGGCCACGACGCCTTCGACGAGGGCGCCCGATCGCATCGCGCACACCGTATATCGGGGTCGCGCCGATGCTCGGTTACATCGGAGAAAACAATCGCGGAGGAAACGATCTCCTCTGAGCGCTTGTTGCGTACGGAGAGTGGCCGCGGCGCGCGCGCGACGCTGGCATGAATTTGCGAGTTGCGTCGCGGGCGGGATCGAGCCGCTCCGCGCCGGCTGCGAGGATCGTCCTGGGACACGCCATTAGTGTCCGCGGACAGGCCGGAGTCCAGGAAAAGTCGAACGATTCGCGGCGGCGGCCGCGGCACGCGCTTCGCTCGGAGCCTGAGCGCATGTTGCCCATCGAAGAGTGCATCCCCTTCCCTTCCGGGCGCCCCGAGACGGCGCGCATCGCTCCTTCGGAGCAAGCCCAGGACGATCCTGCCGCCCGCGATCCGCTCGTCGGACGGTGGATCAACGGGCGCCTTCGCCTCGTCGCGCTGATCGCGCGCGGGGGTATGGGCAGCGTGTACCTCGCCGAGCAGGCTCCGCTCGGTCGCATTTGCGCGGTCAAGCTTCTCCATCCACGACGCGCGTGCGACCCGAGGGGCGCGCTCGAGAGGCGCTTTTGGCTCGAGGCGAGCGTCACGTCCGCGCTCAGTCATCCGAACATCGTCACGGTGTTCGAGTGCGGATGCACCGCGGACAACCTGCGCTACATGGCGATGGAGTACCTCGTCGGGCGCACGCTCGGACGCGCTATCCGGGAGGCCGGGAGCTTCCCCGTACCGCGGGCGGTGCACGTGGCGACCCAGATCTGCCGCGCGCTTCGTGAGGCGCACACGGCGGGCGTCGTCCACCGCGACCTGAAGCCGAGCAACGTCTTTCTCGTCGAGACGGAGCACGAGCTCGAGGTCGCGAAGGTCCTCGATTTCGGCCTCGTGCGCGACTTGCGCGCCACCCCTCGGGACGAGCTGACGGACGCGAACCTCGTCCTCGGGAGCCCGCGGTACATGGCCCCGGAGCAGATCCGCGGCGAGAAGGTCGACGCGCGCACGGACATCTACGCGCTGGGGATCGTGCTGTACGAGATGATCGCCGGCGCGGCGCCTTTCGACGGGGCGAGCAGAACGCGAACGCTCGCGGCTCACCTGAACGACGAAGTTCCTCCCATGTTGCGGGGGCGTCGCCGCGCGGGCGCGTCGAGGCGCCTGGAGCAGATCGTCCGCCGGTGCCTCGAGAAGGACCCCGAGCGAAGGTTCCCCTCGATGGCGGACGTCCTGGCGGCCCTGGATGCTCAGGCCGGGTCGGTGCGCACGCCGTGGCGCCCGTCCGCCGGCGACGCCGACGGCGCGCGGTCGGGGTTTCACGAGTTGCCTTCAGGCGAGTTGCCCTCAAGCGCCTGGCGTGGAGAGTCGGTCGTGCGTCGCAAGAGAGCGGCGCGCTTCGGGCGAGCGGTCCGACCGTTCGCGGTCGCACTGGCCATCGCGGCGAGTGCGCTGCTGGCCGATCGCGTCTGGCGGCCTTCGGGCGTTCGCACGGCACGAGCGGCGGTCGCGGCGACCAGCGGACGCGCCGCGCCGCCACCCTCGTCCCTCCGAGAGAGCGGCCTCGCCGACTCGACGATTCGCCCAGCCGACCTGCCCCTTTCCCCCGAGTCAACGGTCGCCGTCCAGGTGACGACGCAACCGACCGACGCCCGCGTGACAGAAGGGGATGTCGAGCTTTGCCGGTCCACTCCGTGCGCCATCGTCTACGAGGGCGCGGATGCGCGACCGGATGGGGTCCACCTGCTGACGGTCGCGCGCGATGGCTACCGGACGGAGACGAAACCCGTTCGGCCCACCGACGGGTCTGTGGAGATCGCGCTGGTGCCTGTCCCCGTCAGGCGCCGCATCGCGCCGCCCAGCGTCCCCGCAAGCCGCGATCCTCCGTGGCTGCCCTCCTACCGCCTGGACGTGCCCTACTGATCATCCCGGGATTTCTGCGGCTTTCTTGGCCGCGTCGCCGGTCGTTCCATACCGTTGCTTTCGCACATGCATCCACATCGACCGTCCGCCGCGGTCGCACCGTGCGCGGAGTTCCCGAACGACAATCCAGCGCTGCATTCCGGCGCCATCTGGCGCTGCCTCGACCTGAACGGCGCCGCAACGTGGGAGCCGGCTCGAGCCGTGGCGCCGGCCCTTCGGTCCGAAGCAGCCGTCGAGCCGACACACGAGGTCAGGCCAACCGAACCGACGATCCTCGCGGGCAACGAGACGCACGAACCGGCGGCGGTCGAGGCAGAGATCGCGCGTCCCGGGGACGACGCTGCGGATGGTTGCGACATCGACGTCGTGGACGACCTGGGCTTCGACGAAGGCATCGTCGAGGAGGCCTTGGAAGCGTGCGCCGCGGAGTCGATGGCGCTCGGGACGGACGAGGGGGCCGAGCCGTGTCTCGCGCCGGCGGCGTCCGACGCGGCGATGGCGGACTGCGCGGTCGCGGACGGCGCGGTCGCGGACGGCGCGGTCGCGGACGGCGCGATCGCGGACGGCGCGGTCGCGGACGGCGCGGTCGCGGACGGCGCGGTCGCCGAAACGTCGGTCCCCGCCGAGAGTGGGGTGCTCGAGAGCTTCACGACCGACGGCACGGCGACCGACGGCGCGTTGGCGGATGACACGGTTTGCGACGAAGAGGAGCTCCCGACCGACGTCGACGGACCCGCGAGCGTACCCAGCGACGACCCGTTTGCAACGCTGTGCGTTGTGCTCGGAGAGGTGGCGCGGGCGATGGGATGCTCCGCGGAGAGCTTGCGATGCGTGGGCACCCTGCTCGGCGTGGCCCGGGTGGATGGGTCCACCCTCTCCGCCGCGTCCGCCGATGCGCTCGTGTCGGGCGGTTTGCTGGAGTCGGGCGAGCAAGGCTACCGCCGAGCGGAAGGATTTGCGCGCGAAGTCCTTGCCTGGCAGGGCGTCCTGCGCGGCGAATGCGACGACTTCAGCGCGTGCGGGGCGGCCATGCTCGACGAATGGTGCGCGAACCTCCTCGCGAGAGCGATGGGCAACCCGTCGCGCGCCGAGACCCTCCGCCGCGAGCTCCGCCGCCGCGGCGTCGCCGCGTTCGGCCTCGTCGCAGACGCGGCGTAGGCCCCCCGCTGGGTCACGAAGTCGACAAATAGGGCACCGCCCTTGCGACTTCGCTCCGGCGAAGGCGCTCGCCGCAAGGCGATTCTTGCGGGAGGCTCGCCGCGTGGTGACGCGGAGCGGCGAGGGGCCTGCAAGGCAGCTTGCAAGGCCCCCCCGGGAGAGACCCGCTACTCTTCGTTGACTGCGGTGAGCGCAGCTTCGGCCGGGCGAGGGGCGGGCGGAGCGAAGCGCTCCTCCTCGCCCTCGACGATCACCTTGAGCTGCTTGTACGCCGGGAGACCCGTGCCCGCCGGGATGAGGCGGCCCATGATGACGTTCTCCTTCAGGCCGCGCAGGTAGTCGACCTTGCCGGAGACCGCCGCTTCGGTGAGCACCTTCGTCGTCTCCTGGAAGGAGCTCGCGCTGATGAACGACTCGGTCGACAGGCTCGCCTTCGTGATGCCGAGGAGGAGCGGCTCGGCGACGGCGGGACGACCTCCGCGCTCGATGACCCGCTGGTTCTCGCGCTCGAAGATGTGCTTCTCGACCTGCTCGTCGATGAGGAAGTTCGAGTCGCCGACGTCCTTGATGCGGACGCGCCGGAGCATCTGCCGGACGATGACCTCGATGTGCTTGTCGTTGATGGCGACGCCCTGCAGGCGGTAGACCTGCTGAATCTCGTTGACGAGGTACGCCGCCAGCTCCTTCTCGCCCTTGACGCGCAGGATGTCGTGCGGATTGGCCGGCCCGTCCATCAGCGGCTCACCCGCGCGAACGCGGTCGCCCGGCTGAACCTGGATGTGCTTGCCCTTCGGGATGAGGTACTCGCGCGCCTGGTCGCTGAGGAGCGCGCCGTCCGGAGCGAACGGCGTGATCACGACCTTGCGCTTGCCCTTGGTGTCCTTGCCGAAGCTCACCTCGCCGTCGATCTCGGCGATGATGGCGTGGTCCTTCGGCTTGCGCGCCTCGAAGAGCTCGGCGACGCGCGGGAGACCGCCGGTGATGTCCTGAGTCTTCGTCGTCTCGCGCGGGATCTTCGCGAGGCCGTCGCCGGCGCTGATCTCGTCCCCGTCCTGGACGACGATGTTCGCGCCGACCGGGAGCAGGTAACGCGCGTCGAGCGTGCTGCCCGGCAGCTTGAGCGTCTCGCCGCTCTGCGGGTTCTTGATCGAGATGCGCGGGCGGAGGTCCGCCGCGCGCGACTCGATGATGACCTTGCGCGAGAGGCCGGTGACCTCGTCGAGCTTCTCCGTCATCGTGACACCTTCGACGATGTCGCCGAACTTCACGATGCCGCCCACTTCGCTGAGGATCGGCACCGCGAAGGCGTCCCACTCCGCGAGGAGCTGACCCGCCTTCACCTTGTCGCCCTCGTTGACCTTGAGCATCGCGCCGTACACCAGGCGATGGTGTTCGCGCTCGCGGCCGGTGTCGTCCACGAGGACGACCTCTCCGTGGCGGTTCATCACGATGTTGCCGTCCGGCTTCTTCGCGATGTTCGCGTTGCGGATGCGAACGTGGCCTTCGTTGCGCGCCTCGAGCGAGCTCTGCTCGATCTTGCCGCGCGCCGCCGCGCCGCCGATGTGGAACGTGCGCATCGTCAGCTGCGTGCCCGGCTCGCCGATCGACTGGCTGGCGATGATGCCGATCGACTCGCCGATGTTCACCTTGTAGCCGCGCGCCAGGTCGCGGCCGTAGCACTTGGCGCATACGCCGCGCTTCGTCTGGCACGTGAGCACCGAGCGAATGACGACCTCCTCGATGCCCGCCTCTTCGATGACGTGCACGAGCTGCTCGTCGAGCTCGGTGTTCGCCGGAACGAGCACCTCGCCCGTGAGCGGGTCGACGATGTCCTCGAGCGCGACGCGACCCAGGATGCGGTCGCCGAGCGGCTGGATGACCTCGCCGGCGTCCTCGAGCTTCGTCACGCGGATGCCGTCGAGCGTGCCGCAGTCGAACTCGGCGATGACCGCGTCCTGCGCCACGTCGACGAGGCGACGCGTGAGATACCCGGAGTTCGCCGTCTTGAGCGCCGTGTCGGCGAGGCCCTTGCGCGCGCCGTGCGTCGAGATGAAGTACTGGAGCACCGAGAGGCCCTCGCGGAAGTTCGCCGTGATGGGCTGCTCGATGATCTCGCCCGAAGGCTTCGCCATCAGGCCGCGCATGGCGGCGAGCTGGCGAATCTGCTGGGTCGAACCGCGCGCGCCGGAGTCGGCCATGATGTAGATCGGGTTGAAGCTCGGCTCGATGAGCTCCTTGCCCGTCTCGGGATCGACCATCTTCTCTTTGCCGATCTCGTTCATCATTTCCTGGGTGACGCGGTCGGCCACGCCCGCCCAGATGTCGACGATCTTGTTGTAGCGCTCGCCGTCGGTGATGAGGCCTTCCTGGTACTGGTCGATGACGCGCTGGACTTCCGCCTGCGCTTCACCGAGGAGCACGCCCTTGGCCTGCGGGATCACCATGTGGTCCATGCAGATCGAGACGCCGGCGCGCGTCGCGTAGTCGAAGCCGAGCGTGCGCAGGCGATCGGCGAGGAGGACCGTCGCCTTGTTGCGGTGCTTGCGGTAGCAAGCGTCGATGAGCGAGCTGAGGGCCTTCTTGTCGAGCGTCTTGTTGACGAGATCGAAGGGCATCCCCTCGGGGAGGATCTCGGCGATGAGGCAGCGCCCGACCGTCGTGCTCACCATGCGGATCTTGCCCTCCGCGTCGGGCACGCGCACGTGGATGCCCGAGTGGAGCGTGACCTCGCCGTGGTCGTACGCCATGCGCACTTCGTCGACGCTGGAGTAGACGCCGCGCAGGTGCCCTTCGAGCCCGCCCTTCTTGTCCACCGTGAGCGAACCCTCGCGGTAGCAGCCCTTCGCGAACTTGCGCTCGCGCGTGGCGTAGTAGAGGCCGAGGACGATGTCCTGCGTCGGGTTGATGATCGGCCGCCCGTTGGCCGGCGAGAGGATGTTGTTCGTGCTCATCATGAGCACGCGCGCTTCCATCTGCGCCTCGACCGACAGCGGCACGTGGACGGCCATCTGGTCGCCGTCGAAGTCGGCGTTGAAGGCCGCGCAGACGAGCGGGTGCAGCTGGATGGCCTTGCCCTCGATGAGCACCGGCTCGAACGCCTGGATGCCGAGTCGGTGCAGCGTCGGCGCGCGGTTCAGGAGGACGGGGTGCTCGGTGATGACTTCTTCGAGGATGTCCCAGACCTCGGGACGCTCCTTCTCCACCATCTTCTTGGCGCTCTTGATGGTGTTGACGTACCCGCGCTCCTCGAGCTTGTTGTAGATGAACGGCTTGAAGAGCTCGATCGCCATCTGCTTGGGCAGACCGCACTGGTGCAGCTTGAGCGTCGGGCCGACGACGATGACCGAGCGCCCCGAGTAGTCGACGCGCTTGCCGAGCAGGTTCTGACGGAACCTCCCCTGCTTGCCCTTGAGCATGTCGCTCAGGCTCTTGAGCGGCCGCTTGTTCGGGCCCGTGATGGTCTTGCCGCGGCGCCCGTTGTCGAACAGGGCGTCGACGGCCTCCTGCAGCATGCGCCGCTCGTTGCGGATGATGATCTCGGGCGCGTTCAGCTCGAGCAGGCGCTTCAGGCGGTTGTTGCGGTTGATGACGCGGCGGTACAGGTCATTGAGATCGCTGGTCGCGAACCGGCCGCCGTCGAGCGGGACGAGCGGGCGCAGATCCGGCGGGAGCACCGGGATCACCGTCAGCATCATCCACTCCGGGCGGTTGCCGCTCTCGCGGAACGCCTCGCAGACCTTCAGGCGCTTGACGATCTTCTTGCGCTTCGCCTCGCTCGTCGCGGCGCGCATCTCCTGGCGAAGCGACTCGCTCAGCGTGTGGACGTCCACCTGCTTGAGCATCTCGAGGATGGCCTCGCCGCCCATGCCCGCGGTGAACTTGTCCTCGCCGTACTCCTCGACGAGCTGCATGTACCGCTCTTCGCTCAAGAGCTCCGCGCGAGACAGCCCCGTCTCCTTCGGGTCGATGACGATGTAGCTCTCGCAGTAGAGGACCTTCTCCAGATCCTTGAGCGAGATGTCGAGAATGTTGCCGATCCGGCTCGGCAACGACTTCAAGAACCAGATGTGCGCGACCGGCGTGGCCAGGTTGATGTGCCCGAGACGTTCGCGCCGAACTTTCGACTGGATCACCTCGACGCCACACTTCTCGCACACGATGCCGCGGTGCTTCATGCGCTTGTACTTGCCGCAGTTGCACTCGTAGTCCTTCACCGGCCCGAAGATCTTCGCGCAGAAGAGGCCGTCCCTCTCCGGTTTGAACGTCCGGTAGTTGATCGTCTCGGGCTTCTTCACCTCGCCATGCGACCACTCGCGGATCTTCTCGGGCGACGCGAGCGAGATACGAATCGCGCTGAATGAGAGCGGATCCTTGGGCTTCTCGAAGAAGCTGAAGATGTCGCGCATCGGGTTCTTCCTTTTTCCTAACTGCTTCCGAATCGAAACTCTTGGACCTTCGAAGAAGAGGAATTCATGAGGGAAGGATGAGAGAAGGAGCTGACCCTCCTCCTCTCCTTCCCTCCCCGTTTCTCTACTCTTCTGCTGCGTGCTCGGCGCGCTGGGTGCCCGGCTCCACGAGCTCGACGTTCAGGCAGAGCGCCTGAAGCTCTTTGATGAGCACGTTGAAGCTCTCGGGCAGGCCCGGCTCGAGGTTGTACTCGCCCTTGACGATCGCCTCGTACATGCGCGTACGACCCTGGACGTCGTCGCTCTTCACCGTCAGAAACTCCTGGAGCGCGTAGGCCGTCCCGTACGCCTCCATCGCCCACACCTCCATCTCGCCGAGACGCTGGCCGCCGAACTGCGCCTTGCCGCCGAGCGGCTGCTGCGTGACGAGCGAGTAGGGCCCGATCGAGCGCGCGTGGATCTTGTCGTCGACGAGGTGGTGCAGCTTGAGCATGTACATCACGCCCACCGTGACCTCCTGGTCGAAGGCCTCGCCGCTGCGCCCGTCGAAGAGCACCGTCTGACCGCTCGTCGGGAGCCCGGCGAGCGCCAGCGTGTTCTTGATCTGCGTCTCCTGCGCGCCGTCGAAGACCGGGCTCGCGTAGTGGAGGCCGCGCTTCAGCTTGTTCGCGAGGTGCCGCACGTCGTCGTCGGTCAGCTTGCCGATCCACTTCGCGATGTCCTCGTCCCCATCGAAGATCTTCTTGATGTGGTCGCGCATGTGGCTCACGCCGAACTTTTCTTCGAGCATGTACCGGAGCTGAGCGCCGAGCACGCGCGCGCCCCACCCGAGGTGCGTCTCGAGGATCTGTCCGACGTTCATGCGGCTCGGAACGCCGAGCGGGTTGAGCACGATGTCGACCGGCGTGCCGTCCTGCAGATACGGCATGTCCTCTTCCGGCAGGATGCGCGAGATGACGCCCTTGTTGCCGTGGCGTCCCGCCATCTTGTCGCCGACCTGCAGCTTCCTCTTGATGGCGATGTAGACCTTCACCATCTTGATGACGCCCGGCGGCAGCTCGTCGCCCTTGCTCAGGCGATCGATCTTGTCGCGGAAGTGCTCCTCCCGCAGCGTGACGATCTCCTCGAGCTCGCGGACCTTCGTCGCGATCGCCTCGGCGCTCTCGACCGGGAGCTCCGTCCAGTACTTGCGCGGCACGTCCTCGAGCGTCTCCTCGCTCAGCGGCGCGCCCTTCTGGAGGAGCACCTTGCCCTTGTCGTCCACCAGCTTGCCCGTCGTCGACTGCCCGACGAGCTGCTTGCGGATCTGCTTGTAGAACGAGTCGCGGAGGATCTTGATCTCCTCGTCGCGCATCTTCTCGAGGCGCTGCCGCTCCTGGTCCTCGATGTCCTTCGAGCGCTCGTCCTTCTCGGTGCCCTTGCGGGAGAAGACGCGGGCGTTGATGACGATGCCGCCGACGCCCGGCGGCACGCGGAGGCTGCTGTCGCGCACGTCGCCGGCCTTCTCGCCGAAGATCGCGCGGAGCAGCTTCTCCTCCGGGCTGAGCTGGGTCTCGCCCTTCGGCGTGATCTTGCCGACGAGGATGTCGCCGGGTTTCACCTCGGCGCCGATGCGGACGATGCCCGACTCGTCGAGGTCCTTGAGGGCCTCCTCGCCGACGTTCGGGATGTCGCGCGTCACCTCTTCCTTGCCGAGCTTCGTGTCGCGGGCGACGCACTCGAACTCCTCGATGTGGATCGAGGTGAAGACGTCGTCCTTGGCGATGCGCTCGCTGACGAGGATCGAGTCCTCGAAGTTGAAGCCCTGCCACGGCATGAACGCGACGAGCACGTTCTGGCCGAGCGCCAGCTCGCCCATGTCGCAGCTCGGACCGTCGGCCAGCACGTCCCCGGCCTTCACCTTCTCGCCGGCGCGGACGATGGGGGCCTGGTTGTAGCAAGTCGACTGGTTCGACCGCTGGAACTTCATCATCGGGTAAATGTCGGGGATCTCCGGCTTGTCGCTGTCCGGACGGATCACGATGCGCGTCGCGTCGACGCTCTCGACCCAGCCCTCCCGGCGCGCGAGCGTGCACACGCCCGAGTCGCGCGCGAGCTTGCCCTCCATGCCCGTGCCGACGAACGGCGCGTGGCTCCGGATGAGCGGCACCGCCTGCCGCTGCATGTTCGCGCCCATGAGCGCGCGGTTCGCGTCGTCGTGCTCGAGGAAGGGAACGAGCGCCGCGGCGACGCTCACCATCTGGTTCGGCGACACGTCCATCAGCTGGATCATGTCGGGCGTGACCATGTGGAAGTCGCCGTTCAAGCGCGCGCTGACGAGCGACTCGCGGAACTTCCCCTTCTCGTCGACGTTGGCCGAGGCCTGGGCGATGTACTTGCCCTCCTCCTCGAGCGCCGAGTACCACGCCACCTCGTCGGTGATCTTTCCCTCGGCCACGCGACGGTACGGCGTCTCGACGAAGCCGAACTCGTTGACGCGGGCGAACGTCGAGAGCGACGCGATGAGACCGATGTTCGGACCCTCCGGCGTCTCGATCGGGCAGATGCGGCCGTAGTGCGTCGGGTGGACGTCGCGGACCTCGAAGCCCGCGCGCTCGCGCGTGAGGCCGCCGGGGCCGAGCGCCGACAGACGGCGCTTGTGCGTGACCTCGCTCAGCGGGTTCGTCTGGTCCATGAACTGCGACAGCTGCGAGCTGCCGAAGTATTCCTTGACGACCGCGCTCACCGGCTTCGCGTTGATGAGGTCGTGCGGCATGAGCGTGTCGATCTCCTGCGACATGCTCATGCGCTCCTTGATGGCGCGCTCCATGCGAACGAGGCCGATGCGGTACTGGTTCTCCATCAGCTCGCCGACCGCGCGGACGCGGCGGTTGCCGAGGTGGTCGATGTCGTCGACCGAGCCGCGGCCGTTCTTGAGCTCGATGAGGTGACGCACCGTCTCGAGGATGTCCTGCGGCGTGAGCACCGCCGTATCGAGCGACGGGCGCTGATCCTCGGGCAGGTCGCGGTAGAACTTGTAATTGAGCTTCAGACGGCCGACCTTCGAGAGGTCGTAGCGCTCGGGGTTGAAGAAGAGGTTGTGGAAGAGCGTCTTCGCCGTCTCGAGCGTCGGAGGATCGCCGGGACGCAGGCGCCGATAGATCTCCATGATGGAGTCCTCGGTCGTCTTGACCTTCTCGGCGAGCAGCGTGTCGCGCAGATACGAGCCGACGTTCAGACCGTCGATGAAGAGGATCTTGAACTCCTCGATACCGGCCTCGCGGAGCTTCTCGAGCTTCGCCTCGGTCACTTCCTCGTTCACCTCGAGGATGACCTCGCCCGTCTCCTTGTCGACGACGTCGTGCGCGGCGACCTTGCCGACCAGCTCTTCGAGGTCGATGGGCAGCCGGTCGATCTTCGAGTCGCGGAGCTTCTTGATCGCCGCCTTCGTGAACTTGGTGTTCTTCTTGACGATGACCTCGCTCCCGACCTTGATGTCGCGCGTCGCGCGCTGGCCGCTGAGGAGGTCGAACTCCACGCTCTTGGCGTACTTGCCGCCCTTCTCGAGGTACACCTCTTCGGTGTTGTAGAAGTAATTGAGAAGGTCCTGCGTCGAGTACCCGAGCGCGCGAAGGAGCACGGTCGCGTGCATCTTCCGGCGCCGGTCGATGCGGACGAACATGATGTCCTTCGGGTCGAACTCGAAATCGAGCCACGAGCCGCGATACGGGATGATGCGCGCGCTGTAGAGGACCTTGCCGCTCGAGTGCGTCTTGCCCTTGTCGTGGTCGAAGAAGACGCCGGGGCTGCGATGGAGCTGGCTGACGACGACGCGCTCGGTCCCGTTGATGATGAAGGTGCCGGTGTCCGTCATCAGCGGGATCTCGCCGAAGTAGACCTCCTGCTCTTTGATGTCGCGGACGATGCGCTCGCCACCCTCCCGGGTGTCGTAGATCATCAACTGGGTCGTCACCTTGATCGGCGCGGCGTACGTCATGCCGCGCTGGCGGCACTCCTCGACGTCGTACTTCGGTTTCTCGAGGTTGTAGCTGACGAAGACCAGCTCACTCGTGCCGTTGAAGTCCTTGATCGGGAAGACGCTCCGGAACACGGCCTGGAGCCCGACCTCCGCGCGCTCGCTTTGCGCGACGGTACTCTGGAGGAACTTGTCGTACGACGTCTTCTGGATGTCGATGAGGTTGGGGACCTCGATGACCTTCCGAACACGTCCGAGATGCTTACGGATGCGGAAGTTGGACTGGATGACACTCGCCATCGCTGCTCCTGACGCTTTGCTTTGGGCCGCTCTCTGGCCGCTTTTCGTTTGCGGCCGTCGTGGTGGCCGCGATGTTCGTTTGCGGCCGCCGGAGGCGGTCGAGGGGACGGGGACCGGGACGAGGACTCTTCGAGAAGACCTGTGACACCGAGCAATTGCGCTTGGGCAGGCGCGATTGCCCGGCCGATGGGTGGCAAGCCGCGGGGTGGAACTTAGTCAGAAATCTGGCCGCGTAAAGCAAAAGGCACGCCGCCGGGGGAACGGGAGCCTAGCCGGCGGTAAGGATTGTGCAAACGCGAGCAGGGACGTACGCCCGGGGCGAACCCCGCCGCGCCGTCCCTGACTCAGTCGAAGGACACCGGGTTTCGGGGCCTCGGCGCGCCCGCGCGAGAGGCGAACCGAAGCCCAAAAAGCCGGTCAAATCGGGCACCTACTTCAGCTCGACCTTGGCGCCGGCCTCTTCGAGCTTCTTCTTCATCTCCTCGGCTTCGGCCTTGGAGACGCCTTCCTTCAGCGTCTTCGGGGCGCCCTCCACCAGATCCTTGGCCTCCTTCAGCCCGAGGCCGGTGATCTCGCGGACGACCTTGATGACGGCAATCTTGTTGCCGCCGGCCTCCTTGAGGTCGACGTTGAACTCCGTCTGCTCTTCCTTGGCGGCCGCCGGAGCGGCTGCTGCCACCGCGGGACCCGCGGCCACCGCGACCGGCGCGGCCTTGACGCCCCACTTGTCCTCGAGCGTCTTGATGAGATCCGCGAGCTGAATGACCGGCAGGTTCGAGAGATAATCGACGACCTGCTCACGCGAAATGTCTGTCATGGGAAACTCTCCGTATCGATGAATCGGGGTGAAAGTCTTTGGGTATGGGAGGGCGCCGGCGACCTATTTGCCGCTGCCCTCGCGTTCCTTCGCCGCCAGGAGGTAGACGAAGTTCTGGGGGGGCGCCGCGAGCAGCGCGACGAACTTCTGCAGCGGCGCTTGGAGCGTCGCCAGCAGGGTCGCGCGGAGCTCGTTCTTTCCTGGCATCGTCGCGAGCTGCTCCTCGACGCCGCCGGCGTCGAGGATCGACCCCTCGATGAGCCCTGCCTTGATCTGGAGCTTCTCCCCCGCGGGGTCCTTCTTGAACGCCTTGACGACCTTGGCGGCCGCACTCGGGTCCTCGTAGCTCCAGGCGATGCCCGTCATGCCGACCAAGGCGTTGCCCAGCTTGTCCTTGTAAGGCTGGTCCTTGATCGCGTGCTCGACGAGCGTGTTCTTGACGACCTTGTACTCGACGCCGGCCTTGCGGAACTCGGCGCGAAGCTTCGTCACGTGCTCGACGGTCATCCCCTTGAAGTCGAGGAAGACGGCCGAGGTCATCTTGTCGAAGCGGCCCTTGATCTCGCCAATCTGGACGTCTTTTTCTGCGCGTTGCATGGCGAACTCATGCCTCTTCGGTCTGGCTCACGAAGTGAGCCGGGTCGATCCGGATCCCGGGGCCCATGGTCGAGCTCACGGTGATGCTCCGGAGATAAGCGCCCTTCGCGGTCGACGGCTTCTGCCGGACGAGCGCGGTGATGAGCGCGGTCGCGTTGTCGGCCAGGGCCTGCTCGTTGAACGAGACCTTGCCGATGCGCGCGTGCACGATGCCCGCCTTCTCGACGCGGTACTCGATCTTGCCGCCCTTGGCGTCCTTCACGGCTGCCGACACGTCGAACGTGACCGTCCCGACCTTCGGGTTGGGCATGAGGCCGCGCGGACCGAGCACTCGGCCGAGCTTTCCCACAGAACCCATCATGTCGGGCGTCGCGATGACGCGGTCGAAGTCGAGGAACCCCTCGGAGACCTTCGCGACCAGGTCGTCGCTTCCGGCGAAATCGGCGCCCGCCTCGCGGGCCTCCTTCTCTTTCTCGCCTTTCGCGAAGACCAGGACGCGCACGGTCTTGCCGGTCCCGTGCGGAAGGACGATCGCCCCGCGGACCATCTGATCGGCGTGCTTCGGATTCACGCCCAGACGAACCGCGAGATCGACCGTCTCGTCGAACTTGGCGTACTTGGCCTTGATGACCAGGGCGCACGCCTCCTCGACGCTGTATTTGCGCCCGGCGTCCACCATCTGGGTGACCGCGGCGCGTTTCTTCGGCAGTTTCGGCAATGTTCCTCCTTTTTCGGCTTTCGCCTTCCACCGGAGGTCGAATCGCTTCTCGACGCGGTGGTGTTTGGGACGGGGGTTATCGGACAGTTACGAACGAAACTTGTTCCGGCGCGCGCTGGAGAGCGGACGCCACGCGACTAGTCGACGACGTCGAGGCCCATCGAACGGGCGGTGCCGATGACCGAGTGCATGGCCGACTCGATGTCGGTGCAGTTCATGTCGCCGATCTTCTGCTGCGCGAGCTCGCGCACCTGCTTCATCGTGACCTTGCCGACCTTGACCTTGTTCGGCTCCTTCGAGCCGGCGCCGGGCTTCTTGCTGGTCGGGAGGCCCGCCGCCTTCTTCAGAAGGACGCTCGTCGGCGGCGTCTTCAGCACCATGCTGAAGGAGCGGTCGGAGAACACCGTCAGGACGACGGGGATGATCATGTCGCTCCCCTGCGTCTTGGCGTTGAACTCCTTGCAGAACGCCATGATGTTGATGCCGTGCGGGCCGAGCGCCGGACCGACGGGGGGAGCCGGGCTGGCCTTGCCGGCCGGCAACTGGAGCTTGACGAAACCTGCGACTTTCTTCGCCATGACGGAACCTCAGACGTCGTGCGGGTAGCACGAGGACATTCGTTGAAACTTCAGAGCCTCTTCTCGACCTGAGCGAAATCGAGCTCGACCGGAGTCGCGCGCCCGAAGATGGAGACCTTCACGCGGAGCTTCTGCTTGTCGGGCTTCACTTCCTCGACCGTGCCCGAGAAGTTTGCGAACGCGCCGTCGATCACGCGGATCTCGTCCCCCGCCTCGAACGTCACGCGCGGCTTCGGCTTCACCGCGCCCTCGACGATGCTCTTGCGAAGGTCGTCGATCTGCGGCGGCGTGACCTCTTGCGGGCGCTGGTTGCCGATGAAACCGGTGACCTTGGTGGTGTCCTTGACGAGGTGCCAGACCTCCTCGCTCATCTCCATCTCGACGAAGATGTAGCCGGGGAAGCTCGTCTTCTGGCGCGTGCGCGTCTTGCCGCCCGCGCGCTGCTCGGTCACCGTCTCGGTGGGGATGAGCACCTCGCCGAAGCGGTCCTCCATGTGATGCTCCTTGATGCGCTGGAGGAGCGCCTCTTTGACCTTGGCCTCGTACCCCGAGTAGGTCTGGATGACGTACCACTTCTTGGACATGACGAATCAGCTGCCCCCGTAGACGAGGTTGGTCACGAACCCCCAGAACTTGTCCATGAGGGCAAAGAACACGGTCGAGATGATCGTCGTGACGATGACGACGAACGTGCCGTTGGTGACCTCCGTGCGGTCCGGCCAAGTCACCTTGGCCATCTCCGCCGCGACTTCCTCTGCGAGCTGCCGAGCCCGCGTTCGATACCAGTAGTAGACCGCGGCCAGCGCCCCGATGAGCGCCGAGAGCGGCATGATGATCTCGTCGCGGGGCTCGCCGATGGCCGGCTTGTAGCTCTGGAGCTTGAACCACGCGAAATCGAGCACCTTCGAGAGGAGGAACGCGATGGCGATCGCCCCCGCGAAATACGCCGCGTAAACGAAGCGCTTCGTCCCGAGCTGGGTGGGCGACGCCACCCCGACGGGCGCGTCCTCCGCGGCGGCTTCGTCTTCGGTCCTCAGGGCGTCCCCTTCCGCCGGAGCCTCGTGAGGCGCCTGGGCATCCTCCGCGGACGCACCCTCGCCGAGCTGGGCCTCGGGCGGGTCCGAGTCCAGGTTGCCGGCGCCTTCGCGCTTTACGTCTTCGCGGATACCCATCGCTTGCTCGCTTCCGACCGCTACCTACTCCGTCGCCACCGTGGTCGCCACTTGGGCAGGGGCTGAGGGGCTCGAACCCACGACCTGCGGATTTGGAATCCGCTGCTCTACCAACTGAGCTAAACCCCTATTCCCTGGGGCGTGTTGCCCCAGGGGCTACTTCGTCTCCTTGTGCACCGTGTGACGCTTACAGGCCGGGCAGTACTTCTTGAGCACCAGCTGCCCCTTCTGTTCGGGCTTGCGCGTCGTCTGATAATTCCTCGATTCGCATTCGCTGCAGGCCAGGGAGACCCGCGTTCGCTCGGCCATGCCCCTACGCTAGAATCTTGGTGACGATGCCGGCGCCGACGGTGCGGCCGCCTTCGCGGATCGCGA
>CALKVG010000137.1 GCA_937998045.1 uncultured Myxococcales bacterium
GTCCCAGGAATCGGCGCGGGAGTGCCGCCCAAAGGAGCCTCCGAGGAGGGCAACGTGAACAGGGACACGCGGTCCCACGTGTGATCGAGCACGGCCATGTGTCCGAGCCCGTCGAACGCGATGGGGCCTGCCTGGTTGATTCGCCAGTTGAGGAACCCGGTTGGCAGCGGGGCGAGGACTCCGGCCGGCCGCGGATTGGTCCAGTAGCCGAGGCGCGCGTCGATCGAGTTGTGATAGGCGTCGCCCGAAGCGACCATGCTGCCATCGGTGGGGTCGAACGCCACCCAGCGCGGCGAGCAGAGCGCGCCGGTGGGGCACGAGCAGAGCGGGCCTGGGGTGCCGGGGGCGCAGCCGCGGTTGCTCAGAGTGGTCGGTCCGTAGGCGTGGGTCGGAGTGAGATTCGGAAACTTGAGCGTCGTGCTCGGCGCCGGAAGCTGGCTCGCGTCGAACTCCACGACGCGGCAATTGCCGTTGCGGCATTCCCACGTATCGTCGACGACATAGAGGTTGCCCTGGGCGTCGAGGACGGCTTGCGAGGGGTCGCAGAACCCGTTCGGCTGCGTGTTCCAGACTCCTGAACCTCGGTTGCAGGTCCCGCCGTTTACCGTGTCCTGTCCGAGGATCAAGTCGACGCGGCGCGAAGCCGCGACCGAGAAGTTCGTCATGCGGAGGATGCGTTCATTCGCCTGGTCGACCAGCCACGCGATGTCGTTCGCGGGGTCCAGCCGAATGCCGACGATGTTGCACCCGTTCGGGCACGCGAGCGTCGCGCCGGCGACCGTCTGCAGCGAGCTGCTCGCGAATTGCTCCGTGAACGCTTCGCCGCTCGCGAGCCCGCCTGTCGTATTCCAGACGGTAATGAAGATGCCGTTCGCCGCGTAGAGCCGACTCCGGCTCGCGTCGTATGCCAGCTCGGTGAAGTCGTGGAAGTAGCCCCCTGTGACGGTCGTATCCGATTGTGTATTCAGGTTCGGCTGCGCGAGAACTCCGCTTGCGTTGCCGCCCGCCAGTCCACCGGTGGCGTAGTTGTTCCAGAAGAGGATGCGTTGCCGGTCGGCCACGACGAGCTGGTTGCCGACGAAGGTCACATCGCCCGGATTCGCAAGCCCCGCCGGGCCGACGGCGTTCGCTTCCAGCTGGTCGTTGCTCGGGCCGGGGAGCCCCGGGTTGTTGAAGAGGAAGGCGACCGGAGCCGTCTCGGCGCCGTTGACCGGCGTCGCCGCGGTAAACTTCAGCACTTGCTGCGACGACAAATCCGGCAAGTAGAACGCGCCGTCGCGGTCGATGCCGAGGGACCCATGAGCATTGCAGGGGGTGATCCCGGTGCACGCCGGCGCCGTGAGGTCGCCGGGGCCAAGGACCTCGGTGACCGTCCCATTGACGAACCGCAGGGCGCGAAAGTTGTCGGTATCGTCGACCCAGAGCGCGCCGCTCGACGGCTCGAGCGTCAAGCCGCGCGGGTCTTTGAACGTCGTACCAGCCGGCATGGTCCAGACGGCCGGGGAGGAGCCCGACGACGGGTGCGTGTAGACGAGGATGCGGGCCTGCGACTCGAGTGTCGAGCCGGGCTCCATGAACGAGTCGAGGACGTAGAGCGTGTCCGTCCCGGAGTTGTAGGCAACACCGGTCGGCACGCACATCGCGCTCGTGTCGGTGATCGCGTTATAGCAGCCACTGACCGTCGCGGTGTAGCTCGTCTGGCCGAGGACGAGCGTCGCGCCGCTCTGGGTCGGGCTCACGCGCAGCACTCGATGGTTGCCCGGATCGGCCACCCACACTTGTTGCCCGTCCGGCGAGACCGCCACCGACCCGGTGAAGAAGTACCAGTAACGCCCCTGGGTGATCTCCCCGGTGCAAAGGGTCTGGTTGGTGGGCCCGGACAAGCCTTGGTTGCAGTTGCGGCTCACCATGTCGGGCTGGCCCCACTCCCAGTCGGCAACCGCGTCGGTCGCGAAGGGGTCGTTATAGCGGAGCACGCGATTGTTGAAGGTGTCGACCACGTACAGGTTGCGCGACGCATCGAGCGCCATCTGACCTCCCCGCGGGCCCTCGAGGGGGCTAATCTGATACGGGTAAGGCACGAGGCACAGCGTGGAAGCGGACGCCGGCGCCGCCGTCGTGTTGTCCCCGTTGCAAGCGCCCTGGCCGACCAGGCTCGGTTGGCCGAAGACCAAGCTCGCGGCTTGCGTGTTCGACGGTATGCACGCCCCTCCTGTCCCGCATGCGGACGTCTCGGTGCATGCGGCGCCCGGGTTGGAGCCTCCGGAGCAGGATCCGAATGCGCTGAACCCCAGGACGCGGTTGTTGCCGCTGTCGAACGCGTAGAGACGGCTCGGCGTTGGCGGTGTCGGCGAGGTGTCGACGAGCATGCCCGCCGGGTGGAAGCTGCGGTATGCGGCGACCTGGTTGTAGTCGGTCTGCTTCAGATCCGGCTGGCCGAAGACACGCGACGGTGCCGGCAGCGGCGCGGAGACCGCCGCGGTGTTCTCGCCCACGCTCTCCCATCTTGCCGAAGGGTCGGCACCGCTGCAGCCACTCGCCACGGCGAATGCTGCGAATACGCCCCACCTGATCGTTTTGTGCGTCATACGGGGGGAACGAAGGAGTGGGGGGCACTTGACGGAAGAATCGTGCGACCTTCTTGCCGCACACTCGCGCGACGCACCGTTCAGGCGTGATCCTCCGATTCCCAGTCAGTCGCCGACGTACCTGGACCAGGGTCCAGGCCGGGGCGTGTTCGCGATCCGAACGAACCAGGCCGCGGAAGCGATCAGTATGCGGTAATCCGCTGGATGACGAACGGCAGGCTCGGGGGCATGCCGGTGAGGAGCGAGCTCACGATCTGGCCCTCGGTCACCCAGTAGTAGGTTCCGAACGAAACCACCGAGGTGGGCGCGTTCAGGCCGTTCGCCAGCGTCGTTGCTGTACCGGAGGTACCCGATACTGAGACGGTGCTCAGCGTGCCGGCGTTGTCCACCTCGAGCAAGGTTGTTGCGTCGAGCTGCCTCTGGCCGTCGGGGTGGACGAGGGCGGGCGTCACCGTGAGGACGACCGGCGGGCCCGCGCTCCCGTCGCCCTTCTGCGGGATCTGGACGATCTTGCCCGTGCTGTTGTTGTTGACGTAGAACGTACTCGTTCCGTCGAAACTGATTCCGTCGGCGCCGAACGATCCCTGAGTCGCCGGGAGAAGCGACGGATCGCCGACCCAGACCGCCATCGTCGCGTCCGACGTCACGTCGGCCACCGTGTACACGTTTCCGCCAAACGAGTCCGTGATGTAGAGCCGGTGGGACGCGTCGAACGCGAGGTCGTTGGGGAGGGCGAAGTTCGGGTTCTGCCCCGCGTCCGCCGGCTCAGGGAAGCGGAAGGTCGCCTTCAACGCGCCGGTGGCCAAATCGTAGCGCTGCACGAAGCCGAGCGTCTGGAAGGTCGCATCGACCGCGCACACAAGGAGAGAGCTCGTCTTCGCGTCGACGAGAAGGCCCGTTACCCCTTTCACAATCCCGCCGGGCGCGAGGAACGTCGTTCCCACGGCGCTCGCGGGCGCAAACTTCTCGATTTGACCCGTCGCCACGCTCCCCGTAAACAGCGTTCCGTCGGAAGCGACGGCGATGCTCTCGGGATAGAAGCGGCCGCCCGGCAGATCCAACTCCGTGACGTCCGCCGGTCCAAGGGGTGCGTCGGCACCGGCATCGAAAGAGGCGCCCGGTCCGGCGGGCCCGCTCGGTCCCGCTGGTCCCTGCGGTCCTTGGGCCCCCATCGCCCCTGCCGGCCCCGATGATCCTTCCGGCCCGGTCACGCCGGGAGGTCCCTGCGGTCCGGCGCTCCCGCTGCATGAAACGACCAGCGCCGCAGCCAACGCGAACTCTGCTTTCATCGTACCTCCTTCGAGCCCGCGACGATCGACGCGGCGGCGTCGTTTCTGGTCGCGTGTTCGATCCGTGCTGGAGCGTAAGACTCGCTTTGGATCCCGACAGCGCCCGATCCCTGGACGGCCTGTCCCGCACACGGGACAATGGGACGCATGAACGACGAGAGGGCGGCTGTCGGAAAGAGCACGACTCCCGGCAAGCTGCCGCCGGACCCAAACGCAAGTGGACCGTCGCTCTCGCCCTCGGACATGCTCGTATTCGCCGCGGTCGCGCGCCACGGCGGGGTGCGCCGAGGAGCGCTAGCGCTCGACGTTCCTCGTTCGACCGTGAGCCGTCAGCTCGCCTCGCTCGAGCGGGCGCTCGGCGGCCAGCTCGTGTCCCGCTCGACGCGTCGCTTCGTTCTCACGGAGCTCGGGCGCCAACTGATCGAGCACTGCGATCGCCTCGAGGCGCTGCTGAAGGCCGCGAAGCAAGGGCTCGAGCGCATGGCGCGCGAGCCCTCCGGGAGACTCACGGTGGTCGCGTCGCCCCTCGTCGGCGAGGAACTCTTGCCGCCGATTCTCACCGAGTACCTCCAGCGATACCCGCGCGTGCAGGTCGACCTTCGGCTGTCCGTCGACTTCGTCGACGTGCGATCGGTGGATGTGGCGCTGCGTACGGCGCACATTGTGGATGCGGACGACGTCTACTCCACGAAGATCGCGACATCGTTCAAGGCCCTTTACGCGAGCCCGGAGTATCTGAAGCGGCGCGGCACGCCCACCCTGCCCGAGGACCTTTCCGCCCACGCGTGCATCGTCGTCGGCGCAGGGGCAGGGGCGGGCACTTGGGCGCTGCGCGCGGGCAGCTCCGTCAGGTCCGTCTCGGTCTCCGGAAGCTTCCGTGTGAACTCGTATCGAGCAGCCCGGGAGGCGGCGCTCGCAGATCTGGGCATCGTTCGCATCCCCGCTTTCTTCGGCGAGCCGCTCCGAAGTGCGGGCAAGCTCGTGCCTGTGCTCCAGGGACTCTGGCCGACGACGACGCTCTACGCCGTGCACGCCGCGGGCCGCCCCCCGCCGCCGAAGATCCAGGGTTTCATTTCCATGGTGCGAGATGGGCTGAAGACGCTGAAGTACTCAGGAGAGTAGAAAAGCCGTTACTTCATGTCGACGGCGTGACACGGCGAGCGTCGCTACAGCAGCACCTTCTTCGAAAGCTCGTCGGCAAGTTGGTCGACGAACGCGTGAAGCGAGAGGCGGTGCGCCGTTCACCTCTTTCGCCATGGGGCCCACCAAGGTCGCGGTTTGGGCGCTGGCTCTGCCGGAGCGCCGGTGAAGCCCATCGACTCGAACGTCGTAGCGACCGGACCCGTCGGAGCCGGCGGCTGCGGGTGGGGCCGGGGCTGCGCCTGCGGCTGGCAGGTCTGCATCGTCCCTCCGTTGTCGATAACCAGGAAAGGAGGAAAGGAAGGGTCGTCGGGATCGTTACCGGTCTCCGTCGTGTCCGTGGGGCCGTGCGTTTGGATGTTGAACCGATTGGCCACCGCCTGCGCGACGCTCGGCAGCGACGAGCACGTGCCCCCGTTGCAGGCGACGACGAACACTTCGGAGTTCGAGGCGTACGCGATGGGGTTATACCCCGCGTTCGCGAGTTGATTGGCGAATTGCAAGGAGCTCATGCTCCCGTTCCCGTAGGTGATCTGCCCCGGCCTGCCGTGCGAGAGGACGATGAGGTCCGTCTTCCCCGTCAGCGCGTGGGGCCCGTGCAGCGTGTTGTAGTCGAGCACCTCGATGCCGGGATGCCCGTTCGTGAAGTCGTCGACGAGCGGCGTCAGCGCCGGATCGGGGCTCAGGACGAGCAGCGCCGCGCTTCCGGGATTGTTCAGGATGGGCTGGTGGACGGTCGTCGGGAGGCCGTTGCCCAGGTCGATTTGTGGCTGCTCTACGGGGTTGTGCACGAGCACACGCTCGGCCCCGACGAAGTACGTATGCGTGTCGTCGACCTCGAAATTGTAGACGGTCTCTCGAGACATGGCGCGGGCGAGCGAGTCTACGATCACCGCGGCCCCGGCGGAGTCGACGAGCGGCTCTCCGGGGTCGAGCCTCTCCGCGCCAATCCAGCCGCGATCGAGCGTGAAGAACCGATGGCCCGGCGTCACGCGGAGAGGGGACACATCGCCGCGCAGGCGGACCTCGAGCACGTCCCGGTCGGGCGTCACGAAGGTCGCGCCGACGCGCTCGACAACGAACTCCGCCGTCTCTTCGCGAAACGAGAGGACCTCATCGCCGGCGTGGATCCGCTCGATCGGCAGGAATCCGGTCGGCGTCGCCACGGGCGTCCCCGCGACGAAACAGTTCGATCCGCCCTTGCACGAGCCCCCCGTGCAAATCGGTCCGGTGGGTGGCGCGCCCGCCGGCCCCGAGCCGCTCGAGCCCTGACCACTCGACATCGGCGTGAGATCGAGGACGTGCTGACCCTCGATCTCCGCCACCTTCTGCGTCGACTTGCCGAAGGCCCTGTACGCCCCCACGCCCGCGAGGGCCACGCAGCCGACGACGACGAGCCACTGAACGCCCACGTTTCCCCGCGTCGATCGCGCGAGCCGGTCAGCAACGAAGAGGGGCATGTGCCTCATCCGGCCTCCCGTGCAGGCCACGTGCCCGCGGGCTACGAGGCCTTCTTTCTCGCGCGGCGCGTCCTCCGTCGGGGCGGCGCAATCCCCTGCGACACCTTCGGTCACACTTTGGAACGATCCGGTCCCGGCCGAATGGCCACCTACGCGCGCCAGGGTCCAGCGCCCCCAACACTTACGTGGTGGTCAGAGGCGCCGCGTGATCCGGCCCCTGGTCGTGTCGTAAGGGCTAACCTCGACGCGCACGCGATCGCCCTCCGTCAGACGGATCCGATGGACGTTGAGACGTCCGCTCCGCTTGGCGAGAACGGTTCCGGCACGGCCGCCAAAGACATATTCGACTGTGTAAAAGCCGCCGCGGCTGCACTTTGTCACGATCCCTTCGAAAATAAGAAAATCCCGATCCCGCGATTCTGCTCCACTCATGAACGTTCGGCGCCTCTTTGGTTGTCGTGCGTAGCCGCGAACATCACCTACCTCTGCAGAGTTCGCACTCGCTTCGCCGGTCTCGAGCTCAAGCGCGGCGGCAGATCGCGTTGCTCCTTCATCGAAGGTACATACCACCTCTCGGGAGCACCGAGTGAGTCCCGGGACGCCGCGCTCTTCACCGCGCGCGCCTTTACCGCGGACGGGAAGAAGACCCCGCGCTCTCATGACCTAGAGGCGACCTGATGCACGACACGCCCCGCGCACGTCCACGGAGCCCCGCGCACGTCCACGGACTGGAGGGCCGGCACGACTCGACCTCGCTGCCGGCGCCAAGGTGTGCTACTGGTCGCCAGCAGTGTCGCTTCCGGGGCCTACGTCCGGTCGGGCTCCGAGTATGACAACCCCTCGCGCATCGCCGAACCCGGACGGCACGACCTCGTACCTCGGACAGCTCGCGCGCGTTCCGCTGCTCACGCGCGAGGGGGAGATCGAGATCGCCAAGCGGATCGAGGCCTGCGAGCGCGACGTGCTCGCGGCGCTCGGCGCCTCCAAGACGGGACGGAACATCGTCTCCGAGCTCGGTGCAGCCCTGGGCCGTGGAGAGTTGCGCGCACGAGACGTCGTGCGCGACTTCGACGAGAACGATCCCGACTGGGAGAACACGGAGCGACGCCGCGTGGTGCGACAAGCGGCGAAGGTGTCGTCGGTTGGGGCATCCACGCAGGCGGTTACCGCGACTCTGGTCGCCATGCGCCTCACGCCGCGCACGATCGATGGCATGGTCCGGGCCCTCGTGAAGGCCGCGAGCGACGACGACACGCCCGCAGTCGAGCGGCGCCGGCTGCGCGCCCTGACGGCGACCATCGCCGAGGCGAATCGTCACGCGGTCGCCGCGCGCGCCGAGCTCGTACGCGCCAACCTGCGCCTCGTCATCTCGTTCGCCAAGCGGTACGTCAACCGGGGGCTGCCTCTGCTCGACCTCGTCCAGGAAGGCAACATCGGGCTGATGCGGGCCGTGGAGAAGTTCGAGTACAGGCGGGGCTTCAAGTTCAGCACGTACGCCACGTGGTGGATTCGCCAGGCGATCACCCGTGCTCTCGCCGACCAGGGGCGTACCATCCGCACGCCGGTCCACGTGGCCGAGTCCATCAGTCGCGTGAACCGAGCCTCCCAGGCGCTCGTCCAGGAACTGGGGCGCCGGCCAACCCTCGTCGAGATCGCCGACTCGATCGCCGCTCCGGTCGAGAAGGTGGAGATCGCGATGCGCTGCATGCACGAACCGAGGAGCCTCGATGCCCCGCTGGCGACCGAGGGCGAGGCGACGCTCCGCGACGTGATCGAAGACGCGCGCGTGCCCTCGCCCCTGCACGCCGCGATTCACGCGGCCCTGTCGAACCGGACGGAGCGGCTGCTCGAGGCGCTCACGCCTCGGGAGGCGTCCGTCATCCGGATGCGCTTCGGGCTGGGTGGCGCGGGAGAGCATTCGCTCGAGCAGGTGGGCCAGCGCTTCGGCGTGACCCGCGAGCGCATCCGTCAAATCGAGGCCAAGGCGCTGGCGCGGCTCAAGCTGCGCGCCGGCGACCTGGAATCGTTCTTGGAAGGGAGGGCGAAGCCGTGACCAGCGAGCGCGACGAGAACTCGATCCGGATCACGCTGCAGTTTCGTTCGCGCGACGCGATGGTTTACGACCTCCGCGGAAGCGCGGGAGGGCTGACCCTACGGGTCAGCGGGCGGGGCGGAGGCGAAGGACCGCCGACGGAATGGCGCATCGAAGCGTCGACGAGCAGCTCCCCGGACGATATCGTCGTGGCCGAGTCGCGCGCCACGCGGGCCGAAGCGCTCGGCGCGGTGGGTCGTGCGTGGAACGAGAAGCGACTCGCCGGCAACCTGCCTTCGTTCGACTGGGAGTCGGTGGCCCGCGCGATGGCCGCGGTGCGCGCCATCTGAGGGAGCGAGAACGAAGCAAGAACGTCTTGAAAGACATCGGGCGGCCCGCGAGGGCACCCCGCTACGACACGGCAAACGAAAGGACACGGAAGACCATGGGCAATCGACTCTACGTTGGCAATCTCTCGTTCAACACCAGCACAGATGCGCTCCGCGACGCCTTCGCGAAGTTTGGCGAGGTCACGGACCTGTCTCTTATACACATCTGACGCTG
>CALKVG010000138.1 GCA_937998045.1 uncultured Myxococcales bacterium
CGACGAGCCCCACCTGCGCGCAAAGCTCCGCCGTCGGCCCGTCTTCTACGACGGCGACGAGGATCCCGCGGTCGAACAGCAGCCGCTCCGCCGCGTAAGCCGTCGCCAGCGCCTGGGATGGCGAGGTCGCCGCGATCGGAATGACCGTGCCGACCTGCCCGAGGCGCTGCAGCCGCTCCTGCGCGTCGATCCGCGACTTCAACGGATCGCGCGCGCCCGCCCGAGGACCCGCCGTGACGGTGCCGACGATCATCCCGGCGCCGACCGTCTCGTTCGTGAGCGCGTCGACGACGATGAAGGCGCCAGTCTTCCGCACCTTCGCGTACGCATCGAAGAAAATCGGCCGGAACGAGCGCACCGTCACGCGCCCGATGTCGTTCAGCGCGAGCGCCGTGGCCGCCGTCTCGCCGAGGGTCTCCAGGTCGACGACATACGAAATCGACTCGACCTCGGCCCGCACCCACTGCGTCGTGTGCTTTACGAAATAGGTCTTCGCCGTGTCGAGCGGCCGCTCGTGCAGCCAGACGATCATCGCCTCGAAGCGCGTCGCCTCGTGGGGCGCAGAGCCCGGGTGGACGAGCATGTCCCCCCGGCCGATGTCGATCTCGTCGGCGAGGCGCAGCGCAACCGATTGCGGCGCGAACCCCTCCGCGAGCTCCCGATCGTACGTGTCGATGCCGACGACGCGCGTCGTCCGCCGCGACGGGAGTACCATCACTGTGTCGCCCTTGCGCACGCGCCCCGCTTCGACGCGACCGGCGTACCCGCGGTAGTCCAGGTTGGGACGGAGCACCGTCTGCACCGGGAAGCGGAAGGGCGCCGACGTGACGTCTCGCGCCACCTCGACCGTCTCGAGGACCTGCAGCAGCGTTATCCCGTCGTACCAGGGCGTCCGTTCGCTTCGGTGAACGATGTTGTCGCCGCCCACGGCGCTGATGGGGAGGAAGATCACGCGCTCGAACGACAGCGAGCGGCTGAACGCCGTCACCTGATCCTTGATGCGCTCGAAGACTTCGCGATCGAACGCGACGAGGTCCATCTTGTTGACCGCGACGATGAGGTGCCGGATGCCCAGCAGCGACGCGATGAACGCGTGGCGGCGCGACTGCTGGAGGACCCCGAGGCGCGCGTCGATGAGGATCACGGCGACGTCGGCCGTCGACGCGCCGGTGGCCATGTTGCGCGTGTACTGCACGTGCCCCGGCGTATCGGCGATGATGAACTTTCGCTTCGCGGTCGTGAAGTAGCGATACGCGACGTCGATCGTGATCCCTTGCTCGCGCTCGCTCAGGAGGCCGTCGGTGAAGAGCGAGAAGTCGATCTCGGTCCCCGCCATCTTCGACGCGCTCTTCACCTGCGCGACCTGGTCCTCGAACACCGAGTCGGTGTCGTAGAGCAGGCGGCCGATGAGCGTCGACTTCCCGTCGTCGACCGAGCCCACCACGACGAAGCGCAGGAGCTCCTTTTTCTCGTGGGCGGCGAGGAAGGCCTCGATGTCGTCGAGCTCGGAGGGAGCGGACGTGGCTGCGCTCATCAGAAATATCCCTCGCGCTTCTTGGTCTCCATGGATCCGTCTTCGTCGTGGTCGATGAGCCGCCCCTGCCTCTCGGAGACGCGGGCGCGGAGCATCCCGCGAATGACTTCGGGCAGGGTCGTCTCGTTCGAGCGGATCGCGCCGCTCAGCGGGTAACATCCCAGGGTGCGGAAGCGCACCATCTCGATGCGCGGCTTCTCGCCCGGCTTCAGGCGCATCCGCTCGTCGTCCACCATCACGAGGACGCCGTCGCGCTCGACGACGGGGCGCGGCGCCGCCAGGTAGAGCGGCACGATCGGGATGTTCTCGAGCATCACGTATTGCCAGACGTCGAGCTCCGTCCAGTTCGACAGCGGGAAGACGCGGATGCTCTCGCCCTTCTTGATCTTGCCGTTGTAGAGCTCGAAGAGCTCGGGCCGCTGGTTCTTCGGGTTCCACTGGCCGAGCGCGTCACGAAACGAGAAGACGCGCTCCTTCGCGCGCGAGCGCTCCTCGTCGCGGCGCGCGCCGCCGATCGCCGCGTCGTACTGCCCCTCGGCGAGCGCCTGGAGGAGCGCCTGCGTCTTCATGATCGTCGTGTACTTCTGGCTGCCGTGGTCGAAAGGGTTGATCCCATCCTCGATGGCCTTGCGGTTGGTGTAAACGCGCAGGTCGAAGCCGTTCTCGCGCGCGAAGCGGTCGCGCAGCTCGTACATCGCCTTGAACTTCCACGTCGTGTCGATGTGAAGGAGCGGGAAGGGGAGCTTTCCCGGCGCGAACGCCTTCTGCGCGAGTCGCACGAGGACCGAGGAGTCCTTGCCGATCGAGTAGAGCATCACCGGGTTGTCGCGCTCCGCGACCACCTCGCGCAGGATGTGGATGCTCTCGGCTTCGAGCTGGCGCAGGTGGGTGAGGCGGTAACTACCGATATCGCTCGTCATTCGCAGCGGGAGGGTAATACCGGCGGGGGGCCGGCTACGCAAGGACGCTGCCCGATTCCGCGCTGAACGGATATGCGGCGCCCTCCTACTTCTCGCTTCTTTTCACCGCTTCGTCGCGTTCGCGGCGTGGGACGGGCGCCTGCGGCGCAGCGCGCACGCGTCGCGGCGCGGGCCTCGCGTCCGCCCCTCGTCGTGGACGGGAGCGAAGTGCACGGATTTTCTGGAGCGCCGAGCTCCAACGCGAGCTTCCCGACCGCGTCCTAGTCGAGGATGCCTCAGCAACTGCGTTTCCCCGTGCACCGGCGACCGGGGTTGAACGCTCTGCGAATGCGCTGGCGCGCGCGCCGCACGCGCGACGCGACGGTCCCGACGGGCAGGCTCAGAATGCGCGCGACCTCCAAGGCGCTGAGCTCCTCGACGTCGAAGAGCAGAAACGCGTCGCGCAGCGTATCGGGCAATTGATCCAGGCAAGCGCCAAGCAGCGCGATCGCCCGCTTGTGGTCGAGCTCTTCGTCCGGAAGCTCGGTCACGGACGCGGCTTCGCGCCGTGCGCCCGTCATGAAGTCGAGCGGGACCTCTCGCCGGCGCCGTTCGGCGCGCCGCGCCGCCGACGCGACACGGAAGGCGACCCCGAACAAGTACGCACGTTCGCCCCCCGAGCGGATCTCCGGGAGGCGGCGCAATGCCACGAGGAAGACTTGCTGCACGCCGTCGTCGACCGAACAAGGCGGCACTCCCAAGCGCCGGAGCGAGCGCGCCACGGCATCGAAATGGGCGCCTACCATCGAGCGGAAGCGCTCGTCGAAGTCGAAGGAATCTTCAGCCAGGGGTTCCAGTCCGACGTCGAGCTCCAGGAGCTCCAACTGCACGTTCCGTGCAACGCGTGTTCGCCGCAGGACTCCGGCCTCTCGGCTCCTCCAGAGATCTCACACTGCGCGTCTCTCGGCGCAGAGCGCGCAGGGCTGTTCGAGATCCGCGGGACTCGGACGCAGCCTGCTCCGGTCTTCCGCCGATCACTCCTTGCGCATCACGATTCCGCGCGCCGTCTCCGCGTAGGTGTAATCCGGGAAGTCCTTGAGCGCCGCGTTGAGCTGCCAGTCGCCAGCGAAAAGGACGACGGGCCGATCGCGCGCGTCGACCACGACGAGGCCGATGCGCGATCTGTGCAAGCCGAGGACGTCGATGGGCTGCCCGTCCTTGCGCGTGATCCAACGCGCGTACATGACGTCGATCGGCTCGTAGCGAACCTCGACGTCGTACTCCGACTTCAGGCGGTGCTTCACGACCTCGAGCTGGAGCTGTCCCACGGCCCCGAGGATGATCTCCCCTGCGCGCGACAGCGGCGGGCGGTAAAGCTGGATCGTCCCTTCCTGCCCCAGCTGGTCGACGCCCTTGGCGAGCTGCTTGCGCTTCAGGGGATCGACCATGACGAGGCGGGCGAAGTGCTCCGGGGCGAAGCTCGGGATGTCCTCGAAGGTGAAGCTCGCGCCCGCGGTGATGGTGTCGCCGATCTCGAAGACGCCGGGGTCGTAGACGCCCAGGACGTCGCCGGCGAAGGCCTCGTCGATGATGCTGCGCTCCTGCGCGACGAACTGCGTCGGGTTCGCAAGGCGGATGTCGCGCCCGGTGCGGACGTGCTTCACCTTCATCCCGCGCTCGAAGCGCCCCGAGCAGATGCGGACGAACGCCACCCGATCGCGGTGCGCGCGGTCCATGTTCGACTGGATCTTGAAGACGAAGCCGGAGAACCCCGCGTCGGTGGAATCGACGACGCCGCCGCCGGAGGTGGCGCGCGAGGCGGGCGAGGGCATGAGCGTGCAGAAGCTCTCGAGGAACGCCTCGAGACCGAAGTTGTTGATCGCGCTGCCGAAGAACATCGGCGACACCTCGCCGCGCTCGAACCGCGCGCGGTCGAAGGCGTCCCCCGCGGCGTCGAGAAGCTCGGCCTCGTCGCGGAGAAGCTTGTAGCCCTGTTCGTCGAGCTCCGCGGCGAGCGTCGGATCGTCGAGACCCGTGACCTTCACGGGCGGCTTCTCCGCCCCGTGCGCCGCGCTCGATCCGGCGTCTGCCGCGTCGAAGAGGTACACCTTGTGCTCGACGCGGTGGTACACGCCGCGGAACGTCCCGCCCCGGAAGACGGGCCATGTGATCGGGTACACGCCGATCCCGAGGACGTTCTCGACCTCGCCCACGAGCTCGAACGGGTCGCGCCCCGGCCTGTCCATCTTGTTGACGAACGTGAAGATCGGGATGCTCCGCTG
>CALKVG010000139.1 GCA_937998045.1 uncultured Myxococcales bacterium
CTCTGCTCACCCGCGCAGCTTGATGGACGAGGATCACGATCGGTCATTTAGTCCCTCAATGCGCAATCTGGCCAACGATCCGTTCGGCTACTTCGATCGAATGAAGGCAGTCGTCGGCGGCCGGGACGCCGACCGGATGCGCCTCGAAGACGGACGACACCGCGAACCGCGAGGCTGTCTCAAAGTCTGGGGTCGCGGCACCGATCTGCCGCATCATCCGCGTGAAGAAGACGTCCTCCGGCTCTTCGCTCGGACTCTTGCCTTTCACGATGCATTCGATGACCTTCCGCCTCGAGCGCAGCGAGAACCCGCCGTGGAGGAAGAAGCCGTCCGGGGTGCCCATCGGCGCGCCGATGAAGTCGTGCTCATCGAACTCGCCGATGTTCGAGCCGCACATGATGCTGTTGCTCTCGAAGACCAGGAGCTTCTCCTCCGGAAACTGCTTCCACAGCTCGGAGGACTTCATCAGCTCACTCCGCTGGGCGCGAGAGAGGTGGCGAGCCCCTCCAGCTTCATGACATGGATGTCCGACTCCGAGGCAATGCCGTCGACGTACTTGTCCGAGTGCTCGCCGGAGAGGCTGTACAGGTTCCACTTCGAGCCAAGGAAGAACATGACGTTCCGGATCACCATCGGCAGAAAGTAGAGCGCCCTGTTCTCGATGATGACCGCCGCCCTCGTGTTTGAAGGCGAATTGAGGTGCTTCAACGGACCGTGCTGCCGGTCGAAGTCGATGAGGAAGCGGGCGTAGGGAGCGATCATGAGTCGAGCGTCCTTTGCGTGCCGGACGGTCGCGCGCGCTACACGAACTTGATCCAGCCGGTCACGATGGTCTTCTGTTCTTTCGGAGCCGGCCCGCCCCGATGCGTCCAATCCGACGGCCAGATCATCGACAGCCCCTTCCTCGGCTTGACCTTGAGCTGCTGGTAGAAGAACTCCGTCTCGCCGCCCTCTGCGACATCGTTCAGATACGTCATGAACGCGAGGTGCCGATAGACGCACTGCTGGCCGCCGCCCGTCCGCTCGGTGTGCCAGATCACGAAGCCGCCGCCGGGCGGATATCGCTGGATGGAGAGCATTTCCTCGACCGTCCACGGCGCCGACGTGAAGGCGTACGTGTACTTGCGCTTGTACATCTCGATGACGCCGAGCAGGCCGTCGATGTATCGCTGAAGCCTCGCGTCCTTCATCTTGACGTGCACCGCGAGATCGACGGAGTCCTTCGACTTCTTGTTGAGCATCGGCCCATTCGAGGATCCGACCAGGCCGGGCGCGCGCTCGAAGACGTCGCAGGTCTCGTAAAGCTCGAGCACGCCGTCGCAGATGCTCGGATCGTCGAAGAACCAGCCGCCGATGAAGCTGCCTTTTGCTTCCAGCGCGCACTCGCGTGGCGCCTCCTTTGCTCGTCTTCAGCTCGCCTCCGGCGTCCACCTCCCGGGTGCCGATCTCGCGAGCCGCTCCGCGCATGAGCCGCCTTCTATCGTACTTTTACGATAATGCAAGCCCCCGCAACGTCCGTACATCCTGTTACCTAGCCCGCTATCAGCTTTCCGATCCGTTCGTCTATCGGCGATGACAGATGCCATCCTTGCGCTCCCAATCCCGCGGATCTCCCGGGGGTTGGCGCGCGCGGTTGACGAAGACAGCGACGGGGGCTTGCACGATTACTTCGAACGAATTAGAAGTAACCGCGTGACCTCGAAGCTGGAGCACCACGCGGAGCAACTCGGTGCGCTCGGGCATCCCGTGCGCCTGGCGATCCTGCGCTTCGTCGTGCAGGCGGGCCCCAAGGGGGCGCCGGCGGGAGCGATTCAGGCACACGTCGACCTGCCCGCATCGACCCTCAGCCATCATCTGAAACGCCTGGTCGACGCCGGCGTCATGCAGACCCGCGGCGAGGGTACCTTCCACTACTACTCGGCCGACTACGACGCGCTTCGCAAGCTCACCGCGTACGTTTGGGAGGACTGCTGCAAGAAAGGTGGCAAGGCCGGCTGCTGCTGAGCCTTTTTTTAGGCCAAGTTGTTCGATTCTTTTGGAAGAAAGGGACTGAAACCATGAACGCTCTCAAGCCGCACGTCTCGCTCAACATCTCCAACATCGACGCGTCCGTCGCGTTCTATGAGAAGGTCTTCGGCGTCACCGCGACAAAGCGCCGCCCCGGCTACGCGAAGTTCGACCTGCAGAGCCCCTCGCTCAACCTGACGATGCAGGAAGCGCCCCGCTCGGGCGTGAACGCGAGCCACTTTGGCGTGCAGGTCGCCAGCACCGAGGACGTCGCGACCGCGTGGACACGGTTCAAAGACGCTGGTCTCAAAACGTTCACAGAAGAGAACACGACCTGCTGCTATGCGATGCAGGACAAGGTGTGGGTCGAGGATCCCGATGGGAACATGTGGGAGGTCTTCGTAGTGAAGGGCGAGGCCGCGACGATGCATGACGATCCCGCGAAGACCGCCGCGGCGTGCTGCGCCCCGAGCAGTTTGCCCGCGCAAGACAAGCCCGTGCAGCTCGGCAAGAAGAGCGGATGCTGCTGAAGAAGCTCGTCGCCGAAGCGCTGGGAACGGCGCTGTTGCTCGCGACCGTAGTCGGCTCCGGGATCATGGGCGAGCAGCTCGCCGGCGGAAACGTCGCGATCGCCCTCCTCGCCAACACCATCGCGACGGGCGCTGGTCTCGTCGCGCTCATCCTCACCTTCGGTCCCATCTCCGGGGCCCACTTCAACCCTGCAGTGACGCTGGCCGACGCGAGCCAGGGCGGCCTTCCGTGGCGCGAGGTGCCCGGCTACATCGGCGCGCAGATCGCCGGCGCCTTCGTGGGCGTCGCAGTTGCGCACGTGATGTTCAGCGAGCCCGCGCTGTTCTTTGCGTCGCGCCACGAGCGCTCGGGGCTCGCGCAGATGGTGAGCGAGTTCGTAGCGACCTTCGGCCTTCTTGCCGTCATCTGGGGGTGCGCTCGCCGCCGGCCAGCTTTCGTCCCCTTCGCCGTCGGCGCGTACATCACGGCCGCCTACTGGTTTACGTCGTCGACGTCGTTCGCCAACCCGGCAGTCACGCTGGCTCGAGCGGCGAGTGACACGTTCGCCGGCATTCGGCCGGTCGACGCGCCGAACTTCATCATCGCGCAGCTCCTGGGGGCTGCGGCGTCCACGGCTCTCTTTCGCTGGCTCGTGCCGGCGTTACCCGCGGTCGCAGAGCGCGTGGTCGATCGTCCCGAACTGAACGAGGAACTCCCATGGCAACGGTGATCTTTGCATGCATCCACAACGCGGGCCGTTCGCAGATGGCGGCCGCCTGGTTCAATGCGCTCGCCGACTCGACAAAGGCGCGCGCGATCTCCGCAGGGACGGAGCCAGGGGTCCGCGTGCATCCCGAGGTGCTCGAGGCGATGCGTGAGGTCGGGATCGACCTCGCAGACAGGAAACCGCAGAAGCTCACCGACGAGCTGGCGCAGGAAGCGCAGATGCTCATCACGATGGGGTGCGGCGAGCAGTGCCCCGTCGTTCCAGGCCTCAAGCGCGACGACTGGCCGCTCGAGGACCCGAAAGGAAAGCCGCTCGAGCGCGTTCGCGAGATCCGCGAAGAGGTCCGGACGCGCGTCGAGTCTCTGCTGCGTCGAGAGGGATGGGGCCGCGCGTGATCCGCGGCGCATAGCCGCACGATCGCGCGAGCGTCGAGGCGCCCCTGATCGGCGCCGGTCTCCCGACCGACGGTGTGCAGCCGTACAATGATCACGCGCTTTTTGCGGTCCCTCGTCGTCGTCGCCGGCGGCGCGAGAGGGACCGGCCTTGGGTCCACGCTCACACGCGGCGCCCTCGACGAGGCAACCACGCGCGGCGTCGGCGCAGTGTACCTGCTGACCACAACTGCGGAGGCCTTCTTCCCGCGGTTTGGATTCGAACCGGCAGCACGCGAAGAGATGCGTAGGCCTCGCGGTTGTGCCCCGTCGGCGCGGAGCGGTGCGGCGCGGCAGCTTGCAAGGACCTGCGACCACCGTTGAAGATTGATCCGTCAGAGTTTCGTGCGCGCGCGACGGACGTAGTAGGGACGTGCGCGTTCGCGATGCCGTCGTCGTCCCTTTTCGCAGTAACGATGACCTCGGTAACAACGCGAGCAGAGTAGGAGCCGACGCTGGCAGGGTGCGAGCTTGCACGTCAAAGGAGCAGCGGGACCAACGTAGGTCCGCATCGATCCGCCTCGACGCAGCAATGGCCAAACTTGTGCCGTTCGTCCGCATCGTTGAAACCGAGTAGGAACTGATCGGAGGCTGCAGATCGAGCTCCTTTCAGGTCTTCAGCCGAACGAGAATGCATGGTGCTCGTCACAAGGGCGCGCCAACGAGTTCGCAGGCTCGACGCAACCCGACATTGTCCAACTGTCTACTCCGCAAGCTCGAATCCCCCGCGGGTCGGTTGCGAACCACCGATCGGACCGAGCCGGGGCGCGAGCCCGACATGACGGTCGTCGGTGATGACGCGCTCGGCGTAGCCGCGGACACCTCGCTCGATCTCGCCCCGATGGGGGACCGCGGGACCTTGGTAGTGGAACGCCCCGACCACGGAAAGAGGGGGGCACGCGAATGCCTCCGACATCGATTGAGGGGTAGTGACCGTCACCACTCCGCCTGAGGAGCCACCGGAGCGCTCGAGCGATACCCTCCCCGTTCACCCGGCGCCCGCCATTGCACCCGCGACGGACGCGTTGCCCATGGCGCAACGCACGGTCGTGGCCGTCGAGGTGGCGCCCACCCGTCCGCGGCGACGGCGACGCGCGGGCCCTGGACATATACCGAAGGGGGGTATATTAGCATCGTGGAAGGAGGCCACCCCGCCTCATGCACACTGTCCGAGAGAGGGAGAAGCTCATTGCACGGGTTCGCCGGATTCGGGGGCAGATCGAGGCGGTGGAGAGGGCCATCACCGAGGAGAAGGGCTGCTACGACGTGCTCCACACGGTCACTGCCGCGCGCGGAGCACTGAATAGCCTCGTCGCCGAGATGATCGAGGATCACGTGCGCTACCACGTCCTCGATCCCGACGAGAAGGTGTCGCCCAAGCGCGCCCGCGCCGCGGACGAACTGATCGACATCGTGCGCGCGTACGTGAAGTAAGAGGCATCGTGGAACCGACGATCCAGCCCTTACGCCCCTTCTCCGACGCCGCCGATGCGCCCAGCCGGGAGGTTGCTCCGCTGCACGGCGCACGCGGGCCCGAGGACAACGAGAAGCACGTCGACAGAGGCGATCTCGTTCGCATCGGGCTCGTGGCCGTCGCCGTCGCGGTCTCGTGGTTCGCGCCGTGGCGGCCGTTCCTGAGGATTGATGCGCTGGCCTTCGTGGCGACGTTGGTGGGCGGCTACCCGATCTTCAAGGAGGCCATCGGGGCGCTCCGCGAACGGCGCATGACGATGGAACTCTCGATGACGATTGCGCTCGTCGCGGCGCTCACCATCGGTGAAGCATTCACGGCCCTCGTCATCGTCCTCTTCGTGCTCATCGCCGAGGTGCTCGAGCACTTGACGGTGGGCCGCGGGCGACGCGCGATCAAGGATCTCCTAGACCTTCTGCCTCGGGACGTGAACGTTCGGCGCACGGGGGGGATAACGAGTGTCTCGGCCGAGACCCTCGGGCTCGGGGATATCGTGGTCATCCGGCCCGGGGCGCGCGTGCCGGTGGATGGCGTCGTCGAGAGCGGACACTCGTTCGTGGATCAGGCGGCGATCACGGGGGAGTCCCTCCCCGTCGAGAAGGTGCCCGGAGCACGCGTGTTCGCTGGAACCATCAACCAGTCGGGGGCGCTCGAAGTGCGCACGACGGGGATCGGTCGCGACACGACGTTCGCCAAGATCGTCCAGGCCGTCGAGCACGCGCAGGAGTCCCGCGCGCCGATCCAGAAGACGGCGGACCGCCTTTCCGGCTATCTCGTCTATTTTGCACTGGGCGCCGCCGCTCTAACGTTCCTCCTCACGCGCGACGCGCGCTCGACAATCTCGGTCATCATCGTGGCAGGCGCCTGCGGAATCGCCGCCGGGACACCTCTTGCGATCCTGGGTGCGGTCGGGCGCGCGGCTCGGCATGGCGCGATCGTAAAGGGGGGTATCTACGTCGAGGTGCTCGGGCGCGTGGATACGATCGTCCTGGACAAGACCGGCACGCTCACGCTCGGCGACCCGCAGATCGTCGCGCTGCATCCCGCCGGCGGCGTCACCCCGGCCCAGCTCTTGGAGGCGGCCGCGATCGCCGAGCTGCCCTCCGAGCATCCCCTCGGCCGGGCCGTGCTCACCAGGGCCAAGGCGGAAGGCATCACGCCGCTCGATCCCGATCGGTTCTCGTATACGCCCGGAAAGGGCATCGTGTGCGCCGTCTCCGGCGAGGCGATCGTGGTCGGCAATCGCGCCCTCTTCGAGGCGGAGGGCATCCCGCTGCCGGATGTGGACGCGGCGTCGACGGTGCTCGTCGCACGCGCGGGGCGCTTCCTGGGTGCTCTCGAGGTGGCGGACGTCGTGCGACCGGAGGCGGCAGCCGCCATCGCAGAGATCCGGCGCATGGGGATGCGGACCGTCTTGCTCACCGGCGACGCCACGTCGATCGCCCAAGAAGTCGGCTCGCGCCTGGGCGTCGACGAGGTGCTCGCCGAGCTCCTGCCCGAGCAGAAGCTCGTCAAGGTTCGCGAGCTGCAGGCTGCCGGCAAGCAGGTCGCCATGGTCGGCGACGGCATCAACGACGCTCCGGCGCTGGCCCAGGCCGACGTGGGGATCGCGATGGGCTCAGGGACGGACGTGGCACGGGAGTCGGCGGACGTAGTCCTTCTCGGAGACGATCTGCTCAAACTCGTCGAGGCGCTACGGATCGCCCGCAGGTGTCGCCGCATCATCTGGCAGAACTTCGCGGGCACGCTTCTCGTCGACGGGCTCGGGATCTTGCTCGCGGCGCTGAGCTTCCTGAACCCGCTGCTCGCCGCGTTCATTCACGTCTCTTCCGAGCTGCTGTTCATCCTGAACTCGACGCGCCTGCTCCCCGGCCGAGGACGTTAGCCTCGTGCAGAGACCGCCCTTCTTCCCTGCAGTCGTTGTCATGAGCCGTCGTCGACGTGCCCTGTGCTGGCTGGTCTGCCTGTTTCAGCTCTTCGCGCTCGTCGCATCGTTCCAGCTCTCGAACGTGGGCCACTTCGCGAGCGACGTCGTGCAAGTGCTCACCGTCGGTCACCACCACGACGTGCCCGACGACGACGAAGACGACCCTGGTCACGAATGCCCGCCCGGGTGCCCCAACTGCCATCACGTACACCCCGGCGGCGCCTCGCTTCCGCAGTACGCGGAGTCGACTCCTTCGGTGGCGCCTATTCCTCGCCGCTCGCCGGAGCGCTGGCTCGCGGACGACGACGTTCCTCCAGGACCCCAGCTCCCGTCGATTTATCGCCCACCGCGAGTCTGATCGCCTTCCTCAAGGGCGGGACGCGTGCCGCCTCGGTTTCCCGACTCGGGAGCGAGGTTGCGAGCTCCCTAGGATTCGTCTTGCGTACGGGCCTCGAGAGCGAGGGCCGGCCGCGTTCGCGGAGTGGCGTCATGATCAAAGTAAAGAAGGGCGCGGTCGCTGCGGCCGCGACCGTGTTACGTATTTTTTCTCCCGCGTTGGCTGAGGCGCATCACGAGGCATTGTTCGGTCCCCAGTCCTCCCTGGCGGTGGAGTCCGAGGGATTCGTAAGCTTGCAGGCGCACGAGCACGTCTTCGGCGTGGGCAGTACGTACGACCAGGAGACTGCGTACATCGTGAGCGCCGGAGTGAGTCCGTTCCGACACCTCCCGTGGTCGTTCACGCTCGTCCAGACGTACACGTACGAGAACGCCCGCACCCCGCAGGGCAATCAGGCTGGACCGGAGAGCTCGTGCGGCGGATGCGTCGCGCGCGAGAACGTGCTCGTCAGCACGTCCTATCGGTTCGATTTCACCGGCCTGAAACGAGCGACCGGCAAGGATGGAAACTTTGCCCTCCTGAGCGCGGCGATCGAGCCGCCGACCGGCGAGAAGGACTACGCGCCGTTTCACGGGCCGGTGAACTACATCCTCGCGGCAATGGCCGGTGTCGAATGGAGTCACTTCTCTACGGTGGGTCTCGGGTACTACCGCCTGAATGCCGCCGACGGGTCGGGGTCCAAGAAGGGGAACAACTGGCTCGCAGGCTTGGGCTTCGCCTACACCCGCGTGGATGAGAGACGCGAATGCTCAGCGTCCAGATGGGCCTCGACGCCGAGGTCCACGACCCCGACGTGATCAACGGCGCCAACCTCGTGAGCGGCGGCTGGGAGGTCTTCGCCAGCCCGACGGTCGTTTGGATGCCCGCCGCTCGGACGCGCTTCTTCCTGTACGTCTCGCTGCCCGTCGCGCAGGACTACAAGGCCGACTACCAGGTCGACCACTGGCGCGCCGGCCTCGGCGTCATCTATTCGTTCGACCGCGGCCCGGAGCCTCCGGTCGCTCCTCCTCCACGCTGGAACTGAGAGATAGGAATCGTTGCGCTAACCGCTATGTAGCCCGGACCTGTGCCTTCTTCGCGCGCTGGCCGCCATGGCCGACTCGCGTAGACACGTTCTGGAATCGTATGACAAGGCGCAGCCCCGTACCGCGCTTGCGCCGCCGAGCCGGACGGTTTAGGTAGAAAACCACGCAAGGGGAGTAGTTCACACCGCGCGAGCCGTACGGGGCGATCGACACGCTGGCCACATGGCCCGGTCCCCCACCTCGGCCTCCCGAGGGGAACGAGACCTTCGGATCCAGACGCACGTCTGGCCGAGGTCTCGCCCGTCGACATCTCGGCCCACTTCAGGGAGATGTCGATGCACGGTCAGGCGCTCTTCTTCTGGGTCTTCGGGGTGATCTTCGTCGCCGAGCTGCCGGACAAGACGGCACTCGCGGCGCTGGTGCTCGCGACGCGACACCGCCCGTTGCCGGTGCTTCTCGGCGCAGCGACCGCGCTGACGATTCAGAGCCTCGTCGCTGTCCAGCGAGGCGGAGCGCGTTGTAGCTTCGCTCTGTGCCATACGGCGCGTCATTCAGGACGAAGAGCGTCTTCCCCATGGTCATGCTCCCTCTCGCACCTGTTCGAGTCGCGACGGGTGGGCTGACGCGCTGGGATTGAGTGTCTCTTTCATACGAACGGCGACAACAAGCCCCGAGCTGAACGTCATCGCCGCGACCAACCACATCGCTGGCGACAGCCCCAGGACGTCGGCGGTCACGCCGGCGACGAGCGCGCCGATCGCGTAACCGAGATCGCGCCACAGCCGGTAGACGCCCACGGACGAGGCGCGCCACGACGGGTGGGCCACGTCGCCGATAGCCGCGAGCAGCGTCGGGTAGACCATCGCGGTGCCGACCCCGAGCAGCGCGCCTCCCGTCGCGAAGCCAACGAACCCGCCCGCGAGGATCACGAACGCGATGCCCACCGCCTGAACGAGCATCCCCCCGGCGATCAGCCACTTGCGGCCGAGGCGATCGGAGAGCCCACCGGTGAAGAGCTGTCCCATCCCCCATGTCGCCGGGTAGATCGCGGCGAGCACGCCGATCTGCGCGAGCCCCATCCGTGCAGCCGCGAAGAAGAGCGGAAAGAGCCCCCACGCCATACCGTCGTTGAGGTTGTTGACGAGACCAGCCTGGCTGATGCTCGAGAGGTTGTTATCGAGGAGAGTCGTTCTCCAGAAGACCTCGCGCTGCGTCGGCATGAGGTCCGGCGGAAGGTCTCCCTGGAGCTTGGACTCGTGCGCGACGTGGTGCTTCGTCTCGCGGACGACGATCGCGGAGAGCCCCAACCCGAACGCCACGAAGGCGACGCCGGGGTAGAACGGCTGGGGGCGCAAACCGTAGTGCGCCGCGATCCAACCGGTCGCCAGCGCGGATCCCGCCACGGCGAAGTAGCCGGCGAATTCGTTGAGCCCCATGGCCAGCCCGCGGTTCTTCGCGCCGGCGAGGTCGATCTTCATGATCACGGTCGTCGACCACGTGAGCCCCTGGCTGACGCCGAGCAGGACGTTCGCGAAGAGAACCCATGGCCAGCTCGGCGCCCACATCAAGAGAAACGGCACCGGTGCCGCCACTAGCCAGCCGCCGACGAGCACGTGCTTGCGCCCGAACCGATCGGAGAGGCGACCAGCGAGATAATTGGTGAACGCCTTGGTGACACCAAAGACGACGATGAACGAGAGGACCGCGGCGCGCGCCGCGAGGTGGAAGTCGTGCTCGGCAATGGCCGGCAGGATGCTCCGTTCCATGCCAACCATCGCGCCGACAAACGCGTTGACTACGACGAGCAGCGAAAACTGCGCGAGGTTCGCGCGTAGTCCGAGGCGGATCTCGTGGTCCGACATCACGCTTCCCTCAGTGCTCGGCTCGGCCCTCATTGAAGCGCAAGATGCGCTCCATCTCGGCCGGCTTCGACGGCACGTCCACGAGCGTGTCGACGAACGCGTCGCGAGAGAGCTTCAGCATCGGGTTCCATCGCTTCTCGAAGCCGATGGAGCTCGCCGGCTTGCCGCTCATCCCCGCGCCGCAGGCGGACCCCGCGAAGTGCCCCGGATAGAGCTCGAGCTCGTCCGGAAGCGTGAGGAGCTTCGCGTGGATGCTGTCGTAGAGCGCGCCTGCGTTCTCGCGCGCCCGCCCCGGCAGGTCGGGCCGGCCGACGGCACCGACGAAGAGCGTATCGCCGGTCAGCACGAACCATGGCTCTGGTCCGCGCCGCAGATCCTTTACGACGAGGCAGATGCTCTCAGGTGTGTGGCCCGGCGTGTGTCGCACTTCGATGCGCGTGTTGCCGAGCTCCACTTCTTGCCCGTCGCGCAGCGGCTCGAAGGCTAGGTTCACGTTCGCGCTCTCGTGCAGGCAGTAGGCCGCGCCGGCCTTCTTGGCGAGCGCAGGACCTCCCGATCGGTGATCGGCGTGCACGTGCGTGTCGATGACGTGCGTGATGCGCATGCCCTTCGCCGCGGCGAACGCCATGTAGTCGTCGATGTCACGCTCATGCGCGTCGACGACCGCGCACTTGCCGACGCTCCCGCACCCAAAGAGGTACGCCGAGCAGCCCGTCTCGAAATAGTAGTACGGTCTGAAGATCACGATGCCGCCTCCTCGCCTTGCGCGACGCGCCACCCGCGCGCGCGCCAATCGACGACGCCTTCCTCCATTCGATGGGCGCGGAACCCTCTCTTGCGGAGCACTTTGACGGCCTCGATCGCCATCACGCAGTAGGGCCCCCGGCAGTACGCGACGATCTCGCGGTTCTTGGGCAGCTCGGCGACGCGCTTCTTCAGCTCCGTCACCGGCACAGAGAGCGCACCGGGGATGTGACCAGCGCGGTACTCCTCCGCCGGTCGAACGTCGAGCACAGTGACCTCCCCGTCGCGAACCCGGCGCAGCAGCTCGCCGCCACCCACTGGCTCCATCGCTCCCCGCTCGGTCATGTACGCGCGGGTCACCTGTTCGACCTCGGCGATACGCCCCTCGGCCAGGCCGCGAAGCGTATGGAAGAAGCGGCAGACCCGCTCGTCGCCGATGCGGTACTCGACGTAAAGGCCCTTCTTCTCCGCCTCGACGAGCCGCGCAGCGCGCAGGACCTGGAGGTGCTGGGAGGCGTTCGCGACGCTCAGGGCGGCCTCTTCGGCCAACGCCTCGACGGTTCGGGGCCCTTGGCAAAGTAGGTCGAGCAGCTCGAGTCGCTTCGGGGCGGAGACCGCCTTTCCGACCCGCGCGAATTGCTCGTAAAGGGCGTCCTTGAACCTGCGGTGGTTGGCGTCTGTGGGCATCCTCAAGTACTCAACCATATACTTGAATATCCCTCGGCGTTCGGTTCGTCAACGGTGGCCGCCGCGAAGGTTCGGTGCCCGACCCCTCGCGCAACCAACGCCTTGCGCGCCTGCATGGGATTCGACAGCGCACACCCTCTCACCGCGATACCGGGCGGGCTAACGACTCAGCGATCGGCTTCCTGAAGCCGCGGCTCGATGAAACGACGAGGGAGCACGCGCGGCCTGCGGCTCATCGACAGCTTCCTGGCTGAAGAGCGCGAGCGCGACGCCACGCGTTCCAGGTGAGCGGTGCGCCGATGACGGCCGGCAAGAGCCAGTAAGCAACGTGCGGAAGCAGGTCCCAAATGGGAAGCTGGGGCCCGTTGTCGATGTAGAAGGCTGCGAGCATCGAGATGTAGGAGACGCTCATGCCGAGAATGTGCGGAGCGTGACCGGGTCTATGGCGATCGCGAGACAGGTGGCCGACGCACGCCGCCACGAAGGCCGCAGCGCCAATGAGAAACAGGTGGTAGTCCTCCTGCCAGCGCATGGCGGCGAGGATCGCCGCGGTCGTGAACACGAGACAGATCGCCCAGAAATACAAGCGACCGAAGCGCACATGCCGACGGCTACCTTTCCGGAACAGCGCGGCCGCCGCCCCGGTCGTCACAGCGGCGAGTCCGGCTGGCACATGAACGGCGAGAGTGACGTAGAACACCAGCCCCGCTCGGGGGATCTCCAGACCCAGGACGTTGAGGGTGGGAGTCACGCGTGCCGCCGTTCCGCGACATCGGCGAGCCTTGCGAGCGCTGCGCCGCATCTCGGGCAACGACGCACCTCGACGCGCCTCCCGTCCCACGAAGTCACGAGCAAACGGAGTCGCTCAGCGCCGACGAACTCGAGAAGCTCAAGGCAGGACCAAGCGCCGTACTCGGCCCCGCAGTGGTGACACTCGCCGCGCGCGCCCGTCGGCAGTCCGTCGGTGGTCATGGGTCCCTACCGGCGCGCAAGGCGCACGTGGTCAACGCCCAAAGCAGCGCGACCGCCCCTGTATCCGCGAGCAACGCCCGAATGTTCGTGAGCGCGGTGAAGCGGTCCGCGAGCGGTTGGATCGTGGCCGGGTCGTTGGGCGAGGCTCCGATCCGAAACATGATGGGTGCCGCTTGCGTCGTGACGACGAGGACCAGCAGCGCCGATACGGCGGCCGCTGCGGCTTGCCACCGAATGGAGGGACGCGCCTTCGTCCTCACGGCGGCGAGCCAGACCGCGCACGACAAGAACGCGCTCCCAACGGCAAGCGCGGGGTAGAAGACGAGACCGCGCGAAAGATCCGTCGCGCGGGAGAGCTCGGCAAAGGCTACGGGTCCGATGCGGTGGCGAGCGGGTAGGTCGATCAGGACCCGGAACGTGACGGCGCCCGCCCAAGCGAGGTTCACGCCTGCGGTTACGCCCAGCAATGCGACGAAGCTCTTCTTCATCGTCAGCCTCACGTCGGTCGTTAATTCATCACACGCTGAATATGACCGGCTTCTCGCGTGACGTCAACGCAACCGGGTCTGGCGTCCGGGCGCTGCTGGCGGCAAGATGGCGACGATGAGCCCCGCGCGTCGAGCGACACCGAAGGGCCCGGGTCGCCCGTCGGGCGCCGTACCCGGTCAGTCGCAAGCTCAGATCCTCGCCGCTGCGCGAGAGCTGTTCGGGAAGCAGGGGTTTCTCCGCACCACCACCCGCGCCATCGCCTCGAAGGCCGGCGTCGATGCGGCCCTAGTCCACTACTTCTTCAAGACGAAGGAGAAGCTCTTCGCCGCGGCCGTGGAGCTGCCGATCGCGCCGGAGCAGCTCAAGGCCATGCTCGAGGAGACCGTCCTTGAGGGCGGAGGGAAGGGCACGGGGGAGCGGCTGGTGCGCTTTATGCTGGAGAACGTCTTCACGTCCAGGAGCCACGCCGTCGCTGCCCTCATTCGCGCCGCCGTTGCCGACCCCGGGTGCGTTCCTGCACTACGGTCACTGATCGAGAAGACCGTCGTGACGGGCGCGGCGTCGGCCATCCGCGGCTCGCACGCTCGCCTCCGGGCCGAACTCCTCGGTGCCACGATGGTCGGCCTCTTTGTGGTTCGCCACCTTGTTCGCGTCGAACCGCTCGCGTCCGCCACACCCGAAGAGGTGGCCAAGTGGCTCGGGCCCGCCGTCGACGCCATTCTCGGCCGTCGCTGACCTCGCGGATAACCTTCGCCTCCGCATCCTATGCCCCGGTCGATGCGGTGCCGAATGCTAAGGACTTGCGTCAATCGAGCTCGGTGCGCATTATCACGCGCAGGTAGACACCGATCGACGGCTGCGTGTCCGGTGCGCTGATGACCCACGGCAAGGCGACTCCGACACGAAATGGCAGGTGCGAAGCGATTGTGTCCGCCATGAAGTTCGGTGCGACGATGACCGGCGCTCGACGAGCCACATCGACGTCGACCTCGACGCCGGCGAAGCCGTAACGGCCGCCCTCGCCCAGTCCGTAGAGCAGTCCGGCGCCAGTCCATACCGGCGCGTGCGCGGGGGAACGGCCCGCCTCGATCCCCACGGCGGGTCGTAGCGACCATGAACCTCGGCGGAACGCTGTCCGAATTCCCAGCGTGAACGGCAGCGATAGGTCACCCGGCACCGAGATGTTCACCGGCTCGGAGCCAAAGATCCGCACCCCGGCTTCGGCCTGCAGATGGATGTCGCGCGCGAAGTCGTGAAAGAGCGCGTAGGAAACGGCAGCGTTGCAGCCGAACTCGTGGTCGCGCGCGAGCGCCTCGTCCTGGGTCGCAGCGTACGACGGCTCGAGACGTAGGCCGACACTACGCAGCACGCGCCACTCGATCTCGAGCACGGAGGTGTACACGCGGGCTCCTCCGCTGCGAGCGCGGAGCGCTTGTGCGTTGAGCACGACCTCGGTCTCTCCGGCCTCGTTCGCGTCGATGTCCGTGACGCTCTCTGTGAGGATCTGTTCCGGGATTGCCGGGCGGCGCTCGGACTCCTCGCCGAAGGCGACCTCGGACGCGCACACTCCGATCAAGAAGAGAGCGCTGGCAACGAGAACGCGCGGGAGCATCGCCCCGTCGATATCACTGGCTCAGGCGGCCAGCCATGAGGAGCTGTGGTGAAGAGGCGATCGGCGCTAACGGTGCTCTGAATGCGCAGGCCCGAGAGCCAGGAGCCGCAGTGATGCCCATCGCCGTGAGTCATCGCCGGAGGATGCAGAATATTCGTACTCGGGTCTCCTCCCCCGGGCGAGCTTCATCGGCTACGCCTGCAGCTCGTCGCCGCGCAACGCGCGCCCGCGCCAGAGGGCAAAGATGGCCGGATACACGGTCAGTTCGAGCAGGAAGGACGTCACGAGCCCGCCGACCATCGGTGCAGCGATCCGCTTCATGACATCTGCGCCGGTGCCCGAGCTCCAGAGCACCGGGACCAGTCCGATGATCATCGTCGCCACGGTCATCAGCTTGGGCCTCAGGCGCTTGGCAGCGCCCTCGACGATAGTCTCGCGAAGGTCGCCGAACGTGCCAAGGCGCCCCTCGCGTGTCCGCCGGTCGTACGCGAGCGTCAGGTAGAGGAGCATCACGACGCCCGTCTCCGCGTCGAGCCCCGCCAGGGCGATGATGCCGACCCATACGGCGACGCTCATGTTGTAGTGCAGGAGGTACAGAAGCCAGAACGCGCCGACGAGCGAGAACGGGACCGCCAGCATGACGATCACCGTTTCGGCGATCGACTTCGTGTTGAAATAGAGCAGCACGAAGACGATCCCGAGCGTCAGCGGGATGACCCATTTGAGCCGCTCTTTTGCCCGTTCGAAGTACTTAAACTGGCCCACCCACTCGAGGCGCGTGCCCGGAGCGAGCTTCACGTCGTGCGTGACGACCGCGCGCGCATCGGCAACGTAGTCCGCGATGGGGCGATCGGTATCGACGAAGACGAAGCCGACCAGCTTGCCGCCCTCGCTGCGGATCATCGGTGGCCCGAGGACGCTCTTGATCTTCACCACCTGCGACAACGGGATCTGCGTGCCTGCCGGCGTGCCGATGAGGGTGCGGCCGAGGAGCTCGGGATCGTCCCGAAACTCACGCGCATAGCGGACGTTGATGGGGTATCGCGCACGCCCTTCGACGGCCTCCGAGACGTTGTCCCCGCCGATCGCCTGGGCGACGACCATGTTGATGTCCTCGACGCTGAGCCCCTGACGGGCGGCCTCTTCCCGGTCGACGTCGAAGTCGATGTAGAAGCCGCCCGTCGAGCGCTCGGCGAATGCGCTTCGCGTGCCGGGCACCTTCGCGACGGAGTGCTCGACGGAGATCGCCGTTTGCTCGATCGCGTCGAGGTCGTCGCCGAAGACTTCGATTCCCAGGGGACTACGGACTCCAGTGGCCAGCATTTCCGTGCGCGTCTGAATGGGCATCCACCAGACGTTGGTCATGCCGGGAAAGCGCAGCTTCTCGTCCATCTCCTTGAGGAGCGCGTCCCAAGTGAGCCCCGCCCGCCACTGGTCGCGTGGCTTGAGCACGACGGTGACCTCCGCCATGCCGAGCGGCGCCGGATCGGTGGGCGTTTCCGCCCGCCCCTCCTTGCCGAACACGCTGACGACCTCCGGGAACTTCTTAAGCTCCCGATCCATCGCCTGAAGGACGACGGAGGACTCGTTCTCGCTCATGCCGGGCGGTGCCGTCGGCATGTAGAGGATGACGCCTTCGTTGAGCGGCGGCATGAACTCGTTGCCGAGTCGGAAGACGGCGGGGACGGTCAGAACCATGATGGCCACCGCCGAGAGCAGGACCATCCATCGGTGGTTGACCACGAAGCGCACGACCGGCGCGTAGGCAGCGGTGAGCCAGCGATTGAGAGGGTTCTTGTCCTCGTCGTGCACCTTGCCGCGAATGAGCAAGACGGCCAGCGCCGGCGTGAGCGTCACGGCGAGGATCGCCGCGAACCCGATCGAGTAGGTCTTGGTGAAGGCGAGCGGCTTGAACAGACGCCCCTCGGTGGCCTCCAGCGTGAAAACCGGCAAGAACGAAACCGTGATGACCAGCAGCGAGAAGAAGATCGACGGTCCGACCTCCTGCATCGCGTGGATGATGGCCGCTGTACGGGCCCTTTGTTCTTCGGCGCTCCGTCGCGCTTTGCCTCGGTAGGGTGTTGCAGGGCCGGCTTCGTCCTGCCTATTGCCCGCGTGTTCGAGCTCGGCGAGCTTCTTGTGGATGTTCTCGATGATGATGATCGATGCGTCGACCATCGCGCCGATGGCCACCGCAATGCCCCCCAGCGACATAATGTTCGCGGTGAGGTGTTGCTCCACCATGGGAATGAAGGCGAGCAAGACGCCGATCGGTAGCGTCAGGATGGGTATGAGCGCGCTCCGGACGTGAAGAAGAAAGAGGAAGATGACCACGCTCACGACGATCATCTCCTCGATGAGCGTGTGCCTCAGCGTATGCACAGACTCTTCGATGAGTTGCGAACGATCGTACGTCGGCACGATGCGAACGCCCTCGGGAAGGCTCGTCTCGATCTGCTTGAGCCGCGCCTTCACGGCGTCGATGACGGTCAGCGCGTTCTCGCCGTAGCGCATGATCACGATGCCGCCGGGAGCTTCTCCCTCGCCGTTAAGCTCGGAGAGACCCCGCCGAATGTCGGGGCCGATGCTGACCGTCGCCACGTCCTTCACGCGGATTGGTGTGCCTTGCATCACCTTGATCGGCGCCAGCCCGATGTCGTCGGGCTTCTTGACGTATCCCCGCCCGCGGATCACCTCCTCGTGCCCGCCCATCTCGATGACGCGACCGCCCACCTCCTGGTTCGCGGCGCGCACGGCGCGCACGACGTCGTCCATGGTGACGCCGCGACCCAGGAGCTTGTTCGGATCGACGTTCACCTGGTACTGCTTCACGAAACCGCCGACGCTCGCGACCTCGGCGACGCCGGGCACGCTGCCGAGCGCGTAGCGGAGGTTCCAGTCTTGGATGGAGCGCAGCTCGGCGAGGTCGTGCTTGCCGCTCGTATCGACGAGCGCGTACTCGAAGACCCAGCCGACCCCGGTCGCGTCGGGCCCGAGGATCGGGTTGACTCCCTTCGGAAGCTTGTCGCGTACCGAGCTCAGATACTCGAGCACGCGGCTGCGCGCCCAGTAGATGTCGGTGCCATCGTCGAAGATGACGTTGACGAACGACATGCCGAACATCGACTGCCCGCGCACCGCCTGGACCTTCGGCGCGGAGATCAGCGCCGACGAGATCGGATACGTGAGCTGGTCCTCGACCAGATCCGGGCTCTGGCCCATCCACTCGGTGAAAACGATGACCTGCACATCGGACAGATCCGGAATCGCATCGAGCGGTGCGCGCTGCAGGGAGACCCATCCCCAGGCGGTCAACGCGGCGACGAACAAGATCGTGAGAAGGGGGCGATTCGCGCTCGCGGCGATGAGCCGGGCGATCAGACCAGAGCCCGCCGGCTGCGGCGCGATCGACGGCGTGCTCACGGCGTCCTCCGGGGCTGCAGATCCATACCGCACTTGGGGCATTTCCCCGGCGTCGCGCTGTGCACCTCGGGATGCATTGGGCACGTGTAGTCGACCGGGGGCGGCGAATTGGAGGCGGGCGGCGATGGAGAGCCGGAGACCGACGGCGCTGGAGGGGAGGCCGCGGACGGGCGAGCGGCGCCGGTCCGCGGCGCCTTGGGGGCGGGCATCGGCATGGCCGCGCTCCCGGGGTTCTGCATCGGCATCTCGGGCGGAGAAGCCGCTCCTGCGTCGTTTGCCTCGCTTTGGGTGTCCCAGTACTTCGCAGCGGTGGTGATCCGTGCCTCCGCCGCGATCAAGAACACGCCGCTCGTGGCAACGAGGTCGCCTGGAACGAGCCCGGACAGGACCTCGTACATCCCGTTTGACTCGATCCCGAGGTGAACTTCCTGCGGTCGAAAGCGACCGCCGCCGAGATCCACGAACACGAGCCGGCGCGGGCCGGTGTAAACAACGGCGGCAGCCGGCACTTGCACGCGGCTCCCGAGATCCGAGGAGAGCTCGACACTCGCGTACATCCCCGGCCGCAGATCAAGCTCCTTGTTCGCGATCTCGAGCCGCACCCGTCCCGTGCGCGTAGTCGGATCGAGGTACGGGTAAACGTAGGCGACCTTGGCCTGGTACGCGCGGCCGGGCAGATAGTCGAGCGTCACCGACGCCTGCTGGCCGACGCGCACGTGCGCGAGGTCGGCCTCGTAGACGTCGGCCTCGACCCAGACCTTGTTCAGCGACGCGATGCGATAGAGGCGCATCCCCGCATCGACCGAGGCCCCCTCGACGACGTTCTTCTCGGTGACGAAGCCGCTGGCGGGCGACGGGATGGCGAGGTCCTCGGACGGCTTGCCATTCTTCGCGATCGTGTCGATCTGCGAGTCCGTCAGCCCCAGTAGGTGAAGTCGCTGTCGCGACGCCCGTCCGAAGAGCTCCGCGCGATTCGGACCCTCGGCGTTGCTCGCTGCGCTGGCGGCGCCGCCCTGGGTGGCAAGAAGAAAATCCTGCTCGGCGTTGTACAGCTCAGGGCTGTACATGGTGAACAGCGTCTGGCCGCGCGTGACGTGTTGTCCTGTCTCGTTGACGTAGAGCTTGGTGATCCACCCTCGAACCTTGAGGTTCACATCGGCCAGCGTTGACTCGTCGTACGTGACGTGGCCCACGGCACGGAACGCGTCACGCATCGGCGCCTTCACGACCGGTTCGGTGCGGACTCCGATGAGCTGCCGCCTCGCCTCGTCGATCGTCACGACCCCCTGCTCCTGCTGCTCCTTCGTCACGGGCTCGAGGTTCATGCCGCAGATCGGGCAAGTGCCGGGTCCCGGTTGCTTGACCGACGGATGCATCGAGCACGTGTAGTGATCGATCTCGCCGGGCGATGAAGTGCTCGCGGGGCCGCTCGAAACGGGTGGCTGCCACGTGCTCGCGGATCCGCACGTCGGCATCGCGGTCCCCATGTACGGGTTCTCCGGGCCATCGCGTCGCTGCATCCATCGAGGCTGGCCCTCGAACATCGGGCACACGAACACGTGCCACCCCGCAGTGAGACGCGGGTCCACCCCCACAAGTGCCAACCAACTCTGGTTCACCTGGGCGAAAGCCTTCCGCGCGTCGGCCAACGAGCCGGATACGGCAAGCCGGTCGGCCCTTTCGCGCGCTTCGGTCGACGCGTCGATCAGGTCCCCACGTGCCTGCGGGACCGCATCATGCGCGGCCCTGAGCGCCTGGCTCAGCGTGCGGGCGTCTGCAGCGACCCCCTGCACATCGTCACGCGCCAGCCGCGCGCGTATCCGGTCGTACGCGTCCATGCCGCTGCGCAGGGCATCAAACGCCATCGGAGGGTACTCGGCCGGCGGCAACGCTTTCGCGCTCGAGCCCGACGTGGGCGACGCAGGCGCGCCCGCTGTGCCGCCGGCGAGAGCAAGCCCCAGGCTTCCGACGGTCATCGAAAACCCTTGCGATGCCGATCCCTGCGCCGCGTCGATCGTCGCTCGCAGGCTCCACGTGGCCCCCATGGGCAAATCGAAGCGCGCCTCGTACTTGCCTCCGCCCTTGTGCGCGACCCTCGCGCCACCCTTCATCTCCGCCATCGCGCCCATGGCAGGCATGTCGTAGATGACGTCTACCTTTGCATCGTCCACGGGCTTTCCGCTGGTATCGCGCACCTCCAGCATCAGACCTTGGTCTTTCTGGCGCGGGGGATCGGGGGCCAAAGCGGCCTTGATCTCAAACGGCCCCGCGTGAGCGGTTACAGTGCTCCCCTCGGCGCCGCCGAGCTCCTTGCCCGTGAACCACGCCACGAGAGGCCTGCGGAAGACCGCCAAGGCGATCAGGGCCAGGACGGCGATAGCGACCGACGTCACGAGTTGGCGCTTGGACTGGGACTTTAGAAGCGTGGTCATTGCCCTGCATCCTTTCCGTCCAAGCCCGGAATGCGCCCCAGCGCCCGATCCAGCTCCGCACGGCGGCGGTCATGGTCTGCGCGAGCTACCTGTTCCTCGAGCTCGACGGTGCGAAGGTTCTTCTCCGCGTCGACGACCGCGACAAAGGGTGCCTGCGATGCGGTGAACGCCGAGCGTGCGGCCTGAACCTCGTCCCTGGCGATGGGCAACAGGCGCTCTTCGTAGATGTGCAGAACGTGCGTCGACTCCTCGAGTTGCTTCATGGCCACAACCACCTGCGCCCGGGCCGCGTCGCCCATGCGCTCCGAATCCGCCTCGAACTTCGCGCGGGCCGCGTTCGCCTCGTCGACCGCACCGCCGCGACGTCCGGTCTGGACGGGCAGGTTGAAGCTGAGGCCCACCATCCACCGATGCTCGGGCATGTCCCACATCGAGTTGTAGGAAGTCGAGACCGTGAAGTCGGGGAGGTACTCGCGAGAAGCCCGGTCGGCGCGTGCCTGTCCCGCGCGAGCGTGCTGCCGCATGGCTGCGATGTCGGGGCGGCGCTCGACCGCTTCGGTCTCCAAACGCTGCGTGTCGGCTGCATCGGGTCCGACTGGTGGCGCCAAGTCCTTCGCAGGCGGCGGCAGAGATAGCTCCGGGGCGCGATGAAGCAGCTCGTTCATCTGCGCCACCGTGACGTCGCGTTTGGACGCGAGAATCACCGCGTCGTGCTCCATATGCGTCAGCTCGAATTCGGCTTGCAGCGGATCCTGCGCCGAGGCGCGACCCGACTCGAACTGCGCGATGGCTCCGGCGCGCATCGCACGCATCAGGGCGACGTGCTGCTCGTTGATCTCCAGCGAGCGCGCTGCGACGAAGTAGTCGTCGTAGAGAAGGGACGCCGTGAGCGCGAGCTCCCGGCGCGTGGCTTCGTAGTCGCTCCTGTCGGCATCGGCCTCGGCCTTCGCCACTGCGTCTTCGAGCGGCAGCTTCCCTGGCCACGGCAGGCGCTGGCTGATCATCGCGTTGTAGCCAAAGCGAGCGGTCGAGGAGCCGATGGATAGCGGCGCGACCTCGAGTGTGACCATCGGGTCCTCCAGCGCGCCCGATTGCCGCACCCGCGCGACCGCAGCTCGCCACCCCTGTCGTGCTGCTTCGACGGAACGGTTGCGGTGCAGCACGGCACGGACGTAGGCCGCACGTTCGAGGACCGGGCCCGTCAGGGCGCTGTCGTCCTCGGCCGCTTGCCGGCGATCGACCGTCCCGGCGCGATCCACATCGCTGTGCATCGACTCGTACGACGCGTGACCCGTGGTCGCGCATCCCATCAGAAACACTGCGGGCAGCGACCAGCCTGGTCGCCCACAAGCACGCAAATCCATGGCTTCCTTCCTCGGCACGTCGGAGCCCGGGCTCCGGACATACGCTCACGCGAGAGCAATCAACGACGACGCGCACGGAGCGCGCTGCATCGGCAGGCGAGACGCCCTGCGAGGCTCAGCGCGAGCCTCGCCGATTGGCTCACGTCAGGAAGACCATTAATTGAGCGCACACTTCGCCCGCACTTCTTGGCGGAGGTCGCCAGCGGTCGAAGAAGCGCTTGGGCACTCGGAGAGTCGGCGTCGCCGGATGATCAGCGAGCCAGCCACGGGGCACGATCGCCACCAGGCCCGCCGGCAAGACACTGGGACTCACCACCCGCGCCCCGTCCGGCATCGCCGGAAGCGTGACAACCTCGCAGCAATCCGCGGGCTTCTCGCTCAGGGAATTTCCGCAGATGTTCGTATCGCCCCCCCGGGCCGACTGAGCGCACGGATCGGAGTGCATCAGGCCGAGGGCCTCGCAATAGAAGTAGCGGGTGCCCGACTGCGCAATGCCGCACACGACGGCGAACGCGAGGAGAAGGTAGCCAAGGGCGACGGCCGATCTGCGCGGCCCCTTCCCCTTCATCCAGCTCTCCAGGCTTCGCACCCTCGCTCCTCTTCGCTCAGACCGTCTTAACACTAGCAGTAGGGTCCAGCAAGCAACAGACCAGGCGGCCGCCCTGCGGCGCCTGGGTCTCGACCTCCACGAATACGCTGAATACGCCGGGCGCCCGGCACGGTTACGGTCGCCCCGCTCCGCGACCAAAGGCGGGGGCCGTCGGAGGCCGTCGGGCGTCGCCCCAATAGGCTGGAGCGACGCCCTCGGCCACCAGACTTGCTGCGCGCCTACTGCACGCGCAGAGCTTCGGCGCGGCGAAGGATCTCTTTCGCGGCGTCGCTGTCCTTGCTCATGACCGTGACGGCGAAGCCGTCTCCCGTGGAGGACACCGCAGCCGTCGCTCCGGCCACCGCCAGCGGCGAGTTGCTCGTCGCGCCTGTCGACTGCAGGTAGGCGACGTGATTTTCGACGAGCCGCTGCAACAGCTCACGGGTGACCCCGGGCGCGGGCTGCAGCTCGACAATCGCGCCCCGCACATACGTGCGCGACTGCTTTCCGTTCGACTCCGTTACCTCGTACGGCTCGACGCGCGTGATGTAGTCGCGGCGTGCGAAGGGTCCCGCAGTGGCGTCATTGAAGGGTGCTGCGCATTGGGTGTCGGGCGCAGCCGACGGCTCCGCGGCCAGAGAGACAGCCGACGTACCAAGGACGCCGGCAAACGCGAGAACAGCAACGATCGATCGAATCATGGCGAATCTCCTGAAATGAGTTGGACATCAGCCGATCCCAGCGTCGTGCACGCGACGAATGCGTGCATCGGATCGCTCGGGGGCGGCGCCTAGTCGCAGCTCGATGCGCTTGACCGCGCACCGAGCGCGGCTCTCATAGGAGAAACACCATCAGGCGGGCACGGTCGGGACCGAGCGATCGCGGCGGTCCCGTTGTTGGACGCTCAATTCGCGGGGAGCGTGGCGTCGAGGTCAAGGCAGCGACCGTGGCTGCCATGGCGCCCGGCGGGAGCACGTCGTGGTGCACCGGCGCGCTCGGGACGCGCACCTTCAGGGATGTGAAGGTGCTGGCGGGCAACGCGCCGAGCACTCCGACTCGGCAACAGTCGGCCAGTTCAACCGCGTTCGCGTGGGTGCGCGCGGGCGACATCTGATGGCAACGCTCTGCCATGGCGGCGCCGGCCATCGCGTCCATCGCGCAGTACACGTACCGTCCGCCACTGCTGATGCTGCCGAACAACAGAACGAGCCCCAGCACAGCGGCGGCAATTGCTGACCACATGCTGCGGCGCGTTCGGCGCACTGCGCGCAGACGGATAGCCACACGCTTCATTTAAGACTCCGGCCTCCGTCGGCAAGGAGCGTAGCCCGCAGTGTCACGAACCAGGGCATCCGTACCGAGCGGTTGAGGCCGCACCCAGTAGAGCATCGCCGACGGGGGCGCGATCTCGAGCAAGACGCCCCACGGAGACGTGCGCAAGCCCTGGCGACGATCCCCGACCTCGCCTTCGACACGGACGATCCGATGGCGGCCGCCGGTGCCGTCCACATGCACGATTACTTCGAGCCGTGGCGTCCAAGTGTTCGTAAGCTTCATGAGGTCGACCTCCGTTCCAAATGGCTGGCCGCCGAAAGCGGACGGGCCTTCAGTCCTTCGTTTCGCAGGTGCAGTCGAAGCACCCGTGAGGCGCGCATGTTCGGCAGGTGGAGCGCAGGCCATTCGCCAGCGCCGCCCGGGCGCGATGGAGGCGGACGGCGGCATTGTTCGGCGTGATGCCCGCCTCCGCCGCGAACGCGCGAAGGTCCCGCCCCGCGAGGTCGATCGCGCGCAACGGAGCCTGATACTCCTGCTTGAGCGTGCGCATCACACGGGCCACACACGGACACGTCACACCCTGGCGCGTCTCCCTGCCGCCCATGGCATCCAGCTCGCTAGCGAGCTGCTCGAGCGCCCGAGTCGCCGCTGTCGCGCGGCGAGCTCTCTCGGAAACTGCATTGCGCAAGATGCGGAAGAACCAGGGGACTACCGTCTCATCATCGCGGAGCTGCCATCCGTGCTCGAAGGCCTTCGCGTAGGCGTCCTGCAGGACGTCCTCCGCAACCTGCGCTGATCCTACCCGGGGCGCCAGGAACTCGAGGAATCGCTCGCGCTGCTCCAGCAGCTTGCTGGTCGCCACAGACGACAGCGTGTGCGAAGCGTCGCCGCGGGCCGCGGGTTCGGCTTCCGGTTGTCCACTGCAGCAGTCTTTCATCGCTCCTTCTCGCCTATTTCAGGTAGCACGGTCCGCCAACGTGGCCTCACCTGTAAGATGCGCGAGCCCTTCGCCGATTACGCCGGGAGGGCCACGCGGCGGAGCCGAAGCGCGTTTCCGATCACGGAGACCGAGCTCAGGCTCATGGCGGCGCTCGCGAACATGGGACTGAGTAGCAACCCGAGCACCGGGTAGAGCACGCCGGCCGCAATCGGGATACCGAGCGTGTTGTAGGCGAACGCGAGGAACAGGTTCTGCCGAATGTTGCCCATCGTCGCGCGGCTGATCGCTAGCGCCCGGACGATGCCGCCCAGATCCCCGCGGACGAGGACCACCTCCGCGCTCTGCATCGCGATGTCCGTTCCGGTGCCCATCGCGATCCCGACGTGCGCCTCCGCGAGGGCCGGGGCGTCGTTGATGCCGTCGCCGGCCATTGCGACAATCCGCCCCTGCGCCTTCAGGCGAACAATAGCCTCGCCCTTTTTCGTCGGAAGCACTTCGGCCTCCACCTCGTCGATGCCGACCGCGCGCGCGACCACCATGGCGCTCGTGCGCGTATCACCGGTGAGCATGACGAGCCGGACGCCCTGCGACCGCAGCGCATCAACGGCCTCGCGCGCCTCCTCCTTGATGGAATCGCCGATTCCGAGCAAACCGGCGGCCTTGCCGTCCACAGCCACGAAGACGACCGTCTGACCATTCTCCCGCAGCACCTCTGCGCGCTCGCGCAACTCGGTGCTATCCGCCGCGAGCTCGCGGAGCAACGCCTCATTGCCCACCGCAACGTCATGGGACCCAACGCGCCCCGTAACGCCCTTGCCCGTGATCGAGCGAAACTCGCTGGCGTCCAGAAGAGCCGCGCCGTCCGACTTCGCGCGCGCAACAATCGCCAGGCCCAAAGGGTGCTCGCTGCTGCGCTCGAGTGCAGCCGCAAGCGCGACGACTGCGGGTTCGGCGAACCCGGGCGCTGCGACGACCGAGATAACGCGGGGCTTGCCTTCCGTAAGCGTGCCCGTCTTGTCGACGACGAGAGTGTCCACCGACCGAAGGATCTCGAGCGCCTCCGCGTCCTTGAACAAGACCCCCAGCGTGGCCGCGCGTCCGACGCCGACCATGATCGACATGGGCGTCGCGAGACCGAGCGCGCAGGGGCATGCGATGATCAGCACCGCGATGGCGTTCACCAGAGCATGCGCGAAGCGCGGCTCTGGGCCGATCAGCGCCCACACGGCGAAGGTGAGCACCGACACAACGACGACGGCAGGCACGAACCAGGCTGACACCCGATCGGCCAGTCGCTGGATCGTCGGCTGGCTGCGCTGAGCGGCGCTTACCAGCCGCACGATCTGCGCCAGCAGTGTGTCGCGCCCCACGCGCTCGGCGACCATGACGACGCTTCCGGTTAGGTTCACGGCACCTCCCGCGACCTGCGAACCGGGCGCCTTCTCGACCGGCATAGGCTCGCCCGTGATCATCGATTCGTCTACGGCACTAGCGCCTTCGAGAACACGACCGTCGCAAGGTACGCGCTCACCTGGACGCACGCGCAAGCGATCGCCGGGCTGCACCTGGTCGAGCGGCACGTCTTCGTCTGCGCCGTCGACACGAACGCGACGCGCGGAGTTCGGCGCAAGGCGCAACAGAGATCGGATGGCGCTGCCCGTGCGTCCGCGGGCGCGAAGCTCCAGGACCTGGCCGAGCAGGACGAGCACCGTGATGCCCGCCGCCGCCTCGAAATACACGCCCACGGTCCCGTCGGGGGCGCGAAGCGTCTCCGGAAAGAACCCAGGCGCGGCGGTTGCCACCGCGCTGAACACGTAGGCCGCGCCCGTACCGAGCGCGATCAGCGTGAACATGTTGGGGCTACGGTTCTTCACGCTGGCGGCGGCTCGCTCGAAAAACGGCCGGCCGGCCCAGAGCACGACGGGAGTGGAGAGCACGAGCTGGAGCCACTGAAGCGCGCGCGGCGACGCGAGGCGATGAAGCGGAACGGCAGGGATCCAGTCGGCCATGCCCAGCAGGAGCACGATCGCCGTCGGCGCCAGCGACCATACGAAGCGCCGAGTCATGTCGACGAGCTCGGTGCTCGGCTGCTCTTCGAGTGTCACCGTCCGTGGCTCGAGCGCCATGCCGCAGATGGGGCAGGTACCTGGCGCGTCGCGCACAATCTGCGGGTGCATCGGACAGACGTACTCGACCTTCGTCAACGGCTCCGGAGGGGACGCCGGCTCGAGTGCCATGCCGCATGTCGGACAGATCCCGGTCGCGGTCGCGCGCACCTCGGGATGCATCGGGCAGGTGTACTCGATGCGGACCGGTGCCATTTCGGTCGGCACTGGGGTCGCGCGTTCGGGCGCGCCGTGTCGAGCGTGCTCGTGGCTGCAGCAGGTCTGCTCGTGCGGTTCCATTCGCACTACCCATGCTGATGCACGGCCTGCACCGGGATTACACGAGCCCTTACCGATTTCTAGGAGGGGTTACGACGCGAGCCTAGGTGATCCAGACATCGTCCTCCGGGTCTTTTCGGCTGTTCGTCAAAACGGGCGCAGGCTCATCCGCGCGCAGCCACGGTTCGCGACTGTTGCCGAGGGAGCTGGCTTCAACAGCGACCGCACGGCTGGTTGCTCGATCACCGCACGAACCGCACGCGGAGGTCGACGGCGCGGTCGACCGCGTTGCCGTCGCGATCGATCCCGGGGGCCCACCGTCTCTTCATGGCGCAGCGCTGGGCGGCCCGGCCGAAGCCATTTCCCGGGTCGTCGGGAACGGCGACGTCGCGCACCGCGCCCAACCTGTCTACGTCGACGCGGATGGACACCACGGCTTCGTCGATCCCGGCGGCGTCGGCCTCCGTCGGAAACGGGCACGCCCACGCGAGACCGTCCGCCAGGGCAGGCTTTCGGGAGCGGTCAGGGCTCGACACGACGGACGGAGCGGGATTCGGCGGCCCGGGCGAGGCTCGGAGCGCGGCGGGCGAAGCGCCCTGCGCCGCGGCGGTAGCGTCGGCCACCGTGGACGCGAAGCCCGTCACGAAAGCGTCCGTGAGATCCAGGACGTCGCTCGGGCCGCTCGCCTGCGTGAGCACCGCCGCGGCCTGCGCAGGAGCGGCTGTCGTCGCCCGTGGCCGCCTCCGGGCAGGTCCACCGGCAAGCCCTGACGACGGACGATGAGCTTCGCCGTCACCATGAACACGATGAGCAGGACGAGCGTGATGTCGACGAGCGGGGTGACGTTGATGCCCGTGATCGCGCCCGCCGGCGCGCGAGCCGAGGATCCGGCAGGCATGGATCAGCCCTTCCTCGAGGCGTCCATGTGCGTGGGCGCCTTCGAGGAGCGTCGAACGAGATGGGCTTGTCGAGCAGCTGGAAGTCGATGCGATTGGGGCTGAGGTACCGAACGGGCTTGACGACGGCGTCGAACTCCTCGGCGGGGAGGTCACCGGTCGTCGATGTTGAACGCGTCCACGCCGAACGCCGTCACCGGGAAGTACCTCGTCTTGCCGCTGCCCGGAGGACCCGCGACCACGATCATCCGCGGACGCGCCATTCAGATCAGCCGGTCTCGACGGTCGTGTCCGACTCGGGACGCATGTCGGGCGGCAGCTCGTTCGATACGAGACTGCCGCCTGCGTCGATGACCCCTAATCGCTCGAGGCGAGCACGTTCGGCAGCGATCCTCGCTACAGCCATGGCCATCACGCGGCGCTCCCACTCCTCCTCGTCCTCGGGTCGATCGAGGTCGAGGTCGTCGAACGGGGCGCTCGGGATCGGCGACGGATCGCTCGCGTGCGAGTGCACAGAGGAAGCATGCCCGATCCGGGCTCCTTCGACCAGAACGTCCGAGGACCTCGCCGTCGCCGCGCAGGGCTGGGGCCGCCCAGCGCGAGCATCGCGTGCACCGCGAACTGGATGCCTACGCGGTGCCCCGAGCGACCACCAGAGCTCGGGCGGCGCGGCGATTGAGCGCGTCCGCGGTCGCTTCCGCCTCGCGCGAACGCGCGCGCGACCACGTTGCGGGTCGAAGGTTCAAAGCGTTTCTGGTCGCGGGTTCAAAGCGCCTTGGACGACCGCAAGGCCACGAAACGACTCACGTTCCGCAAAGTCTAGTTGCGCGGGGACGAACCGGCCGATCTCTACCTACAGGTTCATCGTGCCGAAGCCGAAGGACCGCCGGAAGATGCCGCACCTCTGGAAGAAGCGGATGGCCTAGCTCCAGGCGAACGCCCGGCTGGAGGCTGCGCTCGACGTGTCCGTCCTGTCTATGGCCGGGGGACGTGGAAGGCCATGAAGGTGACGATGGCCTCCCGGTTCCGGTCCCCTGGGTGTTGGAGCACGGCCCTGAACCAGGTCTCCTCCGAGACGGGGACCTCCCGCTTGAAGAGGGCGTGCGCTCGGACGACCTCGGGCATCTTCTGGAGGACCGTGGACATCTCGGTGTCCCGCACGAGGACCACGACGGCGCACTTGGTGTCGCGCCAGCTCATGTAGCCCATGAGCTGGTCGATGGCCTTGTTCAGACCGTCCGGCCCCTTCCAGAACTTGCACTCGGCGATGAAGACGTTCTTGCCCTCGACCCGGATCAGGATGTCGGTCTTGCCGATGCCGTTGAAGGTCTCGCCGGTCGCCGCTCCCTCAAACTGACCGTTCAACTGCACGAGGAAGTGGGTGCGGATGGTCTCTTCGTCGGCAACCGCAAATACGCCGGGACTGCGCTCCACCACGAGCGTCATCTGGTGCATCGTGCGGAGGATGGCCTCGTAGTCGTCGTTCGAGATCGCCGGCTCCGGCTTGAACCCCTCCCGCGGAGCCGCCGGAAGCTGCGGCTCGATCCGGCGACGCCTGAGCGGAACAGCCACTGCTTGTTGTCCCCTCGCTGCGCGAGCCAGTCGAAGAGTTGCCCATCATGGAAGAGGACTGTCGCGTCGCGGCGTGAGCGCATGGGTCTTCTACCGGCTCCACTCCGACACGATGTCCGTCTCGGGCAGGTTAAGGGCGTTCGCGATCCGGTAGAGCGTGGACCTGCGCGGCATCGAGGGAGAGTTGAGCATCCTGCTCAGCGACGGCTGCGGGATGCCCGTCTTCTGGGCGACGGCGGACACACCCCCATGACGGTCGATGATCTCGCGGAGCTTGGCCTTCTTGGCCATGACCTGCTGCGCAACGTCGCCGAGCTTCTCGAACTTGATGTACGGCTTCTTCAGCGGGGCTGGGGGTGCATCGCGGTAGTCATCGAGGGACTCCTGGATGTCGGCCACGATCTCGTCCTTCTCGGTCTCGTCGTTCGTGCCGAGCCAGAGGGCCATGAGGTCGAAGACCCCCTGATCGGTGCGCGCCAGCTCAGAGGCGGTGACGATGAAGTTCTGGTCCAGACCCGCCTTCTTCATCTCGACCATGATCGAGGCGAGCTTCATCACCTGCTTCGGGGTCGTCTTGAAGGGAATCACAGCGCACCTCGGTAGATGTAGCGGCCCTGGGAGATCAGGTTCATGTGCGTCTTGAAGCGCGCCATCTTCCGCTGGTCCGTGGCGGCGTTGTTCTTGACGTACGCCTCGCAGAGAAACGCCGAGCGCGTGAAGGACATCACGGGCAGGCGAAGCTGGACCTGCCCGGGGCCAAGCTGGTGCCACTTCATCTTGTAGCCGTCGTGCAGGACCGTGGTCCCCTGCTTCGCGGGACCCAGAACTTCGAGTTGCTGAACTTGGCGTGGGGCGAAGGGATGCCGTCCTTCAGAAGCTCAACGTCAGGCCGAAGGACGGTCCTGTAGTCCTGGACGGTGAAGACGTTCGCGTGGCGGAGGTTCAGGTACGAGTCCAAGGCCCACTCCGTGATGATCACCGGCCACGGCGGGCTCCCCGCAGGACCGGCGGATGAACCCGTCGCTCGCATATAACATTCGATAACATTTCGAGGCCAGCTCCGCAAGTGCCTGCGTGATGCGCCTCGGGCGCCGGGACCTCTGCCGGATCCACTTATCAGCCGGTGTAAGCGCCGATAAGTCCGCCCCCGAAGGGGCGGCAAGGAGCACCGGCATGAAGACTCTCCAGCTCACCGTCACCGAAGACCTTCGAGGCCGCCATCACGGAGCTGGATCGTCTCGCGCACCTTCCGAGCCTCCAGCAGCAGATCCAGGAGAAGGCCGCCCGCCGGGTGAAGGAGTTCAAGTCCGAGGCAAAGGAGAACTCCTCGGTCACCGAGAAGGAGCTGGCGAAGATCGACGCGAACGTCCAGCGGTTGCTCACGTACATCCAGGAGAGCGACGAGAACGATCCGGCCGTCAAGGAGGTCGTGCGGCCGGCGCTCGCCGAGGCGGTCACGAGGCAACGTGAGCTTCGGGCGAAGGTGGCTGCTCTCCGCGAAGAGCGGCCCGAGCACCGGCCGCCCACGGTCGATGAGATCGTCTCCCTCGCCCAAGACGTGCGCGCGAGGTTCAAGGAGGACCCGTTGGCCGCCCGCGAGCTGCTCCGGCACCTGCTCCTCGACGGCAAGGTCACCCTGACCCCCAACGAGGACGGCAGCTACACGGCGGCCTCGATGCTCATCTGGGAGCGCCTGGCATGGAAGACGCGAAAGCCCCGGGGCGGCTCAGGGCCGGCCGGGGCTTCGGAGGTAGTAGGAAACGATGGTTGCGCGGGGAGGATTTGAACCTCCGACCTTCGGGTTATGAGCCCGACGAGCTACCAGGCTGCTCCACCGCGCGGAACGCCAAGTAGCCGATGCGCCCGAAGAGGGCAAGCCCGTGTTCACCGAACCGCGCGAAAAGCCCGCCTGCAGGCTGCACCCGATGCTTCCCGCCGCCACGCCCCACTGCCC
>CALKVG010000140.1 GCA_937998045.1 uncultured Myxococcales bacterium
CCGCTGCCGTGACAGCCTGTCGCAGTAGTGTTCGAGTCGATCGTCGGCACGGTTGACGGCGCGGAAGGGGCATCTGCTTCGCCGGTTTTCGTCGGATCGGGCATCGCTACTGCTCCACGGGCGCGGGCTGACAACCTGCCGTGGCAACCTAAGTCGGCAAGCAACGTCGTCGAGTTCCACCCTCGTGCGTGCAGTCGGCGCGCTGCGCGTGCCTGCGCGGCGCTCCACGCGGTGTCGCGTGGCATCGCCTCCCCCTCGAACTGCGTTCAGATCGAGGTCACCCCCGGAATCGGCGCGACCACAATCTCGCCAACTGTCGTGACGGGCTACGCGGGAACGATCGTCCTCAGCGATCAAGGGCAGACAATGGCCCCACGGAATGCGGCCATTTTCTGCCGCCGGAACGATGCGGGCGATGGGGACGGTCTTTCCGCGGCTGCCCTGGCGCCGTCCACGCAGGGGCGCTTTCCCGCGTGCGCGACGAAGGGTCGACCGGTTCCGCGTACGATGACCCTCGAGAGACCCCCCAACGATGAAAACAGCCGTTGCTGTCGCTGCGCCCTGGCCCTACGGCTCTCCGGGCAACCTCGAGGCCCCTCCAGACGAGCTGACGTTTGACGTACTCGTCGGGCGGATCGCCAGGTTCGCACGCGACGGCCTATTGGACATGGGAGCGAGAATCCTGTGGCGACCGTGGCAGACCGATATGCGCCCAGCGTGGGACAATCCCGGCTTCAACGTGACCGAGGTGTACGGGCCCAACATCATCGGCCTTGCGATGATGTTCTGCCCGGCGTCGGGGATCGGAGCAGAGGAGGTGGACTTTCGCTTGCTCTGTTGGGAGCTGTACTCACTCGGGTCGTTCGCCGGCTCGGAGACTGGCGAGGCAGAAGCGGAACGACAGCGCATCAAGAATCGTTGGGAGCAACTGTTCGCTAACACGCCGTTTGGACAACTGAGCGCCGAGCACGTGGCCCAGCCAGTGCGCGGCATCTGGATGGCCGGTCGCGTTCGGGTAAACACCCATCAAGCGGGTGTCGGCGTCACCGACGATGTCCTGCGAGTGGCTCTCCTGCACGAGGCCATGGCAGACCTGGCGCCTGATCCCCACCGATTTCGGCAGCTGCTCGACACGTATTTCCGCAACGACGTCTTCCGCCTGCTCGGCCACGGTCTGAGTCTCATCGCCTGGGCTCTCGAAGCAGGGCCGGAGAGGTGCCCAGGACGGTTCGACGTGCACGAGGAGGACACGGCGCAGACGGCGGTCATCGACTTCGCACAGTTCGGCAGCCTCGCTTGCAGGCCTGGTTCCGAGTTCCCGCCGATAGGTCGGGAACTCCAGGCGCTCCCTGAGCATGAACGAAAGCTTCACCCGTTGTCGGATCCGCTCTCGCAGCGACCGGGAATCCTGTTGGATGACTGGACGGACCGGCGCGCGTACTGCTACCCGGCTCCAAGGCGACTACTCCGGTCTTTCCGGCGGCTGTTCATAGACGACTTCGTCCACTTTCTCCCCCAGGAAGGAGGTCTCGAGCCGCCTTCACTACTCGGTCAGGCCTTGCATCGGCATTTGGCGGAGGTGCTCGATGGCTTCGCTCTAGTCATCGACGACGATGACTGCCCAATGAAGGGCAAGAAGCCCGACGCAGTCTGGTGCGGCGATCGCTTCGGCGTCGTAATCGAAGCCAAGGCTCGGCTCACCCCGCGAACGGATCCAGATTGTGTTGCGCCCGACTCACTCCTTGTGGCCTGGAGACGGGCATGGGAAGCGGTCGAGCAGGCGGACGGCTTTCTGCGAGATCCGGCAGCGAAGAACTGGATCCAGAAGAGGACAGGACGCTCGCCCTGCGTTTGGGTTCTGGCGATCCTCGTGGACGAAAGGGGAGTCGCGGAGCGGACGCAGTTCCGTCACGCCACCGCGCGATGGCAGCTCCTCTCCGGGACCCGTCTTGCGGGCCTCGCCCTCATGACCTTGGAGTGCTTGGAAGCAGCGGTCCGGAAGCAGACGCCGGACACGACGGCTCGGCAGATCGAGAGAGCATGGACCGAGTCGGGGCTCAACGCGCTGAACCAACCGCCGGAGGAGCCGGACCTCCCGAGCATCGATCAGCCGGCGTATCTGCAGCGCGCCTCGACCCTCGTCGCTCGGTGACTGACGTCGAATGTTCTGTCGCCAGCGGCAGAAGGAAGGGCGAACACGGCATAGCCCGAGGTGGTTGTCGGTTGAGTCGCGGTGATAGATGCGCTGCGTGCCGTTCTGGTCGTGGTGGCCAGCGGTCCTCGTCGTGCCGTTCGCGGTCGGCATCGTCCGCGAGCTCCGAGCGAAGGGAAAGCGCTAGCTGCCGGCGGCTGGACGCAGTCAGGGGCGCAGGAAGCGGCGTCCGCCGCGGGGTACCCACCAGGCGCCCGCCCGACGAGTCCACGTCGCTCCTACGCGCACCGCACGCACCTGTTTCTGGCGCACGGCGCGGGTGGCCTGGCCCGGCTGGGACGTGGCAGGACGCAACACGGTCTCGCCTTATGACGCGACTCTGCCGTACGCTGCTGCCGAGCACGTGCCCACGATCCACCGTGAAAACGGCTTCCGCTTCTACTTCTACTCGAACGACCATCCGCCTCCGCACGTGCACGTGGAAGTTGGCGATTCGGTGGCGAAACTCTTGCTCGACCCGCCGCAGGTAGACGACGCCGGGCGCGTGAGCCAGCGTGACTTGGCTCAAGCATTGGCTATAGTTCGTAGGGAGCGCGACAAGTTCAAGCAGGCGTGGGATGACTACTTCAAGGCCTAGAGCAAGCTCGGTCGACTTCAGCGGAAGCGAGATGATTCTCCGCTTGGAGGACGGCCGCGTCGTACGAGTGCCGCTCGCTCGCTTCCGTCGCCTTGCCGGCGCGCCCCAAATTGTGCTCAGCAACTACCGGCTGCTCGCGCATGGCGAGGGCATCCACTGGCCAACGCTGGACGAGGACCTTTCGGTCGCTGGCCTCGTGCGGGACTTCGGCACGGGCCGGTAGCGGACCCGGTTGGCAAGCAGTCGAAGGCCGCGACGCTGGCAACGGTTTCCTGCCGCCGTCGCGGTGAAGAATGGCAGCCGCGAGCTCGTCCTACGACCTCGTAGCAAAGTGCCCGGGCGCCGCTGGAATGGCCCCGGGCGTGGCCAACCCCTGAGCGAGCAGGAGTCGACATTGGCGCCCGAAGCGGCGCTCGAGTTCGCCAATGCCTGCAGATGAATCGGGCAGGATGATGTCCATCGAGAGCCCGTTACGGAACGGAATTTCGACGGCCTTCCCGCCGGGTATGTCGGCGTATGCGAGAGTTTCGCGTGCGCGCATCATCTTTACGCGAACAGCGCCAGCGGGACTCGTGAACTCGTCGTCGACGGTGGCGCGCTCCTGGAAGGGTTCTTGCCAGGCGGCCTTGAGGTAGACGGCAGTCGCGATCAGAAGTCGTGTGTCACTATCGATGGTATTTGGGGCAAGAAATTCGGTGATGCGCCCGTGGGTTTGCTCGGAAACCCATGTGTTGATTGTTATGCATGCCGCGGACGGGTCGCCGAAATCGACGGTTTCGAACGACGCTGGATAGCCACCAAGAAGCGATGAGAGAAACGTCGGCGAGAACGGAAGTCCCCGTTGACCCCAGAGACGATTGTCAACGTGCAGCACCACACCGTCGGTCCCGCCCGTCGTGTTCAGCTTTGCCATTACCGCCGCAAGCCCTTCGGGAGCTTGGGGCACTCCATCCACGTGGAGCGTGCCGGCTATCTGTGCCCGAGTGCTCCCGCGTGCTCCAGCCATCACCAGCGAGAGCCCGAACGCAACGCTCGGTGGCGAGATGATGAGGTTCTCACCTGGTTCGACGACGTGCGCGTACAGGTCGAACGCGAAGCGGTTCAATGCATCGACGATGCGGGGTCTCGAGGCATCCGGAGCCGAGGGCACGACGACGGCAGGCGCGGTGAGCGCGGCGGTGGGGTCCGAAAGAGCATCAGCCGCGGCAGCGCCGTTCGCGTCGGGGCGGGCGAGTGCAGAGGCATCCGCCCGAGCATCGGGCTCTCGTGAGCGGCAGCCGACAAAGAGCAGGCAAAGCAGGAATGTGTATCTCATCGACGGCACGATGACACCCACCCGTGACAGCCGGCAGGCTACAGACCGGTCGCGCGGGTTACGCTCCACATACGAGCGGCGTACATTGGGGCTCCGGCGTATTGCAGCCGTGGGATGGTGCCTCCGCATAAACGCACGTTTCGAGCTGCCCGACGGTCACCATGCAGCGATAAGTGGGCCACGTCGCGACGCACTGCGCCTGGTCGGTGGGATTGGACACGCTCGTTCCACCGGCGCAGTTGAACGACGCCCCATAGCCTCCAAGCTCGCCCGTCATCCAGTCGCACAGCTCCGCTTTCTGGGCGGCCGTCAGGCTGTTGAGAGGGGTGCCAGGGTCTATGCTCGGCGGGGTTGCGTCGGGAACGTCCCCACCCTCGGCAGCTGCGTCCGAACCTGTGCCGCTGCTGCCGCTCGAGGAACTTCCGCTGGATGACGAGCCGGAAGAGGACGACGAAGCGTCTCCACCAGCACCCGTGCTGGATCCGCTGCTGCAGGCGGCAGATCCAAGCAGAGCAAGAAAGAGCGGAAGGGCGGCGCGTCGCAAGATGCGCAAGTTCATGCTGACGGCCTACCGTCATTCGGCGGTCGCGTCAACGCTAGGGCTAGGCACGCGCAGCGCCGCAGACCTTGGCACCGGGCTTTCGAGGCTCCTCGTCGCATGCGCCACGTACGGAGCCTCGCTCACGGACCAATGGTCGTGGTCGGGACCGGATCGGGACCGGTCACGTGGCCGTCTCGCGATCCTGTTTCTGGCGAGCCCCGGGAGAAGAACCCGACGCGCGGCCGGCTACGGCATGTGGTTCCGCACATGCTCGGCGGCGAGGGCAAGCACCGCACTCGGCAGCCCGCTCGCGGCGAACGACGGGATTGCGGCATCGGCGAAATAGATTGCGAAGGAGCCGTCGCTCTGGCGGACCATACGTACATCGTGCACACCTATGGCCTCCGCCTGCGTCTCGATCGGCTTCGCGCTCGCGGACTGCTCACCAAGAAGGAACTCGCGGCTCGCCTGGGAATCCACGTGTCCACCCTCACGAGCTGGGTGAAGCACGGCATCATCAAGGCGCACGCGTACAATGGTCACGCATGGCTCTACGAGGAGCCGTCGACTCGCCCCACGAAGCACTGCAGCCGCTGGGATCGACTCAGCGCTCGAGCGGCGGTAGTCCGTACATCACGGAGCCGGGGCTCAAAGTCCTCGTCTCGAATCGAAGGAGGTGCAGTGTGAAGACGGTTGGTTGTACAGCAAGCAGTAGCCGTTGTGGTCGAACCAGAGGACCTTGAGTCGGTGCCTCGCTTGCTCGCGAACACGAACAGCGCCCCGCTCTCCGGGTCGAGCGCGAGCCGCTCGCGCTCGTTCGACGCGTTGGTACCAGAGCCACGGGTTGTGGCCCGGCACGCGCCTCCCACGCGCAAGGACTTGAACCGGCGTGTCGCCACGCCCGCTGCGAAAAGAGGCCGGCCGAGTTCACCGAGCGACCGGCAACGAGCCGATCACCTTCTCGGCGTCGAGCACGGTCACCTGTCTCGGGAAGACCTTCTCCACGAGCACGCGGTGCACCTCGTCGTCGCGGTCGGCGCAGCAGTCCGCGACGACGACGAGCCGGTAGTCGGCGTCCGCAGCGTGGCGAACCGTGGACAGCACGACGCCGCTCGTGGCGATCCCTGCGAGGACGAGCACGTCGATCCCGTTGGCCCGCAGGATCACGTCGAGATCGGTGCCGGCGAACGCGCTCACCCGGTGCTTCGTGACCACGACGTCGTCGGGCTTCGGCGCGAGGGCCGCGTGCACTTCCACGTCCGCCGAGCCCTCGACGCAGCGTCCGCTCTCGCGGATCGGGGCGAAACCCTGGTTGCGTGGGCTCACCTCGGGGTAGCCCGCGCGGAAGCCGACGACGACGTAGATGACCCGCATCCCCGCCTTGCGCGCGGCGTCGACGAGCTTCGCCGTCCGTGCGAGCAAGGCGTCCTTCTCCTTCTCGGTCACGACCATGTCGAAGGCAGCATTCTGGAAGTCCATGACGAGGAGCGCTGCGGTCTTGGGATCGGCGATCGGCTGGCTCATGTCGATTCTCCTGCGGGTTGCTGGACGGCACCGGTGAGCTGCGCGGCGCGCCGGGCGAGCGGCGGACCGAGCAGCAGAACTGCGACGAAGCGACCCACCTGGATCGCCATCACGAGGGGGATGTCTACCGACGTGCCGGCCGTGATGATCGCGATGGAGTCCGCGCCGCCGGGGCTGGTGGCGAAGTAGGCGGTGAGCATGTCGAGGTGGCCGACGAGGGTGAGCGCCCAACCGATGGCTGCGCAGCCGGCAATCAGCGTCGCCATCGAGCCGAGCACCGCGGGCAGGCTGCGCGCTGCCTCGCGGAACGCCTCGCGGGTGAAGCGCAGGCCGATCGCCCAGCCGACGACGACGTAGCTGGCGACGAGAAGCGGCTGCGGCAGCTCGACGCGCACGAGGCCCACGTCTTGGAGCACGGTCGCGACCACCATCGGAACGAGCA
>CALKVG010000141.1 GCA_937998045.1 uncultured Myxococcales bacterium
CTTCGGCGGCGCCCGCCAATTGCGCGACGGCGAAGGTCGGGCCGCCGCCGAAGGGTACCGCCGTTCCACCGCCCCCGCGGCTGCACGTCCCCGCCTCGCCGGCCTCGGCTCCGACCGCGCTGCCGGTCGCGCCGTCGAGCAGCGCGCCCTCGCCGCCTCCGTCCGCGTCCGTCGACGCGCTCACCAAGCTCCGGCACCTCTGAGGCGCTCCGATGCGAGGCGCTGCGCTCGTCGTCACGTTCTTCTCGGCTGCCGCGGCCGCCTCCGCGCTCGACGTCCGGTCCGCATGCGCCGACCCGTCCGACGCCGGTGCGCCGAGAAAGGCGCCCCTCGCCGAGTCGCTGTCGGGCGCCGCCAAGGAGGCCTACGAGGCCGCGGTCGTCCTCGTGAACAACAAGGATTGCGCGGGCGCGATTACCAAGTACAGGCAGGCGTACGACTTGTCCCGCGATCCGCGATTGCTCTTCGATATCGCGGTTTGCGACCGCGACCTGCGCGCGTACGCGCAGATGCAGCGCCTCCTCCTGCGTTACGAGCAGGAGACGGGCGCGAACCTGTCGCCGGAGGAGAAGGCCGACGTCGACGCTGCCCTGGCCGCGATCCGCGAGCTCGTCGGCACCGTGCACCTGACGGTGAGCGAGGCGGGCGCGGACGTGCGCGTGGACGCAGAGTCGGTCGGGACGACGCCGCTCGCGGCGCCGCTCGTCGTGGACCTCGGCAAGCACACGCTCTCGGTGACCAAGGACGGCTTCGACCCGGCGGAGCGAACGCTGGAGATCGTCGGGGGCAACGAGACCAGCGTCGCGATCGCCCTCGCGCGCCGCCCGCGACCGGGGACCCTCCGCGTCGTGGTCGATCCGGGCGCGACGGTGGTCGTCGATCGAAAGGAGCTCTCGCGCGGCACGTTCGACGGCGCGCTCCCGCCGGGGGCGCACGAGGTCCAGGTCACCGAGGCCGGGCGCAAGCCGTTCGAGACGCGCATCGAGCTCGCCGACGCCGAGGCCCGCACGCTGGAAGTGACGCTCGAGGAGGAGGCGCACGCGCCGCTCTGGCCGTGGATCGCCGGCGGCGCGGCGGCGCTGATCGGCGCGGGCGTCGGCGGGTATTTCCTGCTCCGGCCGCAGGACACGCGCGGACCGGGGCCGACAGGGCAGCTTTTCACCGCGCACATCCCGGCCGGGGGCAATTGATGAAGGGGTCCCGGCTGATGCACATCGCGGTCCTCCTCGGCGCGAGCGGCGGATGCTCCCGCGTGCTCCCCGGGGGCGGGCTGATGGTCGTCCTTCGCAGCGACCCTTCGCTGGACCCGGCGCCGCGCACGTTGCATGTCGAGGTCGACCCGGTCGACGGCGGCGAACCGTACCGGGATGGCGAGGACTTCCGCCTCGACGGCGGGCTCTCTTCGCGGCCGGTCACCTTCGCCGTCGACTCGAACGGCGACCCGGGCGCGTCGGTCCGGTTTTTCGTCTCCGCTTCGCCGGCGAGCGGCAACTGGCCGACCGAGACGCTCCGCTACGAGGTCGACGCCATCCCGACCGACCGGGTCGCGGAGCTCGACGTCGTCTTCCGCGCCGCGTGCGCACCTCGAGGCGGCGACGACGGCGGATCCGGAGAGTCCTGCTGCCCGAGTCTTGCGGCCGGTTGCCGCTGGGACGGCCAGACGTGCGTGTGTTCGGGCGCCGATCTGCCGGCGTTTCCGTCCGACGGAGGCGAGACCTTCCCCGACCCGCCCGAGACCTCCGCCGACGCAACGTTCGACGCGACCGCGGATGCGCCGTCGGATGCGACCAGGGATGCGCCGTCGGAGGCGACCTCGGACGCGACCGTCGAGAGCGGCGTCGTCGGCGAAGGAGGGACGCTCGACGCCGCCCCGTGCGAAGCGGGAGCCGTCCAGTGCGCCGACCCCGAAACCCCCCTGCAATGTGGCCCGGACGGGCAGTGGCAAGGCCTGCCGCGCTGCCAGTACGGTTTCACGTATTGCTCCGCGGGAGCGTGCATCCCGATCCCGCGGAGCTGCAGCGGGAACATCGGCTCCGACTGCGACAGCGACGAGGTACCGCCCGGCGCCTTCTATCGAGGCAAGGACCCCCTGCACGAGGACGCGGGCGCTCCGGCTACGATCAGCGCGTTTCGCCTGGACACCTACGAGGTCGAGGTGTGGCGGTTTCGCCATTTCGTCGACGCCGTCGAACAGGGTATCGGCCTCCCCGACGCGGGATCCGGGAAACACTCTCACCTCGCTCACGGCCAGGGGCTCAGCGGCGGCGGAGACGGCGGCGCGTACGAGACCGGATGGGACGCGGCGTGGGACCCGATGTTCCCCACGCTACCCGACACATGGAACGCCAACCTCTCCTGCGCCAACTCCGCCACGTGGACGGCGGAGCCATCGCAGAACGATGAGCTCCCGATCGACTGCGTCACCTGGTACGAGGCCTACGCGTTCTGCATCTGGGACGGGGCCTTCCTGCCGAGCGAGGCCGAGTGGAACTACGCCGCGGCGGCCGGAAGCGAGCAGCGCCTCTATCCATGGGGGTCGACGGACCCGGGACTGAGCTCCGAATACGCGGTCTACGCCTGCCTCTATCCGCAGCTGATGCCGTGCAACTCGCCGACTGCGCTCGACATCGCGACCGTCGACTCGTTCCCGATGGGAGCCGGCGCCTTCGGCCAGCGGCACCTCGCGGGCAACGTCGCCGAGTGGACGTTCGATCTCTACGACCCGAGCTACCCCATGCCTTGTGACGACTGCGCGGGGCTGAGCGGGTCGCAGCGCGTGTTCCGGGGCGGGGCCTTCGACCGGCAGGAGTCGTATCTGTACACGTCGATGCGCGTTCCCGCCGAGCCCTCGGCCCGCTACCGCGACGTGGGCGTGCGCTGCGCGAGGACGCCATGAAACGTGCGGCCGCTGCGACGTCCGCGGTCGCAGTCGCCGCGGCAGCCGTCTCCGGTATGGCCGCTTGCGCGCCGGAGACCACGCCGGGGGGCGGCCTCGTCGTGCTCGTCAGCGTCGATCCTTCCCTCTCGGCGGCTCCCCCGACGGCTCTTCGCGCGACGGTCGGCGCGTCGCTCGACGGCGGAGGGCCGACGTACTTCGACGCCGGCTACGCCATAGTGCACTTCCCGACGAGCTTCGCGGTCGATTCGAACGGCGACCCGAACGCGACGGTCGCGATCGATCTGAGCCTCTGGGTAGGGACGCAGCAGGTGGAGCGCCAGCGGTTCGTCGTCGACCACGTCCCGTCCACGACGGTCAAAGAGCTGCCGGTCGTCTTCGGCTCGGCGTGCGGAGCGTCAGGCCCCGTGCCACCGGACGCGGGACCGGCGGCGTGTCCCCTCAAGAGCTGGTGCGCGTGGACGGGCAGCTACTGGCTCTGCCAGGGAGGCCTTCTCCCCGGGCCGGGAGTGGACGCGGGCTGGCCGGAGCGAGGGACCGACGCCGCGGCGGATGCCGCGGGCGACGCTACGACGGAAGGCGCCGTCGCCGATTCGTCGGTCGTGGCCGATTCGACGGTCGTCGCCGATTCGCCGGTCGACCAGACGGTGGGCGACGCGGACGCAGCAAGCGACGCGGAGATGGCGGACGCCCCTCGCGACACCGGCGCCGTCGACGCGCCCCTGACGATCCCCTGCGACGCGCCGTGCGGTCCCGGGCAGACATGCGTCGACGGCCAGTGCGTCGCCGTACCTCCGAGTTGCCGGGGCGGGGCAGCGGGCGCCGGCACGAACTGCGGTCTTTTCGGGAACGACGACTGCTGCGCGAGCGACGAGGTCGCCGCCGGAGGCTTCTTCCGGGATTACGACGGGCACACGTACACGGACATGAGCTGGCCCGCGACGGTGAGCCAGTTCCGCCTCGACCGCTACGACGTTACCGTCGGGCGCTTCCGCGCGTTCGTCGACGACGTCGTCGCCCGCGGCTGGACGCCGCCGGAGGGCTGGGGAAAGCACGCGTACCTCGACGGCGGCGGACTCAATAACGGCGGCGACGCGGGCACCGTCCCCGAGAAAGGCTGGGACCCGTCATGGAACGCGTACGTGCCGCAGACGAAGACCGACTGGGACGCGAAGCTCCAGAGCTGCCTGGGGGACAGCGGTTACCAGAGCTGGACTTGGACGCCGACGAGCGGGCCCAACGAGAACCTCCCCATCGATTGCGTCAGCTGGCACCAGGCGTACGCGTTCTGCATCTGGGACGGCGCGTTCTTGCCGTCCGACACGGAGTGGGACTACGCCGCGGCCGGCGGGGAAAACCAGCGGGAGTACCCGTGGGGGGACGTCGTCCCCAACCCGATGTACGCCATCTACGACTGCTATTATCCGGCGACGCCCCAGGGCAACGACTGCCGGGGCGTCGCGAGCATCGCCCCGGTCGGCTCCGTGCCCGCGGGCCGGGCGCTATGGGGACAGCTCGACCTCGCCGGGAACGTCCTCGAGTGGACGCTCGATTACGCATTCGCTTCCTCGTCGCCACCGGTTCCGTGCCACGACTGCGCGCAGACCGCAGACGGGACCGAGCGCGTGATTCGCGGCAGCGGCTGGGATTCGAACGACAAGCAACTCTTCAGCGCCCTTGGGTACGGCCACGTTCCCGAAGGTCCGTTGGGCGACGTGGGCGTCCGCTGCGCGCGCCCGCCGTAGTCGTCACGGCAGCCGGGATGCGTAGATCCCCGGAGCCGCGCCGCCGCTCATGACGTACACGACGCGCGAAAGGTCGTGCGTCACCAGCGCGTTGCCGTTGACTCCCTGGACGATGTTCACCGAGGCTCCGCCGCTCGCGGGGTCTACCTCGTCGATGTCGGCGGTGGGAACGGACCCGCCGTCGCTGTCCACGAAGTTGTCGGCCACGACCACCTTCGATCCGTGCGCGGGGAGGTACGCGAGGACCACGCCCTTCCCGAGGTGCGTTGGGGTGTAGGGGGGCGCGACCGGAACCGCGGTGAGCTCGCCGACCCACCCGTTCTCCCGGTCGCGCTGCAGATTGGTCATCGCGAGCGCGTAGGAGCTGTCGCTCGTGAAGCCGCGCGGACCGCTGGGACGGAAGATGTTGGTCGACGAAACGGGCGACGCGTCGTACTGCGCCGACGACGCCACGAGCGCCGGTGCGCCGGGCGTCTGGGTCGACACCAGGCTGAGATCGGAGAACCAACCGAGCGGATTGAGGCCGCTCGAGGCGAGCAGCCACTTTCCGTCGGTCGAGAGGCCGTTGAAGTAATTGACGCCCGCGTCGACGAGGGTCTGCGGCGTCGGACTGCTCGCGTTCGCCCGCATGAGAGCTCCCGCGTCGTTGTTGTAGAGAACCGCCCACGGATCCTGGGTCGATCCGGCGAACGACAGGGTGGGCGCGAGCTGCACGCTGGGGTCCACGACCGTGCCGGGGCCGCCGTCGATCGGGAAGATCTGGAGGGCGCCGTTGCCGCTGGCGGTCGTCGCGCCGGCGATCTGCGTGCCGTCGGGATCGACCGCGAACGGGTAGGTGAACTGCGCCCAGTCGGCCGGATAGTACTGGCGCGAGTGCACCCAGCTCGGGATGTCCGCCGCCGGTGCCCACCCGTTCGCGACGGAGAACGACTGGAGAACCGGCGCCAATCCGGCGTCCTCCGCCGTGCAATACGAGAGGACGGCGTAGTCGCCGCGGAAGACGAGGCGCGGGAAGCACGCCGGGAGATTGCCCTGGTAGGACGAGGCGATGTCGACGTTCGACACGAGGAGCGTCGCGCCCGATCCGTCGATGTTCGCGCCGTAGATCGACCCAACGGTCGCGTCGCTGCTCGTGTTCTCCACGTAGGCGACGTGCTTGCCGTCGTCGCTGGCCCACTCCGTATCGTAGATGTACGCGAGGCCGGTCGTCGTGAGGGTCGCCCCCTGCGACATCCCCGGCGACCACGCCACGAGCGTGCCGATGTAGGCGCTGTTCCAGGACCAGCCAAAGGCGACGTTGCCGCTCACCACCCCGTAGCCGGCGTACGCGCTCGCCGGGGCCGCGTAGATCGTCGTCGCGGCCCCGCCGCCCAGCGGCTGCGCGAAGTACGTCTGCGTGGTGCCGTCGTAGTAGACGACGTGGTCGTCGGTGGTGACGCCGCTCAGGACGAGGTTCGCGCCCGGGATCACCAGCTGGGCGGACGCCCCACCGTCCGGCCCCCCATCGGACTCGCCGTCCGTACCCCCGCCGTCGGAGGTCGTGCCGTCGGAGGTCGCGCCGTCGGAGGTCGCGCCGTCGGAGCCGGCTCCGTCCGTGACGGTCGCATCGCCGCTGCCGCCGTCTCCCGTGGCGTCGGAGGTCGAACCTTCGCTGACCGGCGCGTCGGACACAGTGCTATCCGACGCCGGTGCGTCCTGGCCTACGTCCGGTGAGCCCGAGTCGTTCGACGGCGACGTTCCGTCGGAGGCTGCGTCCTCGGAAGACCCGGAGTCGGTCGAATTGCACGCGCTTGCCAGTGAGCTGCACGCGGCCACGACCGCCACGAGCCTTCCCGTCCACCGTGACATCTCGTCCCCCTCCGAATGGGCCGCGTTCCTGCGCGGCCGTCCGCCACACCGATGTGCCTGACGCCTCCTCTCGCACGGGCACCGCCGCATTTCAAGAGGGTCCGGCGTAAACAAAACGGCCTGCGGCGGCGCGGCCCGCGGTCGCGCCCGCCCCCCGCGCCCGCGCGCAACGTCCTCGAGAGCGAATCGCGGAACTCAGGCTCTCTGCCGGTAAGGCGGCGGACGGGCGGTGTCGCGCTCGCGCGAGCCATCCGCCCGTTCGTGCACGACGAGTACGTCACGGTGGGCCATGTTCGCCACCCGTGCCGCCGTCGTGCCGAGGACGCGATCGAATCCGTGGTAGCCGTGGCTACCGAGGACGATCAGATCCGCGTCGATCTCGTCGCTGACGTCGATGATGAGGCGCCATGGTTGCCCGACGCGCACGATTGGAGGCGCCAGGGTGACGGTCCCGGACGGCACTTGGGACATCACGTCCGCCAGGTCGTCGTATGCCCGCTGCGTCAGGCGCGCCGGGAGAGGGTCCGCGCGGGTCCCCGCCGCCGCCGCCGGGAACTCGGGGGGCACGAAGATGGCCCGGAACGGGTGCAGCATCGCCCCGAGGAGGGCCGCCATTTCGGCGGCCCGCCCGAAGACGCCGGGCGCGCGCGCCGAGCCGTCCAGGGCGACGAGGATCGTGCGAATCATGCGTGGGCGCCCGCGAGCGGCGGCTCCGCTGCGGGTGCCGGCTCCTCGGTGGGCGCGCGCTTCGCGAAGAAGAGGAACATCACCGGCACGAGGAAGAGCGACAGAATCGTCGACGACGTCAGACCGCCCACGACGGCGAGGGCGAGCGGCTGATTCGCCTCCGACCCTCGCTCGAGGCCCATAGCCGTCGGGATCAGGCCTATGACGGTGGCGAGGCTCGTCATCGCGATCGGCACGAAGCGCGACCGAGCGGCCGCGACGATCGCGTCCACCTTGTCCGCGCCCTCGTCGCTGAAGCGGCGGTTGGCGTCGTCGACGAGCAGGATGCCGTTCGAGACCGCGATCCCGATGACCATGAGGATGCCCATGAGCGCGGTGATCGAGAACCCCTGTCCGGCCGCCATGAGCGCGAGGACGATGCCCACGAGCGATACCGGGATCGTGAACAGCATGACGAAGGGCAGGCGCAGCGACTTGAACTGCGACGCCATGATCATGAAGACGACCATGACGGCGAGGCCGAGGGCGAGCCCCAAGCCGCCGAAGGTGGTTCGCATGAGCTCCACCTGGCCGACGAAGCGCAGTTCGACGTGCTGCGTGCGCGGGTCGTCGTGCAGCGCCTTTTCGAGCGCCTCCGCGGCCGTTCCCAGGTCGCGCCCTTCGGTCTGCATGAGGACGTGCGCCACGCGCGCGAGGTGGTTGCGCTCGATGGCGACGGGACCGAGCGCGCGCCGGACGTCCCCGTAGGCGCGCAGGAGCACCGGCTGGCCCCCCAGCCCGACGCGCACCGGAAGGCCGCCGAGCGCCTGCGTATCGGGGACCTTGGCGCCATCGTAGTAGGTGACCACGTAGTACGATTGCCCGTTGTTCGCGTCGATCCAGACACCGGGCTCGTTGATGTTGCCAAGCGTCGCCTCGAGCGTCGTCTCCGCGGCGTCCCTCGCGTTCGTCCCTACGAGTCCCGCCTTCTCGCGATCCGTGTCGACGTGAACCTCGGGGTAGTCGTTCTGCAGCGAGACCTTCACGTCGCGGATGCCGGGGATCGTCCGCGCGACGTCGGCCACGGCCTGCGCTTCTTCGTTTAGCTCCGCCAGGTTGTCGTTGTGGACTTCGACGACGAACGGCGCCGTGTAGCCGTTCGCGAAGACGCTCGCGACCAGCCCGCCCGGGTATTGCAACACCTCGACGCCGGGGAACTCTCGCGTCAGGATCTCGCGGATCTTCACAGCCAGATCCGCCTGCGAAAGGGTGCGGTGCTCGGCGTCCGAGAACGCGAGCTGGAGCGTGCCGGTGTTCGGCGCGACGTTGGTGTTCGTCAGTAGCGCGCGGGCATTCTGTGGCATGCCGAGGTTCGCGATCGACATCTCCACCGTTCCCGGCGGAAGCTCGCGCGTGATCGCCTTGCCCATCTCCGACATGATGTTCGCGGCCTCGTGGATCGAGATGCCGGGCGCGAGGCGCACATACAGCGTGTCCATCGACTCGTCGATCTCCGGAAAGAACGTGCTCGGCAGGCGCGCGGCGACCCACCCGGCGGCCATGACGAGCAGGAACGACGCCCCCACGATCGTCAGCCTGTAGGGGAGCACGACGCGCAGCGTGCGCGAATACCCGTCGGCGATGCGGTCGATGACCCCCTCGACCGCCTTGCCGAACCGGCCATGCTCGGCGTGCCCGAGGAAGTAGCGGCAGGCGACCGGTGTCACCGCCATGCTCACGAAGTACGAGGCAATCATCGCCACCGCCACCGTGATCGCGAGCGGCGCGAACAGCTTTCGCGCGAGCCCGGCGAGCAGCACGACGGGCAAGAGGACCGCCATCGTCGTCAGCGTCGACGCGAGCACCGGCAGCGCGACTGCGTTGGCACCCTTGAGGGCCGCCTCGGACGTCGACATGCCCATGCGCTGGTGCCGGTGAATGGACTCGAGGACGACGACGGCATCGTCGACCAAGCGACCCATCGCGAGGGTGAGTCCGCCAAGCGTGAACGCGTTGAGGGTCTGCCCAGTCGCATACAGGACGATGAGAGTAATGGCGAACGACAGCGGGATGGCGACCGAGACGATGAGCGTCCCGCGAACGCTCTGCAAGAAAAGAAGAATGACGAGCGCGATGAGGACGAGCGCCTGCACAATCTCCTTCTTCAGGCCGTGGTAGGCGCCGCGCACGAAGGTCGACTGGTCGAAGTAGACCTTGGCTTGCATCCCGGGGGGCAGGTCGTGCAGGCCCTCGACGATCTTCTTCACGGCGTCGACGATCTCGATCGTGTTGCCGCCCGGGATGCGCAGCACGCCGAGATAGACCGCGTCCTTGCCGTTGACGGCCACCGACTCGGTCTCCGGCGTGCCGCCGTCCTCGACGCGAGAGACGTCGCGGATCAGCACCGGCTTGCCGTTGACCACTTTGATGGTGGCCTCGCCGATGGTCGCGACGTTCTTCGGGATCGCGTTGGTGTACACGTTCGCGTCGAACTTCGGTGCGATGAGCTCGCCGGAGGGGAGAAGTGCGTTCGACTTGGCGGCGGCGGCCGCGATGTCGTTGGCCGTCACGCGGCGCGCCTGCGCCTTGAGCGGATCGACGACGACGTTGATCTGCCTCATTTGGCCGCCGTACGGGGCGGCGCTGGCAACGCCGGAGATGCCCTCGAGCAACGGCTCGATGTAGTTGAACGCGTAGTCGTAGAGCTGCGGGCCCGTGTACCCCGCGCCGCTGACGACGACCTCGCACACCGGCGCGTTCGACGGGTCGTACTGCAACACGAACGGGGGCAGTACGCCGAGCGACTTGGGGATGGCCGCCATCGCGAAGCCTGCCTGCGACTGCACCAGCGTCTGCGCGGCGTTCAGGTCCGTCCCCCATTTCAGCCAGACGTAGATGACGCTGAAGTTGTTGCGCGACAGGCTCTCGACGTGATCGACGCCCGGCGTCGCGCTCACGTACTTCTCCAGGCGCCAGCTGATCGTCTTCTCCACGTCCTTGGCGCCGAGGCCGGGGCAGAGGGTGCCGATGATGAGGACCGGCGGCGTCAGCTCGGGGAACGTGTCGACTGCCATGCGCGGCGTGACCACGGCCGAGAAGACGACCAGCCCGACGCAGAGCATCAGGATCGCGATGGGGTTGCGGAGCGACAGGCCCGTCATTTCTGCGGCTCCTTGGCGCTCGAGGCCTCTGCCGTAGCGTCGAAGGTGGCTCGCTTCGGCGCCACGGGGTCGCCCTCAGCGAGCACCGCGCGACCCTCGGTCACGATCGCAGTGCCGGCCTTGAGCGCGCCATCCACGAACAGCGTGCCCCCGCGTTCGCCAAGCACCTTGAACGTCGTCTTGTGCGCGACGCCCTTGTCCGCCACGAAGACGACCGCCTTCGATCCGCTGATCGACGCGGAGTCGAGGGGAATCGCCGTCGCGGAGTGAGGTTGACCCACCTCGATGCGCACCTCGCCGGTCGTGTTGACGGGGATCTGCCGCTGCGGATCGGGCATGTCGACCTCGACGTGCACCGTGCGCGTGTCGGCATCCGCGCTGGGCGATCGGCGCGAGATGCCTCCGGTGAACGTCTGGTTCGTCGCGACGACGTGAACGCCGACGAGCGTGTTGGGCGTGACGATATGGAAGTCGTCCTCCGGCACGTCGAAAGTCATGCGTACCGTCGTCCGGTCGACGACCGAGACGATCGACGTTCCGGGCCGCACGAACGCGCCGGGGTCTATCGTGCGCGTGGCGATCTCTCCCTCGAACGGCGCACGCAGGACGCAGTCGTTCACCTCGAGGCTCGTCGCCGCCAGCTTGGCGCGCTGCGAAGCGAGCTGGGCCTCCTCCGCCGCGCTCTGCGCTTCCTTCTGCTCGCTCTCGTTGGGCGAGACGAAGCCGCCGTCGAGCAAGGTTTTGAGGCGCGAAGACTCGTCGGCGATCGCCCTCTGTCGGGCGTCGATCGCGCGCGCCTCGGCGGCGACTGCCTGGCTCGCCGCGCTCGCGTTGCGGCAGTCGAGCGTGGCGAGCACGTCGCCGCGCTTCACGCGCGCGCCGGGCCGCACGAGGACCGTGTCGACGTACGCCGAGATGAACTGCGGCCCGACCTGCGCCTCGATCCAAGGGCGCAGCGTCCCGATGTACGTGCGCGACTCGCGGAACGTCGTGTCTTGCGCGGACACCACGGTGACGGGCTTCGGCGTCGACGCCATCGCCACGTGGTTGACCCGCGACTCGGCGCGCCGCACGAGCAGCCCCCCGATCGCGAGAATGGCGGCGACCCCGGCGGCGATGAAGAGGGGCACCCACACGCTGCGGCGTTGGGCCTCCGACGGGTCATGCAGCGGCGACATGGATTGGGACGAAACGGGCGCAGTCACTTGCTTGGTCTCCCTGGAGGTCACAGTTCCTCCGCAATCGCGCGCCCGAACGCGGCGCGTGCTCGTGCGAGATCGAACTGCCCCAGCGCGAGCTGGATCTCTGCGTCGACTCGGACAGCCTCTGCATCGGCCAGCTCGACGGCGTTGCCGATCCCGGAGCGGAAGCGCGCGTCGGCCTGATCGTAATTGGCGCGCGCGGCGATCACCGAGTTCTGCAGCGCGGAGAGCGCGGAGCGCGCGACCTGGACGCGCGCGTACGTCTCGCGCACCGTCGCGGCGTCCTTCAGCTGCGCTTCGTCGACCTCGTCGTGGCGGACCCGCTCCATCGACTTCGCGGCGTCGCGCCGAGCGCCGATGACGCCGTCGAAGAGCGGCCAGGACAGGACGAGTCCGACGTCCCAGTTCGGGATGTTGGGGACCCATCCCTCGCCCGCCGGCGTGATCGTCTGTCCGTTCGCGTTCACCGCCGCCCCGCCGGCACGGCCCGACAGGGTCGCCGTGAGCGAAAGGTCCGGCCGCAGCTCGGCCCCGACGGCCGTGGTCTTCTTCTCGGCGGCCGAGAGCTGGGAGAGCGACGCGGCCAGCGCCGGATCGCGCGCCTGAGCGAGGCGCAGTGCCTCCTCCATCGCGGGCATCTCCGAACGCTGCGGCGCCTCGCCCGCGACGTCCACCGCGGGGTCCGGCGCGCCGATCGCCGCGGCGAGCACCGTCTGCGCCAGCGCGACTCCTCCTCGCGCGCGAACGCGCCCGACGTCGAAACGCGCGAGATCCGCCTCGGCGCGCGTCAGCTCGATGGGCGATCGCAATCCCGAGTCGACCCCTCGCTTCGCGAAGTCGCGGTGCACGAGGGCGCGCCCGTAGGCCTGGTCGGACGCCTTCACGATCGCCTTCGCCGCGAGGACCGAGAAGTAGGCCTCCTCGACGCCGAAGTCGACGTCGAGGCGGGCGGCGTCGGCGTCGTGCTTGGCCACGTCGACGAGGGCGTCGGCCGCCGCGCGTTGCGCCCCGATGCGACCGAAGTCGAACACCTCTTGCAGCACGCCTACGCCGGCGAACGTGGACGCGTAAGGCTGCCAGCTCGCGTTCGAAGGAGAGGTGAGCGCCGTCGTCCCTCCGATGCGCGGGACGTCCACCCGGTCCATCGAGAGGGAGCTTGCCGTCGAGTTGTTCGAGGTTGCGCCGTAGATCTGCGCCCCGAGGCCGACGGTCGGCAGCCACTGTCCGGTGGGCACCTTGGCCTCCGCCATCCGGGCGGCGACGCTCGACAGCGCAGCATGGATCGCCGGCTGGTGTTCGCGCGCGTACGCCAAAGCTTCCGCCATCGTCAGCGTACGGGTGGGCTGTGGGACAT
>CALKVG010000142.1 GCA_937998045.1 uncultured Myxococcales bacterium
GAGGGCGTCGTCGTCCACGACGAGTACCCGGCGGCGCGCAATCGTGTGGGGCTGCGCGGTTGACGGTGGCCCGCTCGCGCGCCATCGCGCGGCAGCAGGCAGCGTCACCCGGAACCGCGACCCGCGCCCGACTTGGCTCGAGACCGCGATGTTCCCACCGAGGCTTCCAACGGTCCCGTGCGAGATCGAGAGGCCCAGACCGGTTCCGCGGCCGGTCTTGTTGGCCGTGAAGAACGGGTCGAAGATGCGCGGGAGCATCTCGGGAGCGATCCCCGCGCCGGTGTCGGTCACTTCCACCACCGCGTTCCCCTCGGCGTCCGTCGACGTCGCGACGCGCACCTGGTTCCCTTGGACATCCCCCTCGGTGATGGCCTGGGCGGCGTTGACGATCAGGTTCAGGAAGACCTGGCCGAGCGCGGCCTCGTTGGCCTCCACCGGAGGGACGTCGCCGAAGTCGCGCACGAGGGTCGCTCGGTGCACGAGTTCGTGCATCGACATCTGGATCGAAGACTCGACGATCGCCCGTACGTCGACGAGCGTTCGCGGAGCGAGTCCGCCGTTCGAAAACGTCAGCAAGTTGCGCACGATCGCGCGGACGCGCTGCATCCCGTCGCCTGCCTGCTCGAGCGATCGAATGAGCTGCGGCAGCATGTCTCCTTCCGCCTCCGACGAGAGTTCGCCCCCGGCGGCGGAGAACGCGCGCAGCTTGCGCAGGACGTGATCGGCGTTGATGAGCGCGTAGGTCAGAGGGTTGTTGATCTCGTGGGCCGCGCCTGCCGCCAGCGTTCCGATCGCCGCCAGGCGATCGGCCAGGAGCAGGCGCTCCCGCGCGTCGTCGTTGCACGGCGGCGCCGTTGCGACGCGCGTCTCGCTCGTCGTCACGCCCATCGACCCACTCCTATCGCTCGATCCGGGACGGCTGGTGCTCACGATTCTCTCCCCAACTTTGAAGGATGAAACCCTTTGCGGGTAAGGTGCAAGTAGCCAAAGGCGACGCGCCGCAGGTGCGCGGAGAGGTTCACGGTGGGCGGCCGCGGCGCACGGATATGCACGGATCGCTCCTCTCGAGCTTTCCCGCACATGGGCCGGTGTGCTCGACGAGAGGACACGCACTCTCAGTCCAAACGGTCGACCTGCTTGTTTGGCTCGTTTGGCCCGCTTGGCCCCGCTTGGTCCGGCTCGGCCCGGCTCGACCCGCTTGGCCCCGCTTCGTCCGGCTCGGCCCGGCTCGACCCGCTCGGCCCGCTCGGCCCGCTCGGCCCGCTCGGCCCGCTCGGCCCTGCTCGTCAGTGGGCCTCGCTGACATCTCAACGCTCGAGGTCGTTTGAAACCCACGGCCCAGTCGGCTCAAATTGATCTTCGCAGCGTGCGCGGCGACAATCGGGAAACCATGCTTCGTCGCACCGATTGGGCCGAGTTCGCTCGCAAGCTCGATTGGACGCTATCGTACGTTACGGAGCGCGAGGCCTTCCCCGAAGAGGCCGCCGGAACGCCGTGGTTGCCCTCCTCGGCTTGGGCGGCGTGGGACGAACCGTATCGCACGACGTACGGAGAATACGTCGAGGGCCAGGCAGCCAAGGACGCCGCGGTCTACGCGGTTCGAGACGCCATCGGCAGACTCGAGGACTGGAAGAAAGTCGATCCGGTATGGCTGAACGCGCTGAAGCTCCACGCAGCGACGCTCTCGCTCGCCGAGTTCGCTGCGGTCATCGGCAATCTCCGCGGCGCGAGGTTCGGGCGCGCCAGCGCGTGGCGAACGGCCGCGACCATGGGCGCACTGGACGAGTTTCGCCACACTCAGATTCCGTTGCTCGTCCTGCACGAGCTCTTGCGTCACGATCCGCAGTTCGATTGGACGCACCGCTTCTACCACTCGAACAACTGGGTCGCGATCGCGGCACGACACCTCGTCGACGAGCTTCTCCTCGGATCGAACGCCATCGAGTTCGCGATCGCCACCCATTTCGTCTTCGAGACGGGCTTCACGAACCTTCAGTTCATCGGCCTCTCGTCGCTCGCTCACGACGTGGGCGACCGCATGTTCGAGAAGATGGTCACGAGCATTCAGAGCGACGAGGCGCGCCACGCGCAGATCGGCCGTCCGGTGCTCGAGGCGGTAGTTGCCGCGGACCCCGCGCTCGCCCAGCGGCTGGTGGACAAATGGTTCTGGCGGAGCTGGCTCCTCTTCGCGGTCGTCACCGGCTTCGCGATGGACTACCTGACACCGCTCGATCACCGCACGCGGTCCTTCAAGGAATTCGTCGAAGAGTGGGTCATCGACCAGTTCTTGCGGACCCTGAACGCCGTGGGCCTCGAGAAACCCTGGTACTGGTCGACGTTCCTCGAGTCGCTCGAGAACTACCACCACATGGTGTACGCCAGCGCTTACACGTACCGGTCCAGCGTGTGGTTCGACTTCGTTGTCCCCTCACCGCGCGAACGCGCCTGGCTCCGGACCAAGTACCCACGCTCGTGGGACGCCTACGAGCCCCTTTGGCGACGAATCGACGAGCGGTGGCGCGAGGCGGACGTGGACAACGACTTCGCGGTCCACGGGACGGCGATCGTCGGCTTCTGCGACCTCTGTCAGCTCGTTCTCTGCGGCGGGACCCCGTCGCGCAACTCCGCGATCGTGGCAAACGTCGCGGGGCAAAAGCGCATCTTCTGCTCGGAACCTTGCCGCTCCCTCTTCGAGCAGGAAAAAGAGCGCTATGCGGCCCACAAGGACGTCGTGAAGCGAGTCCTCGCGGGCGAAGCACCGGCAAACCTCATTGCCTTGCTGCGCTCCTACTTCGGACTCGATCATTCGACCTGGGGCCGCGACCTGTTCGGCGGAGATTATCCCTGGATCGATCGGAGGCGGCGATGATCCCGGTATACGGCTTCGTGGAGGGCGACACCCTCGGCCTCGTCGTGATCCTGCACGAGTCCGAGTCGATCGCAGACGCGACGGCCAAGCTGCAGCAGGCTGCCGACGTGAGGGTGACGCCCGGCGACGGCGCCGTCCTCGTCCACCGCGGACGCGTGCTTCAGCCGAAGTTGACCGTGTCCGCCGCGGGTATCGAGGCCCTCGACCGTGTCGACGTGCGGAACGGGCGCGGCTCCCGATGACGTTCCAAAGGGTAGCTGCGCTCGACGAGGTCTGGCCGGGGGAGATGCGGCCCCTCGTCGTGGACGGTGTGCGCGTCCTCCTCGTGAACACCGACGACGAGGTGAGTGCCTTTCTCGACTGCTGCGCGCACCAAGGGGTCGCGCTGAGCCAGGGGCGACTGGAGGCCGGCGTCATCGTTTGCGCGGCGCACGGGTGGACCTACGACGCGAGGACGGGTTGCGGCGCGAATCCGCGATCCGCGCGCCTCACGCGCCTCCCGGTCCGCGTCGATGGGGGGGACATCTTCGTCGACGTCGCCTCGGCAGGAGCGGGAGCGCGATGACGTACCTCGTGGGCCCCGTGCTCGTGGCCGGTCCACGCGCGCAAGCCGTCATCGGTGCGATCATCGAATCGTGCCCGAGCGCCGACGTCCGTTCGCACGGCTCTTACGTCCGGGTCGGAGTCGCCGGCCGGTGCGTCGCGACGCGAGAGGCCCTTTGCCGACACGCCGGCGGACCGTTCAAGCTCCCCGGCGATCTCGAGGCGATCATGCCTTCGTTTCGCGGTCGCTTTTGCGTGACCGACGAAGAAGCCGTGTGGATCGCCGAGGAGGAGAGGCCATGACCTCCGCGCGAACGAGGTCCACGCCGGCGCTGAAGACGTATTCGCACCTCGCGGTGCGGCGGCGCGTTCCGAGCGAATACGACATCGCGACGTCCGGCCTGCTGCACCACGTACCGCGGGGCGGGTTCGAGGTAAAAGCGTCGATGGACGGGTGGTACGCGCGGCACCAGCGGGGATCGAAGCTCGCCGGCGTCGACTGGGAAGAATTCGCCGACCCACGGCGAACCACCTACACGAGCTACGTCGCGCTCCAGCGCGACGCCGAGGCGTACGCCGATGGCATCGCGCAAACGATCGACGACACGGACTACGACGCGACGCTCGATACGGGCTGGGTCGCGGTTCTGGAGCGCGTGCTCCCGGTCAGTCGCTTTGCGATGCACGGCTTCCAGATGCTCGCGGCCTACGTCGGTCAAATGGCGCCCGCTTCGCGGATCGTCATCGCGGCCGCGTTTCAGGCCGCGGACGAGGTGCGCCGCATCCATCGCGTCGCGAACCGCATGGGGCAGCTCCGGCGCGTGCGTCCGTCCTTCGGGGATTCGAGCCGCGAGACATGGGAGGGCGATCCCAGCTGGCAACCGATGCGCGAAGCGGTCGAGCGCGCTCTCGTCGCGTTCGACTGGGGCGAGGCCCTGGTGGGGCTGAACGTCTGCCTGAAGCCCGCGTTGGACTCCCTGCTGCTCGGACTCGCCGAGACCGGCCGTGAGCGCGGGGACGCTCTCCTCGGCGCCCTCATCGCGTCCTTCGTGCCCGACGCGAGGTGGCATCGCGCGTGGACCCGGGCGCTCATCGAAACCGCCGGCGCCGGCCACCTCTCGACCCTCGCGGGCTGGGCGCGCGCATGGCTACCCCGCGGCCATGCGGCGATCCGTACCCTCGGCGTCGTCCTCGGAGACGCCGCGGTGGACCGCATCGAGGCCCGCTTCGCCCGGGACGTGACGGCTTTCGGGCTGAAGGCAGCGTGATGGACGACGCGATCATCGCGCAGCTCCGGACGGCGGAGGCCTTGCTTGGGGAGGGCGACGGGTTGATGGCGGTCGACCCCGAGCTGCGCCTGGTCTTCTGGGGAGCGCAGATGGAAGCGATCTTCGGGATGCGCTCCGAACAGGTCCTCGGACGGACGGCCGTCGAGGTGCTCCCGTTCATGGTCGAGACCGGGGCCGAGGCGCGGCTGCGCGAAGCCCTCGCGGGCAAACGCGTCGAATCGGGTGAGCGGCGCTTCGTCGTGCCCGAGACGCGGCGCCGCGGGACCTACGAAGCGCGCAGCTTGCCGCTCTACGACGCCTCGGGCCGGATCGTGGGAGCGTCCGCCGTCGTGCGAGACGTGACGGAAACACGTGCGCTCGCCGCCCAGCTTCGCGAGACGGAGAGCCGGTTCCGCAACATGGCGAACGCCTCGCCGGTCCTCCTCTGGATGTCCGGGACGGATTCGCTGTGTACCTTCTTCAATCAAACGTGGCTCGACTTCACCGGGCGCTCGCTGGACCAGGAGCAAGGCGTGGGTTGGGCCGAAGACGTCCACTTCGAGGACCTCCCGCGCTGCATCGCCATATACGAGCGCGCCTTCTCGGCCAGGGAGCCGTTCGAAATGGAATACCGTCTGCGCCGCGCCGACGGCGAATACCGCTGGGTGCTCGATCGCGGCGCCCCGCGCTTCACCGAGGACGGCAGCTTCGCGGGGTACATCGGGTCTTGCGTCGACATCGACGACCGCAAGAACATCGAAGCTCGCCTTCGCGAGTCGGTCCGCGATCGCGAGGACTTCCTGTCCGTCGCGTCCCACGAGCTCCGTACGCCCCTGACCTCTCTTCTCCTCGCCCTTCAGAAGCTGGTGCGCGACGCGAGCAGGGAGGGTCCGGACAGCGAGACGCAGCATCGAGTCGTTCGCGACGCCACTCGCGCGGTCGCGCAGGCGCAGAGGCTCGACGAGCTGGTGGAGGATCTCCTCGACATCTCCAGACTCGCCAGTGGAAGGATCGAGCTCGCGCGCGCGGAGGTCGACCTCGCGGCGATCGTGGACACGTCGGTCGAGCGCATGACCGAGGCGGCCCGCCAGGCCGGCTCGACGTTCGCGTTCGACCCGCGGGAGTCGGTGCTCGGGCGGTGGGACCGATCGCGCCTCGAGCGCGTCGTCACCAACCTGCTGTCGAACGCGCTCAAGTACGGGACGGGCAAGCCGGTCCGCGTGAGCGTCCGCGCCGAGGTCGATCGCGCGATTCTCGCCGTCCAAGACGAGGGGATCGGGATCAGCGCCGACGACCAGCGCCGCATCTTCGGACGCTTCGAGCGTGCGGTGTCCGCCCGCAACTACAGCGGCTTCGGGCTGGGACTCTGGATCGTGCGCGAACTCGTGGAAGCCCACGGAGGCTCGGTCGAGGTGCACAGCGCGCCGGGTGAAGGAGCGACCTTCACGGTCTCGCTTCCACGCGAGCCAAGCGCTTGAAGGCTGTATAAGTAGTCTTGGCCATGGATCGCAAGAAGGTGATGGTCGTCGATGACGACGACGCGATCCTCGACGTGATCCGCGACATCCTGGAGGACGAGGGGTATCGAGTGGCGACCGCGACGAACGGGCGTGAGGCGCTCGACCGATTGCGCGGCGACGACACCCGCCCTTCCCTCATTCTGCTCGACCTGATGATGCCGGTGATGGATGGCTGGGCGTTTCGCTCCGAGCAGGCGCGCGATCCGGAGCTCGAGTCCATCCCGGTGGTGGTGCTCTCGGCCGACGCGAACGTCCGTTCCAAGGCGGACACCCTCCAGGTGTCGGGCTACCTGCGAAAGCCGGTCGGGATGCAGGAGCTGCTGGACGTCCTTGCGGCGCACTGTGGAGAAGGAACGCCGCCCGGGAGTTGACGCATGGCACCGAGGCGCCGGGGACGCGAAAACGCCTTAAAGTTTTGGCAGCAACTGCCGTTCCAGTCGGTCGAGGCGGTAGTGTGCGCAACCGAGCATCGCTTTTACCGTCCGCCTTTCCGCCCGAGGGCTCCGCGAGCCTGCCGCCGCCTGCGACGGAGGTCGAGCCGCGCGTTCTCATCGTAGACGGACCGTCGCAGCTGGCAGCTGCGCTGGGCCCCGTCTTCGGGGCTGCGGGCTTCGTCGTGACCGTGCGCACCTCGGCCGACGATATCCGTCGATGTATCGAGGAAAGTGGGGGCGACCTCCTCATCATCGACATGCACCTTCCCCACGGCGCGGCCTTCGAGCTTTGCGGCGAACTCCGCTCGAGCGACGCGGACCGAGTGACCCCGATCATGCTGCTCTCGCCGGACGCCTCGAGCGAACCGCTCGTGGTCCGCGGCCTGCTCTGCGGGGCGGACGACTGCTTCGCCGGCGCGTTGACGGAGCAGCGCGTCGCCGAGCTTCAAGCGCGCATCCGCGTTCAGCTCCGCAACCGGCGCGAGCGCGATCGGCTCCTGCGCGTCCGCAAGGAGCGCGACAGCTACCGACGCGAGGCCGTCGTCGACACGCTGACCGGTCTCCCCAACCGGCGCTCGCTCGGCGCCTCCCTGGAGCGCCTCCTCAAGCGGGGACGCACCTTCGGGGTGCTCTTCGTGGACGTCGACCACTTCAAGAGCATCAACGACGGATTCGGACACGACGTCGGGGACGAGGTCCTTAGGGGACTCGCCGAGTGCATACGCAAGGCGATGCGCCCGGCGGACACGTGCGGGCGCTACGGGGGCGAGGAGTTCGTGCTCGTCGCGCCCGACGCCGAGACCGAGCGGGCGTGCGCGCTCGCGGAGGCCCTTCGCTCGTCCGTCGAGGCGCTCATCGTCCCCGCGCTCCCTCGCAAGGTCACGGTCAGCATCGGCGTGGCTGTCTTCCAGCCTGACCAGCCCGACGTCAGCGTCGAGGCCATCTGCAAACGAGCGGATTCGGCCCTCTACGAAGCGAAGCGTCTCGGTCGCAACCGCGTGCAGCTGGCCCCCCACGCGAGCGAAGCTCGCGCTCCCGAGCGCGTGAGCGGCATATCGCTGACCACCGTCATTCGTCCCGCAGAAGCGGCGGCCGTCGAGGCGGAGCTGGTGAAGGCGCTCGCGACCGGCCGAGCAGGACTCCCCCTGCTCCCCGAGGCCGCGGCGGAGGCGCTGCGCCTCGCCGAGGATCCCCGGACGAACATGTCGAACATCGCCCATCTCGTCGACCGCGACCCGCCGCTCGCCGCGCGCTTCGTCGCTCTCGCCGGCTCCGCCGTGTACTCGCGAGGGGCGCGCATCGTGTCGACGCAGGCAGCGCTCGTCCGCATCGGGCTGGCCTCATCGCGCGACCTGCTGCTGCAGGTCGTCTACGAGCGGTCCAACGCCGAGCTCCCGTACTACCAGTCCGCGGTGGAGCGCTCGTTCGCCCGCAGCCTGCGAGCGGCGATCGCCGCGAAGCTCGTCGCCCGCGAGCACGGCCGCGCGTACGAGTACGCGTACCTCTGCGGGCTCCTCCACGACATCGGCGAAGCACGCATCTATCGCATCCTGGCGAAGATGCCGGTGCCTCCGTCGGAGGACGTCGCGGCCCAGCTCGCCGGCCGCCACCACCAGCGAGCCGGCGCGGACATCGCGCGCGCGTGGCGCCTTCCCCCGGACATCGTCGACGCGTGCGCGCTGCACCACGCGCGCCTCGACAATCTTCCCACGAGCGTACGCATCGTGCGCGCGGCCGAGGCCCTCCTCCGGATCGTCGAGGGCGACTCGGACGTCAACGCAGAGGCACCGACCCTCGCGGCGGCCGGCGTCCGTCCGGAGCGGTTCGCCGCCGTTCTGAAGGACCTCGAACAGGACCTGACCCCTCCCGAGGACGAGGCCGCGGCCGAGTCCGCGGACCCGCGAGCGGGCGGCCGCTGATTCAGGCTTTGCCGGTCGCCTTCTTCCAGGAAGGGCGCGCGCCGATCGTGTTCCACCACGTCGTGAAGTGGGGATACTTGGCGAAGATCTCTCGGACGGGAGTGGTCATTCCGTAGTCGATGTACGGCATGAACACGATGTCGGCGAGGGTGAACTCGCTCCCCGCGAGGAAGGGCGTCTGCCCGAGCTGCTTGTTCAGAACGCCGCAGGTCAGCTCCAGCCCCTTGCCCGCCGCCTCGAGCACGCTCGCCTCCTGCTGGCGCTTGAACACGAACTCGTAAACGAACTTCATGGCGTGAGCGCTGAACTCCGACGTCTCGACGCTGATCCACTGCTCCATCTTGGCTTTTGCCTTGATGTCGCCGGGAACGAGCCGAGCGGACGCCTTGTCGCTTATGTACCGGCAAATCGCGCGCGACTCGAAGAGCTCGAAGCCGTCGTCCTCCAGCGCGGGGACTCTGCCGAAGGGCTGACGGCGCACGTGCTGCTCTTGCTTGTGCTCGCCCTTGGCGAAATCCACGACGGACAGCTCGTACGGCAAGCCCGTTTCGGCGAGGGTCATGAGGACCTTGCGGGTGCATGTGCTCATCGGGTGTCCGTAGACCTTGATCATCGGGCTTCTCCTTCCAGTCTCGAGCGCGGAACGTATACGGCGGAGCGGCGGCGCTCAAGGCGCGCGTCACGTCGAGCCGGCCTCGTGCATGGGGAGCTCGACGACGAAGGTCGACCCCTTCCCCACCACGCTCTCCACCTCCACCGTTCCGCCCAGCGCCGCCAACACCTGGGCCACCATCCACAAGCCGACCCCGAAGCCTCCCGTCCCCTTCGCCGTACGGCCGCGCTCGAAGCGCTCGAAGATCCGCCCCAGGTCTTCGGGAGGGATGCCGATGCCCCGATCGCTCACGGCGACGCGCGCGCGCTCGGCGAAGCGACCGAGCGTGATCTCGACGGGGCCTTGAGCGCCGTATTTGATGGCGTTCGACACGAGGTTGCTGATGACCTGGTCGACGCGCGAGCGGTCCCACCGACCCACGACGCGCTCCGGAGGCAAGCGGACCTGGACGCGCGCGCGGTCGTCCGGCTCGCAACGCTCGACGACCTCCTCCACGAGCAGCCCGAGGTCTACGTCCTCCGGCTCCATGCGAATGCGCCCGGACATGATGCGCGACATGTCGAGCAGTTCGTCGACGAGCGTCGCCAGGCGCTTGACCTGCCGGTCGAGGGCGGTGGCGTCGGCGGCGATGCGTTCGCGCGCCGCCGCGCCCTTGGCCACTGCGCGCGCGAGCGCCTGAACGCGAAGCTGCAGCGCCGCAAGCGGGGTGCGTAGCTCGTGCGAAGCGACCGACAGAAGCGAGTCGCGCAGGGCGAGGGCTTGGGCGCGCTCCTGCGCCACCGCGCCGAGAATGATGGCGGTGGTCGCGGCGATCGCGACGAACACCTGCAAAAAGAGCAGGCTCTCCGAGAGTCGGGTCCGGGTGAACGGGCCGCGCCCGAGGGCCGTGCCGGCGACGGCCACGGCGGAGACCGCGAACGTCGCGAGCGCCGCGCCCCGCGACCCGAAGCGGACCGCCGCCCATACGAGGAGCGGGAAGATCAGATACGCCTCGCGGAACGCCGCGATCGTTCCGCCGACACGAACGCCGAACAGCCAGATGGATCCCGCGAGGATCGCGCTTCCCAGCGCAACGACCTCGGCGACGCGAGCGGGCCGCAGCAGCCCGCGGGGAATCCGACCCGCCGCCGAGAGCGTGAGGAGGACGGGCGCGACGACGAGATCGCCGATGGCGTCGCCGAGCCACCAGGCGCGCCACGTACGACCGGCCTCGGCGAGCGTCGTGATGCCGCCGGCGACGAGACTCGCGACGCCCACGGTCGCGCTCAAGACCGTGCTGGCCAGCGCGCCGATGCCGACGAGTGCGATCGCATCGCCCAGTCGATCCAGGGCCGGTCGAAACCCCGTGAAGCGGCGAATCGCCCACGCGCCGGCGACGGCTTCGAGCGTGTTGCCGGCGGCGATGCCGAGCGCAACCGGCGCCGGAGCGCCCGTCCATACGTTGACGACGAACGCCCCCACCGTGACGCCGGGCCACGCCCTTCCGTCGAGGACGAGCAAGGCCGCCAGAGACAGCCCCGTCGGAGGCCAGACGAGCGTGGCGAACCCGCTCACGGCGTCCATCGCAAGGCCGAGGCGGGCTACGATGACGTAGAGCGCGGCGAGCCCACAGGTCGCCCAGACGCGAACGGCTGGTGAACGCGGGCTGGGGTGCATGGACGAGCCTGACGACGAGAATAGGCGGATGACCGGCTCGAGGAGGAGCCCCGCTCGCGCCGAGGTACGGGTACTGTTCGACAAAACTTGCGAAGAACCCGTGCCAAGGTGGGGCGGGAAAGTTCGGTCGCGTACAGCGGGTCCTACGTGTATTAATGAGCCAGGCGCAGCCCTTGTCCGGACGACCTTTCGGTAGTCCGGTGGGCCAAAGGGAGAGTCTGATCTCTGCGTCGGCCTCGCTACGCGGCTCAGGGTCGCGCGCGGTTGCAGCACCTGCAGTCAGGGTGATCACGGGAGGACAGGCAAGGATGAGCCGCGAGACGCGCGCGACGTTGGGACTGGAAAAGCCGCGCACCGCACAATCCGGATCCCGCATCCGCACGACCCGGCGACACCGGGACACGCCGCTGCGCCCCGGCCAAGCCATGCAGTGGAGTCAACCGCGTCCGCTCCTGACCGTCATGAGCGGTCTCGAGGCGGGTCGAGTCTTCCCGCTCGAGGAGGGCGAAACGATCGTGGGGCGAGACCCCACGGCGGACATCTGGATCTCGGACCCCTCCGTGAGCCGCAAGCACGTGCGCCTAGTGCACGATCGCGTCGGGGGAGTCGTCCTGCACGATCTCGGCTCCCGCAACGGGACGTTCGTCGAGGGGGAGCGCGTCGAGCGACGGCGGCGGCTCGAGCCGGGGGCACGCGTACAGCTCGGGCCGTCGTTCTTCATGCGATTCACGGTGGCCGACGCCCACGAAGAGTCCTTCCAGCGTTCGCTCTACGAGTCGTCCGTTCGCGACGCGCTCACGGGCGTGTTCAACCGGCGTTATTTCGACCGACGGCTCAACTCCGAGCTCTCGCACGCGCATCGCGCGAGCGCATCCATCGCGGTGCTCCTCATCGACGTCGACCACTTCAAGGAGCTCAACGATGCGCACGGGCATCACGCGGGGGACGACATTCTCTGCGAGCTCGCGCGTCAGCTCGGCCGCGTGGTGCGCGCGGAGGACGTCCTCGCCCGCTGGGGTGGTGACGAGTTCGTCGTTCTCGCGCGCAATGCCAGCGCCGACGACGCGGCGCAACTCGCCGAACGGCTGCGCACCGCAGCGCGCACCGTCAGCGTCTACGCGGACGAGGTGCCGCTCACGCCGAGCATCAGCGTCGGCGTCGTCTCGCTCGGCGAGATCGAGCCGAACGAGGGCCCCGCCGAGCTCATTGCCCGCGCCGATGACCGGCTCTACTGCGCAAAGCTGGCGGGTCGCGACTGCGTTTGCATGAACGACTGACGGCTTCGGCGCTCGGCGCTCGCACGTTCGGCATGTTGCGCCGCGCGCCGTGAAGCCGTTACGCCCGCGCCCGGTTGCGCGTTCGTCGCCGCCTGTCGCGACGACCGGCGTACGTGTACCGTACGCACATGGGTCAAGGGGCGACACCGGTCGGGAACGGGCCCAGCCTCGTCGATCGCAGCTTCCAGCTCGCCTACGTCTGCGCGTATCAGCTCATGCGGGGATACTGGGCGCTGCGCCATCCGGAGACGCACGGCGCGCTGGTGCTCCTGCGCAACCAGGGCGAGGTGCTGCTCGTGCGCAACTCGTACGTCTCGTACTACTCGCTCCCCGGGGGGTACGTGCGGCGCAACGAGACAGCGCGCGAGGCGGCGCTGCGGGAGCTGCGCGAGGAAGTCGGTGTGACCACGTCGGCCGAGTCGCTCCGGCTTCTCGTCGACGAAACGAACGACTGGGAAGGGAAGCGCGATCACGTCGAGATCTTCGCCCTGGACGTGGCCGACCGACCACGCGTCGTGGTGGACTATCGGGAGGTCGTGGAGGCCTCGTGGTGGCGCCCGGAACAGGCGCTCGCGCTGAACCTGTTCCCTCCGATTCGGCGCGCTCTTCAGGCGGGCGAACCGCGGGCGTGAGCGCAGGTCACTGAAATTGCCGGACGGCGAACGCAGCGCCGGCCGCGCCGGGATTGCCAGAAGGACCCGGGTCGCCGTTCCCATGGCCCTGTCTCTTATACACATCTCAGAGCCCACGAGACAGGCAGAAATCTCGTAT